>NZ_JBHXRW010000003.1:0-316389 GCF_042716635.1 Streptomyces sp. NPDC058664 | reverse complement strand
GGGCGCCGCGGGCGCCGCGGGCGCCGCGGGCGCCGCGGGCGCCGCGGGCGCCGCGAACACGGCCGTCTCCTCATACGCGGTGGTTTCCCCGTACGGGGCGGCCTCCCGATGCGTGCCGGAGGCCTCCCGGTACGTGCCCGGGGCCTCTCCGTACGCGGCGGCCTCTCCGTACGCGGCGGCCTCTCCGTACGCGGTGGGAGCCTCCCGCTGCGCGGCCGGTCCCCCGTCCCCGTACGCCGCCGGAGTCCCGTACGGGTCCGTGGGCATCGGCGCGGGCCCCGGTTCGTCCGTCGGCCGGAACCACGGAGAGCCCGTCGTCACGCGACGGCCTTGCCCACCACCGGCGCGAGCCCCGCCGACCGTGCGACCGCCCCCTTGTCGCCGCACTGCTCCAGCCAGTTGGCGAGCATCAGGTGGCCGTGCTCGGTGAGGACCGACTCGGGGTGGAACTGGACGCCCTCCACGGGCAGTTCCCGGTGGCGAAGGCCCATGATGATGCCGTCCTCGGTCCGCGCGGTGACCTCGAGCTCGGCCGGCAGGGCGGCGGGCTCGGCGGCCAGCGAGTGGTAGCGGGTCGCGGTGAACGGCGAGGGCAGACCGGCGAAGACGCCCTTGCCCGCGTGCGTGACGGGCGAGGTCTTGCCGTGCAGCAGCTCGGGCGCCCGGTCGACGACTCCGCCGTACGCGACGGCCATCGACTGCATGCCGAGGCAGACGCCGAAGACGGGCACGCCGGTCGCCGCGCAGTGCCGGACCATGTCGATGCAGACACCGGCCTGCTCGGGGGTGCCGGGTCCTGGCGACAGCAGGACGCCGTCGAAGCCGTCCTGGGCGTGGCTCAGCTCGACTTCGTCGTTGCGGAGGACTTCGCACTCGGCGCCGAGCTGGTAGAGGTACTGAACGAGGTTGAAGACGAAGCTGTCGTAGTTGTCGACGACGAGAATTCGCGCGCTCACTGGCCGTCCACCGTCACATCGTTGAACGGAAGCAGAGGCTCCGCCCAGGGGAACACGTACTGGAAGAGGGCGTAGACGACCGCGAGGACCAGCACGATCGAGATCAGCGCCCGCACCCACGCGTTGCCCGGCAGATGCCGCCAGATCCAGCCGTACATGACGTCGACCGCCCCTTTCCGTTCGTTACGGGGACCAGAGTACGGGGCGAGGGGCCCGTGAGGGGTCAGCCGGCCAAAGCCTGTGGACGACTGTCCAAAGCCTGTGGACGGCCGTCGGCGACCGGCCGGGTGGCGTCGAGGTGCGCCCAGGCGACGAGACGGTGGCTGCTGCCCCACTCGGGCTCGCAGGTGGTGAGGGTGAGGTAGCGGCCGGGACCGTCGAGACCCGACACGTCGCGGCCGAAGGACGTCGGCAGCGGGTCGACGACCCCGACGTCGGTGGGCACGGTCCGGTAGGGGGCGCGGACGATCCGGTACGTGAACCAGGTCGTCCCGTCGGTCAGGACCACCGCGTCACCGGCGCGCAGCCTCGGGAAGTCCTTGAAGGGGTCGCCGTGGGTGCGGCGGTGGCCGGCGACGGCGAAGTTCCCGGTCCCGCCGAGCCGGGCGGTGGCCGTGTAGTGGCCGAGGCCCTTCCTGAGAACGTCCGCGCCGGTGCCCTCGATGACCGGCCATTTCCAGTCCTCGCCGAGCCGGGGGACGTACATGACGGCGATCCCCCTGCCCGGGACGTACGGCACGGCTCCGGGGGCGGGCGCGGCCGTGACCGGGGTGCTCGTCCACTCCCGCTGGAGGGCGTCGATCTGGCCGGCGCTCGCGCTCTCGGCCTGGACGCCGGTCCAGTACAGGACGTACGCGACGAAGAGGACGATCAGGGTGCCGACCGTGAGGCACAGCTCGCTGAAGGTCCTCACGGCGAGCCGCAAGCCCCCCGAACCCCTCAAGCCGCCCTCCCGCTGCCGGCTCACCCACTGTCGGCGCACCCACTGTCAGCACGCCGGCCGTCAGCGCGTCGGCTGTCAGCTCACCGGCTTCGCGTGGTGGAGGTCCACTGTGCCCGAGTAGCCGGGAAGAGTCACCGCCCTGTGCTCGTCGACTTTCCAGCCGAGCCCGTACGCCTTCACGTACAACTGGTAGTTCTGGATCGCCGGGGAGTCGGCGAGCGCCCTGCTCAGCTTTCCCCGGTCGCCGACCGCCGTGATCCTGTACGGGGGTGAGTAGACGCGGCCCTGGAGGATCAGGGTGTTGCCGACGCAGCGCACGGCGCTGGTGGAGATGAGCCGTTGGTCCATGACCCGGATGCCCTCGGCGCCGCCCTGCCACAGGGCGTTGACGACGGCCTGGAGGTCCTGCTGGTGGATGACGAGGTCGTTGGCCTGCGGCTCGGGGTAGCCGGGGGCGGCCTGGGCGTCCGGCGGGGCATCATTGAGGGTGACGGTGAGGCCGGAGCCGGAGACCTCGGTGGTGCCCGCCGACGCTTCGAGCGCGTCGAGTCGCGCGTCCTCCGCGCGGGTGGATCCGTCGTCGCGGGCGGCGAGCGAGTCGACCCGGGAGCGGAGGGCGGAGGTGGACTCGTCGAGGCCCGCGTTCTTGTGACTGCGCTCCTCGATCAGGTCGGAGAGCCGCAGGAGGGAGGCGTCCGTGCGGATGTTGGTGCCCTTGGCGGTGTTGAAGCTGGTGACGAAGATCAGTCCGGCGAGGGCGAAAACGGCAAGGGTGAGGACCCGGACGGGACGCCACCTCGCGGTGCGGCCCCCTCCTTCGGGAGTGCCGGCGGAATTGCTCAACGTACCCTGATCCCCTTCGGTGCCGCGGAACCACTACGCTAACGGACGCCTGGGGGACGCAGTCGTCCTCCTTCGTCACATCCCGGCGCCAGCCACAGTTCCCTGCGCGGTCACGCAGCGCATCGACAGGAGAGTCCCTCGTGCCGAAGTCACGTATCCGCAAGAAGGCCGACTTCACGCCTCCGCCCGCCAAGCAGGCGACCAGTATCAAGCTGACCAACCGCAGCTGGGTGGCGCCTGTGATGCTGGCGCTCTTCGCCATCGGTCTGGTGTGGATCGTCGTCTTCTACGTCACCGACGGTTCGATGCCGATCGAGTCGCTCCGGAACTGGAACATCGTGGTGGGCTTCGGCTTCATCGCGGCCGGCTTCGGTGTCTCCACGCAGTGGAAGTAACGGGGACCTAGCGTCCACCGCGGGCGCTCGTCAAGCTCTCCCCTAAACTTATCCACAGCGTTGTGCACAGCACTGGATAACTTACGAAGATCTGTGGATAACTCACACGGGGTTGACGCCGGTATGACCGGAATCACCCTCGAAGAAATCCACAGCACCCCTCGCCTCCCTGGAGAACCACCAGGTCAGAGGCGGGGGGTGCAGTCGTTTCCCCAAGAATGGGGACAGTCCGTCAGGCGGCGGTCACACGCTGGCCACACACTGTGGATAACTCTGGGGAAAGCTCACAGAGAAGCTCATCCACAGCCCTGTGCACTCAGGTGAGCGCCGCCGAACGGGCGAGGACGATCCCCAGGTCGACCAGGAACACCAGACCGCAGGCCCCGTACTGCACGAGGTCCCTGCGGGTCCTCGGCGCGTGCACCAGCGCGTACGTCACCAGGACGCCCGCGACCAGACCGCCGACGTGGGCCTCCCAGGAGATCCCCGGACGGGTGAACGTCATGAGCAGCGACAGGGCCACGAAGAGGACCACCGGCCGCATGTCGTGGCGGCGCCGGCGGGCCAGCACCACCCAGGCGCCGATCAGGCCGTAGACGACGCCGGAGGCGCCCAGCGAGGGCTGGGCCGGCGAGGCGACGAGATAGGCCAGCACCGAGCCGGAGAGGCCGGAGAGCAGACAGAGGGCCGCGTACCGGATCCGGCCCAGCTCGGGCTCGACGATCCCGCCGATCACCCACAGGCCGAGCACGTTGAAGAGGATGTGCCAGACCTGCTGGTGGAGGACGGTCGAGGTGAACAGCCGGTACCACTCGCCGTCCGCGACGCCGACGACCTCCCCGAGGGCCGGGCTGAAGGCGTAGCCGATGAGCGTGAGCTCGTCGACGAGCCGGTCGCCGAGGACCAGGACCGCGAGGTAGACCGCGAGGTTGATCCCGATGAGGATCTTGGTGACGAGGTGGTCGTCGGCCGCCACCTTGCCGCCCGCGAGCGTCCGGGGCTGGTTCGCGTCGGCCGCGTGGCCGGTCCCCGAGCCGTTGCGCACGCAGTCGGGGCACTGGAACCCGACGGAGGCGGAGATCATGCACCGCGTGCAGATCGGCTTCTCGCAGCGGGCGCAGCGGATGCCGGTCTCGGCCTCCGGGTGGCGGTAGCAGCGGGGCGGACCGGCGGGCGGGTCCGTGGAAGGTCGCGGGTCCATGGCGGTTCCGTCCCTTCCCGTCTCAGCGCTTCTCGATCACCACGGACTCGATGACCACGTCCTGGAGCGGTCGCTCCGTGTGCGGGTCGGTCGCGGTGGTCGCGATCGCGTCCACGACCTTCCGGCTCTCCTTGTCCACGACCTCGCCGAAGATGGTGTGCTTGCGGTTCAGCCAGGTCGCGGGGGCGACGGTGACGAAGAACTGCGAGCCGTTGGTGCCCGGCCCCGCGTTGGCCATGGCCAGCAGGTAGGGGCGGTCGAAGAAGAGCTCCGGGTGGAACTCGTCGGCGAAGGCGTAGCCGGGGTCGCCGGTGCCGTCCCCCAGCGGGTCGCCGCCCTGGATCATGAAGTCCTTGATCACCCGGTGGAAGACCGTGCCGTCGTAGAGCGGGTCCGAGGAGACCGTGCCGGTCGCGGGGTGCGTCCACTCGCGCTCGCCCGAGGCGAGTTCGACGAAGTTCCGGACCGTCTTCGGAGCGTGGAACGGCATCAGCCGCACCTCGATGTCACCCAGGCTGGTCTTGAGGATCGCGTACAGCTGCTCGGCCACGGTCGCCTTCCGTCCACGTCATGTCGCGTCGTCCCACGTCTGTCTCTGGCGTGTCCGATCCTCGCATGCCCCGTATGCCCGCCCCACATGCCGGACCTCGTTCCGAGGGGCATGATTCCGAAGAGGATGGAAAGGTGAAAAACCGACATCGCCACCGAGGAGGAGGAATCCTGTGACCCGCATGGACAGCGTGCGCGCCGCGACAGATTCGGCGAAGGAGAGCGTCATGCACGCCGCGGAAGTGGTGGCACCGTACGCCGACACGGCGAGGGACCAGGCCTCGCACTACGCACACGAGGCGCGCGAACTGATCGCGCCGAAGGTCTCGAAGGCCGCTCGACAGGCCCGAGTGCAGGCTCGTGCGCAGTACGACTCGTATGTCGCACCCCATGTGCCGCCGCGGGTCGACGCGGCCGCACACCGTGCGGCGGTCAAGACCCGCCGGGCCGCCCGTCAGGCGGCCGACTACACCGTTCCGCGTGTCGAGAACGCGGTCGCCGCGACCGGTCCCGTCCTTGAGGAGGCCGGGTCGCGTTCCACCGCCGCCTGGGCCGCGCTGCGCGGGCAGGTGACGCCGAGGGAAATCCAGAAGATCGTGAAGAAGCACGAGCGCCGGGCCAGGGCCGGACGCCTCGCCAAGGGCCTCGTGGTCCTGGGCGTTCTCGCCGGCGGCGCGTTCGCCGCCTGGAAGTGGTGGGACAAGCAGGCCAATCCCGACTGGCTGGTGGAGCCGCCCGCTCCCACCGAGGTGGACGAGGGCACCGCTCTGACGTCCGTCGACGACAGTGGGGCTTCCCTCGACCCGGATGCGGAGGTCGACGAGGCCGCAGCCGCGGCCGAAGCCGAAGCGGCCGCCGAACGCGACGAGCGCCGCTGACCGACCGGGTTCGTTCTACGAGGTTCCGCGAGCCTCTACGAGGTTCCGCGGGGCTCCATGGGGCTCTATCAGGCTGTGCCGGGTCATACCGTTCGTACCGGGTGACGCCGGGGTTCTCACCGGGATCCCGCTGGGTGGTCCCGGGGTTTCGCCGGGGTCCTGCCGGGTGGTCCCGGGGTTTCGCCAGGGTCCTGTCGGGTGGTCCCGGGGTCCTGCCAGGTGGTGCTGGTGGTGCTGGGTCGTCCACCGGCGGGGTCCTGCCGGATACCGCGAGGTGGGCGGCGCGGGGAGTACGCGAGTCGGCTCCCCGTGCCCTACGCGACGGCGGCCGACGCGAGTGCCGTCAGCGCGGCCTGCTCGTCGCTCTCGGCCACGGCGCTCGCGCCGGTCGCGGAACGGTGCCGGGCGGCGGGGGACGAACCGTGGGCCTCGGCGGCGATGCGCTGCTTGATGGTGGGCGGCAGGGAGCGGTCCCCGGCGAGCGGCCACACGTGTACCCGCTGTGCCGGTACGGAGGCGAGGGCGGCACGCTCCCGGGCGACGGGGGCGGCGGCCGGGCCGGCCGGCTCCTCGGGCTGCTGCACGGCGGGCTGCGTGGCCGCGGCGGCGGTGCCCGTCAGGCCGACGGAGGCGAGCAGGGCGAAGAGGACGGAGATGAAGGCGGTCCAGAACTGCTTGACCTTGGCGGTGGCCATGACCCCTCACTTTCGTGATGCGTGACGTTCTCGGATGGTTCATTTCGGATTGCGCGCTTTTCGTACCTTCCTCATCATGTCGATGGGCGCCCGCTTTCCGCGGACCGACGCCCCTGCTGCGCAGCTCTTCCGATGAACACCACCCGTCCGGACCAGCAGGCGCCCGGGCGGAGACCTCCCGGCCGCCGCGATGGGCGCGCACCTCACGCAAAACACCCCCTTCGAACCACGTTTCCGCAGTTCGAAGGGGGTGTACGGGGTGGAGCCTAGGGGAGTCGAACCCCTGACATCTGCCATGCAAAGACAGCGCTCTACCAACTGAGCTAAGGCCCCGGAACGAGGACAGCGTACCGGGTCACCCCCCATGTCCCGCAAAAGGATTGGGACTCCCGGTCAGCGACCACTCTCCGTAAGATGCTGACCGAGGTTCGCAGTGGCGAACCGCAGGGATGGGGAGAAGTAATGGACGCAGCGCAGCAGGAAGCCACGGCCAGAGCCAGAGAGCTTCAGCGCAGTTGGTACGGGGAGCCGTTGGGGGCGCTCTTCCGTCGGCTGATCGACGATCTCGGGCTCAACCAGGCCAGGCTCGCGGCCGTGCTCGGACTGTCCGCGCCCATGCTGTCCCAGCTGATGAGCGGCCAGCGCGCCAAGATCGGAAACCCGGCCGTCGTCCAGCGTGTCCAGGCACTCCAGGAACTCGCCGTGCAGGTCGCCGACGGCAGTGTCAGTGCCGCCGAGGCCACCGACCGGATGGACGAGGTGAAGAAGTCGCAGGGCGGCTCCGTCCTCACCAGCACGGGACAGACCAGCACCGGTCCGGGTGCTCCGACCGTCCGCCGGGTGGTCCGCGAGATCCAGTCGCTGCTGCGCTCCGTAGCGGCGGCGGGCGACATCATCGACGCGGCCGACTCCCTCGCTCCGGCCCACCCGGAACTGGCAGAGTTCCTCCGGGTGTACGGCGCCGGGCGCACCGCGGACGCGGTCGCCCACTACGAGTCGCACCAGAACTGACGCGGTCGGCAGCCGGCCGGCATCGCCGAGAGACGAAGCAGACGGGGAGCGGCGCAGCACGATGGGTGAGGTCTTCGCTGGTCGGTACGAGCTGGTCGATCCGATCGGACGGGGCGGGGCTGGCGCGGTATGGCGTGCCTGGGACCACCGTCGCCGCCGTTATGTGGCAGCCAAGGTGCTTCTGCAGAGCGACGCGCACACGTTGCTCCGCTTCGTCCGCGAGCAGGCGCTGCGGATCGATCATCCGCACGTCCTCGCCCCGGCCAGCTGGGCCGCCGACGACGACAAGGTCCTGTTCACCATGGACCTGGTCGCCGGCGGCTCCCTGGCCCACGTCATCGGCGACTACGGCCCGCTGCCGCCCCGGTTCGTCGGCGTCCTGCTCGACCAGCTGCTCTCGGGGCTGGCCACGGTGCATGCCGAGGGGGTCGTCCACCGGGACATCAAGCCCGCCAACATCCTGATGGACGTCACGGGTACCGGGCGGCCGCATCTGCGGCTCTCCGACTTCGGCATCTCCATGCGCAAGGGCGAACCGCGTCTCACCGAGACCAACTACGTGGTGGGCACGCCCGGGTACTTCGCGCCCGAGCAGCTGCTCGGCGCCGAGCCCGACTTCACCGCCGACCTCTTCGCGGTCGGCCTGGTCGCCCTCTATCTGCTCCAGGGCCGCAAGCCGGACTCGCAGGCCCTGGTCGAGCACTTCCTCGCGCACGGCACTCCCGGCGCCCCCGAGGGCATCCCCGAGCCCCTGTGGCAGGTGCTCGCCGGGCTGCTCCAGCCCGATCCGCAGGCCCGCTTCCGGACGGCCACGGGCGCGCGCAAGGCGCTGACCGCCGCCGTGGAGATGCTTCCCGAGCCGCACCCCGACGAGCAGCCGGTCGAGATCTTCGACCAACTCGGCCCTCTCCCCGCCGGTTTCGGCCCCCAGGGGCCCACAGGTCCCACAGGCCCTGTGGACAGCACAGGCCCCGCCGACCCCACCGGTCTCTCCGACACCGGCGCCGCCACGGCCGCGCACGGCACCCGGGCCGCAGACGCCATGCCGACCGCGCACGGCACCCAGGCCGCAGGGGGCCTTTCCGCCGCCGCACCGGCCGCCACGCCGCCCGCCGCACCGACCGCCCCGCCCGCCGCCGTACCGACGCCCGCCCTCATGCCCGTACCGCCACACCAGCGACAGGCCCCACACTCGCAGTACCAGCCCCAGCACCCGGCCGCTCCCCACGCCGCCGCGTCCGCCGCCCCGGTCTCCACGACCGCGCCGCTGCCCGGTCCCTCCGAGACGGGCAGCTTCCACCTGCCCCCGCCGGCCGCGCACCCGATCACCCCCTTCGAACAGGCGCCCACCGCGGCGACGCCGTACGGACAAGCCCCTACTCATCCATACACCGCTCGACCCGATCAGGTTCCCGCGCGGCCCGCCCCCGTACGCCGACCGGGACCGCCCCCGAAGGTGACGATCCCGGTCCTGCTGCTCGCGCTCGTGTGCTTCGCGGTCGGGTTCTGGGCGCTCGCCCAGACCTGAACCGCAGGCCCTACGCCGCCCGCCGCCGCGCCACCAGCGTCCACGCGCCGAGGCCCAGCAGCAGCACCGTCCCGCTGCCGATGCCGGCCACCGCGACGACACCCATGGAGCCGTCCCGCTCCGCCGCCCGCGCCCCACTGGCACCGTTCGCGGCGGCCTCCTTGTCGTCGGCGGTCACCGTGAACGGCCCCGGGTCGCCGTCGTATCCCGGGCCCGGCTTCGCGTCGCCCCGGAGGGAGACCCGCAGGGTCAGCGGCACCGGCTCGTCCCCGTACTCCTCGGCGACCGCCGGGCTGAGCGTGGCCGACAGGTAGTACCAGCCGGCGAACCGCATGCCGCTGGTGGCGTCCTGGTACGAGGTGCGGTTCTCGTGGGCCACCGGCCGCAGCGCGTCGAGCGCCAGCGTCGAGGACTTCCCGTCGTAGCTTCCGGTGTTCTCGACGACGTGTCCGAGCGCCGGGTTCTCCAGGGAGAGGATCAGGGCGCTGCCGATGTACTCGTCACCCCCGGCGCTGCTGCCGAGTTCGGCGCTGGCGAAGAGCTGCTGCCCCCAGTCGACCGGCACCCGGTAGAAGAGCGTCTGTCCCGGCCGGATGTCGGACCGCCACTCGCCCTGCGTCAGCGAGGTGGCGTCGTGGATTCCGGAGCCGCCCTGCCGTGGCGTGGGGCCGCCCGTGGGCGGTGCGGGCGTGCCGGAGGCCCACACCTCCGGGAGTACGGTCGGCCCGGCCTTCTTCAGGGCCGGCTCGGACACGTGCCGGATCTCGAGCTCCCAGTCGTCGGGGCTCGAGGTCGCCTTCGACTCCCGCTCGACCAGGACGTAGTAGGCGCCGGCGGCCTGGCAGGTGGAGCTGTCCGCGTCGATGACGCGGCGGGCGTACGCGGCGAGCGGCCGCGTGTACTCGGCCGACGTGAAGTTCACCTGCTGGTAGCCGCACTCGGTGCCGGAGGTGTCCTGCAGGCTGACCCTGAAGCCGTCGCCGTAGTCGACCTTTCCGCCGGTCTTCGGGACGGCGACCACGGAGACGTACGCGTTCCGCTTGTCGTCGAGGTCGACCCGGTAGTAGACCTTGCCGTCCTTCTTGAGCGTGTCCCGGTAGGTCTGCCCGGCCGTCAGACGGGCCCCGTCCGAGCTCGAGACGGCTCCCTGGACCCGCTGTGCCGCGCCGTCGAAGGTGTACGGCGGAAGTGCCTCCCCGTCTGCCGCCGGAGCCACAGCGGGCGCCACAGCCCCCACCCGACCGGCCGCCGCAGCCTCCACCTGACCGGCTGACGCCACCAGCGGCTGTCCCGGCGTCATCGCCGTCGCCCTGCCGGGCAGCGCCGCCACCGCTCCGACCGCCGCGGCCGCCGTGATCAGGGCCCCCGCCCTCCGGCCGATGCCGGCCTGCGTCCTCACGCGCTCCACCTCTTCACTTAAGCAAGTCAAAAATTTGCTCAGGCAAAGCGAAGCCCCGGCCCGCTCACGCGCGGCCGGGGCTTCACCCACAGACGGTCTTCGTCTCAGACACCCGAACCTGCGGGCACGGAGTCGGTCGCCTCCGTCCACAGATCCTGCTCGGCGCGATCCGCCTGGATCTGGCGGTACACGAGGAGCCCGCCGATGGCGGCCAGTGCGACCAGGAGAAGCTTCTTCACCGCGCGACCTCGTCTTTCGTTGACGTAGGAGACTTCTGACGCCCACTCTACACATCGACCGATACCGATCGGTGATCTGTACGAGCTTCAAACCTCCCACCGGCCCGGGACAAACAAATCGACCCGGACGGAGTAACCGTCCGGGTCGATCGATACTGTGGGGCTAACAGGATTTGAACCTGTGGCCTCATCCTTATCAGGGATGCGCTCTAACCAACTGAGCTATAGCCCCGCCGCGCTCTGCGGTGTGTGTCCCGCGCGCTGACTCCTGAAGATTAGCGCACGTGGGGGCCAGTCCCAAAATCCGTTCCCGGACCGGCCCCGCGCGTCCTACTCGTCCTCGGCGAGCGTGAGCTCCACACCGCCCACGAAGCCGGCCGACAGGTTGTAGATGAACGCGCCCAGGGTCGCCAGGGCGGTCATCAGGACCACGTCGATCACGGCGATCACCGAGGTGAACATCAGCACCCGCGGCAGCGAGAGGAACGACTGCAGGTCGAAGCCGTTGGACTCGTTCGAGCCCGTGGCCTCGCTGATCGTGCCGCCGACCGTCGAGAACACGCCCATGGCGTCCATGACCATCCACAGCACCGCCGCGGCGACGACCGTGCAGATGCCCAGCGCGATGGAGAGCAGGAAGCTCACCTTCATCACCGACCACGGATCGGCCTTGGCCACCCGCAGCCGCGCCTTGCGCGTACGGGGCGTCGTGCTCGCCCCCGTACGCGGCCGGCGCACGGCCCCGGTCTGACCGCCCGCCGCGGCGCCGTACGCCTGCGGCGGGTGGTACGGCCCGCCCGGCTGCTGCGCACCCGCGCGCTCGCCGGGCAGCGGCCCGTTGTAGGTCTCGTACGAGGGCTGCTGCCCCCGAGTGTCCGTCACCGCAACCCCCTGGGAGTCCGTGGCGGGGCCACGGGCGCCGTTCGCTCCAGCACCAGCAGAAGCTCCGGCGGCCGCCGATCCGGCGCCCGTGGCTCCACTCACGCTCTTACTCCTCGTGCTCCCCGGCCGAGGGCTCCGTGCCCTCGACTTCCTCGGTCTCGACCCCATCGGTCTCGACCACCGCGGCCTCGGACGCCTCCACGGCGTCGTCGGCCTCATCGACCTCGTCGTCGCTGCCGGCCTCGGCGTTCCTCGCGATGCCGACGACGGCGTCGCGCTTGCCCAGGTTGATCAGCTGGACGCCCATGGTGTCACGGCCGGTCTCCCTGACTTCGTTGACTCGCGTACGAATCACACCGCCGGACAGCGTGATGGCGAGGATCTCGTCCGTCTCCTCGACCACCAGCGCGCCCACGAGCGAGCCACGGTCCTCCACGATCTTGGCGGCCTTGATGCCGAGGCCGCCACGACCCTGGACGCGGTACTCGTCGACGGGGGTGCGCTTCGCGTACCCGCCGTCGGTCGCGGTGAAGACGAACGTACCGGGCCGGACGACATTCATCGAGAGCAGTTCGTCGTCCGCGCGGAAACTCATCCCCTTGACGCCCGAGGTGGCGCGTCCCATCGGACGCAGCGCGTCGTCCGTGGCGGTGAAGCGGATCGACTGCGCCTTCTTGCTGATGAGCAGCAGATCGTCCTCGGCCGAGACCAGCTCCGCGCCGATCAGCTCGTCGTCGCCGCCGTCCTCCGTCTCCCGGAGGTTGATGGCGATGACACCGCCCGAGCGCGGCGAGTCGTAGTCCTTCAGCGCGGTCTTCTTGACCAGGCCGGCCTTGGTGGCGAGCACCAGGTACGGCGCGGCCTCGTAGTCGCGGACCGCCAGGATCTGGGCGATCTGCTCGTCCGGCTGGAAGGCGAGCAGGTTGGCCACGTGCTGGCCGCGCGCGTCCCGGCCGGCGTCGGGCAGCTCGTACGCCTTGACCCGGTAGACCCGGCCCTTGTTGGTGAAGAAGAGCAGCCAGTGGTGGGTCGTGGAGACGAAGAAGTGGTCGACGATGTCGTCCTGCTTCAGCTTCGTGCCGCGCACGCCCTTGCCGCCGCGCTTCTGCGAGCGGTAGTCCTCGGTCTTCGTCCGCTTCACATAGCCGCCGCGCGAGATGGTGACGACGATGTCCTCCTCGGCGATCAGGTCCTCGATGGACATGTCACCGTCGAAGGGCACGAGCTTGGAGCGTCGGTCGTCGCCGAAACGCTCGACGAGCGCGGCCAGTTCCTCGCTGACGATCGCCCGCTGGCGCTCCGGAGAGGCCAGGATCGCGTTGTACTCGTTGATCTTGGCCTGGAGCTCGTCGTGCTCGGCGACGATCTTCTGGCGCTCCAGGGCGGCGAGCCGGCGGAGCTGCATCTCCAGGATCGCGTTGGCCTGGATCTCGTCGATGCTCAGCAGGTCCATCAGGCCGCCGCGTGCGACCTCGACCGTGTCGCTGCGCCGGATGAGCGCGATGACCTCGTCGATGGCGTCGAGCGCCTTGAGCAGACCGCGCAGGATGTGGGCGCGCTCCTCGGCCTTGCGCAGCCGGAAGCGGGTCCGGCGCACGATGACCTCGATCTGGTGCGTCACCCAGTGGCGGATGAACGCGTCGAGCGAGAGGGTGCGCGGCACGCCGTCGACGAGCGCCAGCATGTTCGCGCCGAAGTTCGTCTGCAGGTCGGTGTGCTTGTACAGGTTGTTGAGGACGACCTTGGCGACGGCGTCGCGCTTGAGCACGATGACCAGGCGCTGGCCGGTCCGGGACGAGGTCTCGTCGCGGACGTCGGCGATGCCGCCGATCTTGCCGTCCTTCACCAGGTCGGCGATCTTCTGCGCGAGGTTGTCCGGGTTGGTCTGGTACGGCAGTTCCGTGACCACCAGGCACTGGCGGTTCTGGATCTCCTCGACCTCGACGACCGCGCGCATCGTGATCGAGCCACGGCCGGTGCGGTACGCCTCCTCGATGCCCTTGCGGCCGACGACGAGCGCGCCGGTGGGGAAGTCCGGGCCCTTGATCCGCTCGATCAGGGCGTCGAGGAGCTCCTCGTGGGTGGCCTCGGGGTGTTCGAGGGCCCACTGGGCGCCGGCCGCGACCTCGCGCAGGTTGTGCGGCGGGATGTTGGTGGCCATACCGACGGCGATGCCGGCCGAGCCGTTGACCAGCAGGTTCGGGAACCGGGCCGGCAGGACCGTCGGCTCCTGGTTGCGGCCGTCGTAGTTGTCCTGGAAGTCGACGGTCTCCTCGTCGATGTCCCGGAGCATCTCCATGGCCAGCGGCATCATCTTGCACTCGGTGTACCGCATGGCGGCGGCCGGGTCGTTGCCCGGGGAACCGAAGTTGCCGTTGGAGTCGACGAGCGGCATCCGCATCGACCAGTGCTGGGCGAGGCGGACGAGCGCGTCGTAGATCGAGGAGTCGCCGTGCGGGTGGTACGTACCCATGACGTCACCGACGACGCGGGCGCACTTGTAGAAGCCCTTCTCGGGCCGGTAGCCGCCGTCGTACATCGCGTACAGCACGCGCCGGTGGACGGGCTTGAGGCCGTCCCGTACGTCGGGCAGCGCGCGGGACACGATGACGGACATCGCGTAGTCGAGGTACGAGCGCTGCATCTCGGTCTCGAGCCCGACGGGCTCGATCCGCAGCTGCGGCTCTTCTTCGGTGGTGCCGGTCGGCGTGGTTTCGTCGGCCATTGCTGGTCGTCAGTCCTTTCGTACGGTCAGCTGAGACCGACTCAGATGTCGAGGAAGCGAACGTCCTTGGCGTTGCGCTGGATGAACGAGCGGCGTGCCTCGACGTCCTCGCCCATCAGCACCGAGAACAGGTCGTCGGCCTGCGCGGCGTCGTCCAGGGTGACCTGGCCGAGCACGCGGTGCTCGACGTCCATGGTGGTGACGCGCAGCTCCTCGGCGTTCATCTCGCCGAGACCCTTGAAGCGCTGGATCGAGTCTTCCCTGATCCGCTTGCCGTTCTGCTTGCCCAACGTGACGAGCGCGTCCCGCTCGCGGTCCGAGTACGCGTACTCGAAGTCGTCCCGGCCCCACTTGATCTTGTAGAGCGGCGGGCGGGAGAGGTAGACGTGACCGGCCTCGACCAGCGGCCGCATGAAGCGGAAGAGGAAGGTCAGCAGCAGGGTGTTGATGTGCTGACCGTCGACGTCGGCGTCCGCCATCAGGATGATCTTGTGATAGCGGAGCTTCTCGATGTCGAAGTCCTCGTGCACACCGGTGCCGAAGGCCGAGATCAGGGCCTGGACCTCGGTGTTCTGCAGGATCTTGTCGATCCGCGCCTTCTCGACGTTCAGGATCTTGCCCCGGATCGGCAGGATGGCCTGGTACATCGGGTTGCGGCCGGACTTGGCCGAACCGCCGGCGGAGTCACCCTCGACGATGAAGATCTCGCACTTGGCCGGGTCGTTCGACTGGCAGTCGGACAGCTTGCCCGGCAGCGACGCCGACTCCAGGAGGCCCTTGCGGCGGGTCAGGTCGCGCGCCTTGCGGGCGGCCACGCGCGCGGTGGCGGCCTGGATGCCCTTGCGGATGATGTCCGCGGCCTCGTTGGGGTTGCGGTCGAACCAGTCCGTCAGGTGCTCGTGGACGATCTTCTGGACGAAGGTCTTCGCCTCGGTGTTGCCGAGCTTGGTCTTCGTCTGGCCCTCGAACTGCGGCTCGCCCAGCTTGATCGAGATGATCGCGGTCAGACCCTCGCGGATGTCGTCGCCCGTGAGGTTGTCGTCCTTCTCGCGGAGCAGCTTCTTGTCGCGCGCGTACTTGTTGACCAGCGTGGTCAGCGCGGCGCGGAAGCCCTCCTCGTGCGTACCGCCCTCGTGGGTGTGGATCGTGTTCGCGAAGGAGTACACGCCCTCGCTGTACGAGGAGTTCCACTGCATCGCGATCTCGACCGAGAGCGCGCGCTCCTTGTCCTCGGCCTCGATGTCGATGACGGTGGGGTTGATCAGCTCGCCCTTGCGCGAGTTGAGGTACGTCACGAAGTCGACGATGCCGCCCTCGTAGTGGTACTTCACCGTGCGGGCGGCCTGCTCGGCGGCCGCCTCGGCGTCCGGGTCGTCGGCGCCCACGGTCGCCTTCGCGGACTCGCGCTCGTCGGTGAGCGAGATCGTCAGGCCCTTGTTGAGGAAGGCCATCTCCTGGAAGCGGCGCGAGAGCGTCTCGAAGGAGTACTCGGTCGTCTCGAAGATGTCCGGGTCGGCCCAGAAGGTCACCGTCGTGCCGGTCTCGTCGGTCGCCTCGTGCTGCGCGAGGGGCGCGGTCGGGGCGCCCATCTTGTAGTCCTGCGTCCAGCGGTGGCCGTCCGTCTTGACCTCGACGGACACCTTGGTGGACAGGGCGTTCACGACCGACACACCGACACCGTGCAGGCCGCCGGAGACGGCGTAGCCGCCGCCGCCGAACTTGCCGCCCGCGTGCAGCACGGTCAGCACGACCTCGAGGGCCGGCTTGCCCTCGGAGGCCACGATGCCCACCGGGATGCCACGGCCGTTGTCGATGACGCGCACGCCGCCGTCGGCGAGGATCGTGACGTCGATGGTGTCCGCGTGCCCGGCCAGCGCCTCGTCGACCGAGTTGTCGACGACCTCCTGCACCATGTGGTGCAGACCGCGCTCGCCGGTCGAGCCGATGTACATGCCGGGGCGCTTGCGCACTGCATCCAGGCCTTCAAGGACCTGGATGTTGCTGGCGGTGTACTGGTTGTTCTCGTTGGGGTTGCCGGAATCGGCCACGAAGCGCCCTTTCTGGCACAGCACAGGCCGTTCTCCGGGCATACGGGAGCGGCTGCGTCGTTCGACTTGTTCCGCAGGGTGGCGGGATTGTCTTCCAGTCTACCGGTAGCGCCGACACTCATGGGGGTTTGCCGGTCCCTGAGTCCGCATGTGCCGCCCTGAGCGGGAGCGAGACGACTCCCCATATCCGGACAGGGGCTCCAGAGCCCCCTGACGGCCACCCAGCGCTTCGAGCTGTGACGGCCAGTGGGCATGGGCGGTGTCCCGTCGCGGGCATGCGGTCCGCCCCGGCGGACCGCATGGGCACAACGGCCCCCCGCACGGTGCCTCTGCTTGGATCCGCACCACACGAACCCGCCCGTATCGACCGGCGCTCTAGCCGTACGTGTCCCCGGGCCCCACGGACCCCGGCGCCCTGAGCGGCCCGTACCCCCGCCGCGGCGCCCCCGGTCCCAGCACCTTGATGACCCGTACCGTCCCGTGCCCCAGGTCCTCGTTCAGCCGCGCCACCAGCGTCGGCGCGAGCAGCCTCAGCTGCGTCGCCCAGGCCGTCGAGTCGCACTGCACCGTGAGCACGCGCGCGTCCGGCTCGTCGTCGAACTTCAGCGGTACGCAGTGCTTCGCCAGGTTCTCCCCGACGATCTGCGGCCAGCGGCCCATGACCCCGCCGACGGCCGCCGGCGTCTCCCAGCCCCGCTCGGTGATCAGCCGGTTGATCGCCGCGCCGAGCGCCATCGGGTCACGGCCGTCGGCGCGCGCGCCGGACCGCAGTCCGCCGCCGCGCCGGGCCTGCTTCTTCTGCTGGGCGGCCGCGCCCTTGGCCTTCGCCTGTTCCTTGGCGGCGCGCAGCGCGACCCGCGCGAGGTCGACGCCCGAGGGTTCGGGGGCCGAAGGAGTGTCCACAGGCTGTGGAAGCTTTTCCTCGCTCACGCCCGCTCCACCGCCCCGTCGGCCACCGCGTACCGCGTCCCCGCGAGGACCCCCGGCACGTCGTCGTCGACGGCGGCCGTCACCAGGACCTGCTCGCCGCCCGCCACCAGCTCCGCGAGCCGCTCGCGCCGCCGCGCGTCCAGCTCGGCGAAGACGTCGTCGAGGACGAGGACGGGTTCGTTGCCCTCGGCCCGCAGCAGGTCGTACGAGGCGAGCCGCAGCGCCAGGGCGTACGACCAGGACTCGCCGTGGCTGGCGTACCCCTTCGCCGGCAGCTCCCCGAGCTTGAGCAGCAGCTCGTCGCGGTGCGGCCCGACCAGCGTGACGCCCCGCTCGATCTCCTGCTTGCGCACCTCGGCGAGCGCGGCGAGCAGCTGTTCGTAGAGCTCCTCGCGGGTGTGCCCGGCGCCCGGCGCGGAGGGTCGGTACTCCAGCAGGATCGGTCCGCCGGCGGGCGCCAGCCGCTCGTACGCCTTGTCCGCGAGCGGCTGCAGTACGGCGATCAGGTCGAGCCGCTGGGCGAGCAGCTCGGCTCCGACCCGCGCCAGGTGCTGGTCCCAGACGTCCAGGGTGGAGAGGTCCATGCCGCGGCCGCCGTGCCGCCGTGCCATCGCGGCCGACTTCAGGAGCGTGTTGCGCTGCTTGAGCACACGGTCGTAGTCGGAGCGCACACCCGCCATCCGCGGGGTGCGCGCCGTGATCAGCTCGTCGAGGAAGCGCCGGCGCTCGCCGGGGTCGCCCTTCACCAGGGCGAGGTCCTCGGGCGCGAACAGCACGGTTCGTACGATTCCGAGCACGTCACGGGGTCTGACCTGCGAGGACCTGTTGATACGGGCACGGTTGGCCCGGCCCGGATTGAGTTCGAGCTCGATCAGCTGGGAGCGCTCGCCCTGGGTGACGGCGGCGCGGATGACCGCGCGCTCCGCCCCCATCCGCACGAGCGGGGCGTCGGAGGCGACACGGTGGCTGGAGAGGGTCGCGAGATAGCCGACGGCCTCGACCAGATTGGTCTTGCCCTGGCCGTTGGCTCCCACGAAAGCGGTGACGCCCGGGTCGAGCGGGACCTCGACCCGGGCGTAGGAGCGGAAGTCGGCCAGCGACAGATGCGTGACGTGCATGGTTGGGCGCCGACCTTCTTCCCCCGGCGGTTGTGCACCGCGGGGTGCACAACCTGTGGATTACTTCTTGGACTCGACCGCGTGGCCGCCGAACTGGTTGCGCAGCGCGGCGATCATCTTCATCTGCGGGGAGTCGTCCTGACGCGAGGCGAACCGCGCGAAGAGCGACGCGGTGATCGCCGGCAGCGGTACGGCGTTGTCGATGGCGGCCTCGACGGTCCACCGGCCCTCGCCGGAGTCCTGGGCGTAGCCGCGGAGCTGCTCCAGGTGCTCGTCCTCGTCCAGCGCGTTCACCGCGAGGTCGAGCAGCCAGGAACGGATGACCGTGCCCTCCTGCCAGGAGCGGAAGACCTCACGGACGTCGGTGACGGAGTCGACCTTCTCCAGGAGCTCCCAGCCCTCGGCGTAGGCCTGCATCATCGCGTACTCGATGCCGTTGTGGACCATCTTCGCGAAGTGGCCGGCGCCGACCTTGCCCGCGTGGACCGAGCCGAACTCACCCTCGGGCTTGAGGGCGTCGAAGATCGGCTGGACCCTCGCCACGTCCTCGGCGGAACCGCCGTACATCAGCGCGTAGCCGTTCTCCAGGCCCCAGACGCCGCCGGAGACGCCGCAGTCGACGAAGCCGATGCCCTTGGCCGCCAGCTCCTCGGCGTGCTTCTCGTCGTCCGTCCAGCGCGAGTTCCCGCCGTCCACGACGATGTCGCCGGGGGAGAGCAGGTCGGCCAGCTCGTCGATGGTGGACTGGGTCGCGGCACCGGCCGGAACCATGACCCACACGACGCGGGGCCCCTTGAGCTTGCCCACAAGCTCTTCGAGGCTGTGGACATCGGCGAGGTCCGGATTGCGGTCGTATCCGATGACGGTGTGGCCTGCGCGGCGGATGCGCTCGCGCATGTTGCCGCCCATCTTGCCGAGACCGACGAGACCGAGCTCCATCAGAGATTCCTTAAGCGTCGTGTGCGGTTTTCCCGGGTCCGAGCCTACGCCCGGACCCGGGTGCACACCTGTGGGGTCAGCCGCTCAGGCGATGCCCCGGCGACCGTCCTCAGCCGCTCAGCCGCACCGGCATACCGCGTCTTTCCGGGGGCGACCCCCGGACCCCCGGCACGGACTGCCAGGCCTCAGCCGCTCAGCCGCACCGGCATGATCAGGTACTTGTAGGCCTCGTCGGCCTCCGCGTCGACCGCCGGCCTGCCGCTCAGGAGCGCGGGCTTGGTGGAGGTCGTGAAGGAGAGCTGGGCGACCGGGGAGCCGATCGCGCTCAGGCCTTCGAGCAGGAAGGTCGGGTTGAAGGCGATCGAGATGTCGTCGCCCTCCAGCTGCGCGTCCACACGCTCCACAGCCTGTGCGTCGTCACTGGAGCCGGCCTCCAGGATCAGCACGCCCTGCTCGAAGCTCAGCCGGACCGGGGTGTTGCGCTCGGCCACCAGGGCCACGCGCTTGACGGCCTCGACGAAGGGGGCGGTCTCGATCACCGCGACCGAGTTGAACTCGGTGGGGAAGAGCGTCCGGTACTTCGGCAGGTCGCCTTCGAGCAGCCGGGTGGTGGTGCGGCGGCCGGCGCCCTCGAAACCGATGAGGCCCTCGCCCTTGCCGGAGCCCGAGAGCGCCAGGGTGACCGTGTCGCCGCTGGTGAGCGCCTTCGCGGTGTCCAGGAGGGTCTTCGCGGGGACCAGGGCGACCGCGGAGGCGTCCGGGGACTCCGGCTTCCACAGGAACTCGCGGACCGCGAAGCGGTAGCGGTCGGTGGAGGCCAGGGTGACGGTGTCGCCCTCGATCTCGATGCGCACACCGGTGAGGACGGGCAGCGTGTCGTCACGGCCGGCGGCGATGGCCACCTGGGCTGCGGCGGAGGCGAAGACCTCACCGGGGACGGTGCCGGTCGCGGTGGGCATCTCCGGCAGCGTCGGGTACTCCTCCACAGGCAGGGTGTGGAGGGTGAAGCGGGAGGAGCCGCAGACCACGGTCGCCCGTACACCGTCTGTGGAAATCTCCACCGGACGGTTGGGGAGGGCGCGGCAGATGTCGGCGAGCAGCCGGCCGGAGACCAGGACGGTGCCGTCCTCCTCGACCTCCGCCTCGACGGAGACGCGGGCCGAGACCTCGTAGTCGAAGCTCGAGAAGCTCAGGGCGCCGTCCTCGGCCTTCAGCAGAAGGCCCGCGAGAACGGGCGCCGGCGGACGGGCCGGGAGGCTGCGGGCCACCCAGGCCACCGCCTCCGCGAGTACATCGCGCTCCACCCGGATCTTCACCGGAACCGCCTCCTGCTGTTGCTGGCTCTTCGTCGACTGCGGGAACCAGTCTGACGTACGCCGCCGACACTCGGTGCTGCTCGGGGTCAAGTCGCGACAAGAGCGCGTCGGAGCTCCGGCGCCGAGTTGTGCACAGGTCCCACTTCGAAGCGAATTCCGGGCTAACTCTATGTGGGAGTAGTAGTAGGGCCTGTGGAAACGGTGGATAACGTCGTTTGCACAGGTCAGACCCTGTTTTTTGTCCACCGAGCCTGTGGGTGGAGCCGGTGGACAACTGGGGTTCTCTGTGGACACCCGAAAGTTGTGCACACCCGATACACAGGTCATGGGGAGTTCTCCCCAGCGTCGTCCCCAGCTTTACCCAGGTTCCCCACAGCCCAATCGTGCTCCTTGGTGTGACGGCTTTCACTCGACGCGGTGAGAAGGGGCGATTCGTTGCCGAACAGTGGACAGCGCTGTGGAGAAGCTGTGGGCAACAGTCCCCACCCTGTGGGCAGCCGGTGGACAACCTTCCGAGTCCTCTGTGGGTGAAGGGTTCATCCACAGCCTGTGGATATCTTTTACCAACAATTCCACAAGGGTCTGACCTGGGGTGATGGTCTGTCACCAGGCTTGCCTGTGGACAGGATCCGGATAACTCAACAGTCCCCACCCTGTGGACGGGAGATCATCCCGCAATCTGTGGAGAACCTGCCACCGGAGCGGAGTAATCGAACAACCCGGTCGGCGGACAGGACCCCGGGCGACCCGGGGAAGGTGCCCGGAGAGCTCCTAGAGAGCTTCCGGAGGGCTCCCGGAAGGCCCCGCGAGGACTCGAAACCGCCCTTGGTCCGCTCCTGGGAACGCGGAAGGGCGCTCCGGGGGGTGTCCCGGAGCGCCCTTCGAGGACCGCTGGGGCGGCCGTCGGCCGTCGGTTGCCCCAGCGGCGGGTCAGCCGTTCTTGATGCGGTTGGTGAGCTCGGTGACCTGGTTGTAGATGGAGCGCCGCTCGGCCATCAACGCGCGGATCTTCCGGTCCGCGTGCATCACCGTCGTGTGGTCACGGCCGCCGAACTGCGCGCCGATCTTCGGCAGCGACAGGTCCGTGAGCTCACGGCACAGGTACATGGCGATCTGCCGGGCCGTCACCAGGACACGGCTCCGGGAGGATCCACAGAGGTCCTCCACCGTCAGACCGAAGTAGTCGGCCGTGGCCGCCATGATGGCCGGCGCGGTGATCTCCGGCGACGAGTCCTCGCCGCCCGGGATCAGGTCCTTGAGGACGATCTCGGTCAGCCCCAGGTCCACCGGCTGCCGGTTGAGGCTCGCGAAGGCCGTCACCCGGATCAGCGCGCCCTCCAGCTCACGGATGTTCCGCGAGATCCGGGAGGCGATGAACTCCAGTACCTCCGGCGGGGCGTTGAGCTGCTCCTGCACCGCCTTCTTGCGGAGGATCGCGATGCGCGTCTCCAGCTCGGGCGGCTGCACGTCGGTGGTGAGGCCCCACTCGAAGCGGTTGCGGAGCCGGTCCTCCAGGGTCACCAGCTGCCGGGGCGGCCGGTCCGAGGAGAGCACGATCTGCTTGTTCGCGTTGTGGAGCGTGTTGAAGGTGTGGAAGAACTCCTCCTGCGTCGACTCCTTGCTCGCGAGGAACTGGATGTCGTCGACCAGCAGGATGTCCACGTCCCGGTAGCGCTTCCGGAAGGCGTCGCCCTTGCCGTCGCGGATCGAGTTGATGAACTCGTTGGTGAACTCCTCGGAGCTCACGTACCGCACGCGCGTGCCCGGGTAGAGGTTCCGCGCGTAGTGGCCGATCGCGTGCAGCAGATGGGTCTTGCCGAGGCCCGACTCCCCGTAGATGAAGAGCGGGTTGTACGCCTTCGCCGGCGCCTCGGCCACCGCGACGGCGGCGGCGTGCGCGAAGCGGTTCGAGGAACCGATCACGAAGGTGTCGAAGAGGTACCGGGGGTTCAGCCGCGCGTGCTGCTCGCCGGGAGCGCCGCCCTGGGGGGCGGACGAGGAACCGTGGCCGCCGCCGGGAACGCCCACAGGACCGCCCGGCCGGGGGCCGGGACGAGGTCCGTGGTTCTGCGGATCGGGCAGCTCCGGGCGCTCGGACCGCTGCGGCTCGTAGCCCCGGGGCGGCTCGTCGTACCGCGACTGCCGGGACTGGTCGGGGCCGGTGTACGGAGCCCGCTCCTGGTAGCCGCCCATCCGGGGCTGCTGCCAGGACAGGTCCTCCTGGGTGCGCGGCCAGGCGCCGGGGTCGGGCCGTTGCTGCGCGTAGTCCGGATAGGCCGGGCGCGCCGAGGGAAGCCCGTCGTCGGGCATCGGCCGGTGGCCGTAGCCCTCGTACTTCTCGTACGGCTCGGGCTGCGGGCGCTCGTCGTAGCGGGACTGCTGCGACGGGGGCGCCGGCGGAGTCGACTCGCCGACGGAGTCGTCGACGGTGATCGCGATCCGGATCGGGCGGCCGCACTCGCGGCTGAGCGTCTCGCTGATCAGGGGGGCGAGCCGGCCCTCGAGGACCCGCTTGCCCCACTCGTTGGGTACGGCGAGGAGCGCCGTGTCGGCGACCAGGGCGAGCGGCTGGCAGCGCTCGATCCACTGCTTGTCCTTGGGCTCGATCCCCTGCTGTCCCTCGGCGAGGAGCTGCTCGAGGACGCGTGGCCACACTGCGGCAAGATCGGCAGGTACGTCAGCCACAGGGCACGCTTTCTCGCAGGTCCCACGATGGTGTGGTTCTCGGGGGACGGTGGGTCGGTGTCCATGAGGACGGTGTCCGTGAGGACAGGTGAGGACAGAACGGAAAAGAATGTGGAGTCCGTCCACGGTAGTCGTGGCGGATGACGTGGTTCAAGTTGTTGTCCACAGCCTGTGCACAATGGGGGATGGCGACAGGTCGGTTTGACCGGATGGCGTAGCCGCGCGTACCGTAACCAGGTCGAGTTGTCGATGGCTGCTGCCGCCTGCCTCCGATGGGCAAAGATCACGGTCTGTGATCGTTTAGCGGTGCACTCGGGCGTATTGCGAGCTACTCGTGGGCGCACGGTGACAGCCAGGCGATGTCCCGCCATCTACGAATCATTTCTGGAGCCCCCGAGTGAGCAAGCGCACCTTCCAGCCGAACAACCGTCGTCGCGCGAAGACCCACGGCTTCCGCCTGCGCATGCGCACGCGTGCCGGCCGCGCCATCCTGGCGAACCGCCGTGGCAAGGGTCGCGCGAGCCTGTCCGCCTGATCCACTTAAACAGGTCATGACGTGCTGCCTACCGAGAATCGGCTGAGGCGGCGCGAGGACTTCGCAACCGCGGTACGCCGAGGTCGCCGGGCCGGTCGCCCGCTCCTCGTCGTCCACCTACGCAGCGGTGCAACGGACCCGCACGCGCCTGGGGAGAGCGCTCCCCCGACGCGTGCGGGTTTCGTCGTGAGCAAGGCCGTGGGCGGTGCGGTCGTACGCAACCAGGTGAAGCGACGTCTGCGCCATCTCGTCCGCGACCGACTCTCCGAGCTGCCCCCCGGTAGCCTGGTGGTCGTACGGGCGTTGCCCGGAGCCGGCGACGCCGACCACGCACAGCTGGCCCGAGACCTGGACGCCGCTCTTCAGCGGCTGCTGGGAGGGGGCGCGCGATGAAGTACCCGCTGCTGGCTCTCATCAAGCTGTACCAGTGGACGATCAGCCCGCTCCTGGGCCCCGTCTGCCGGTACTACCCGTCGTGTTCCCACTACGGATTCACGGCCATCGACCGGCATGGCGCGATCAAGGGCACGGCCCTGACCGTCTGGCGCATCCTGCGGTGCAACCCGTGGTCGCCCGGCGGTGTGGACCACGTCCCCCCGCGTAAGCGCCCCCGCTGGCACGAAATGCTGAGGAACGCGCTGCGCGGCGACAAGGGCGGGTCCACCGCCGAGACGAGCCCGGCCGCAGAGACCTCGCCCAATGCTCAAGGAGCCTGATTAGTGGACACGATTGCCAGTCTGTTCAGCTTCATCACCTGGCCCGTTTCCTGGGTCATCGTCCAGTTCCACAAGGTGTACGGGGCGGTCTTCGGCCCTGACACGGGCTGGGCCTGGGGCCTGTCCATCGTGTCCCTCGTGGTGCTGATCCGTATCTGTCTGATCCCGCTGTTCGTCAAGCAGATCAAGTCGACGCGGAACATGCAGGCGCTCCAGCCGAAGATGAAGGCGATCCAGGAGCGCTACAAGAGCGACAAGCAGCGTCAGTCCGAAGAGATGATGAAGCTGTACAAGGAGACGGGTACCAACCCGCTCTCCTCGTGCCTTCCCATCCTGGCGCAGTCGCCGTTCTTCTTCGCCCTGTACCACGTGCTGTCCAACATCGCCGAGGGCGACAAGGTCGGCGCGATGAACCAGGCGCTGGTCGACAGCGCCCGGCAGGCCCACATCTTCGGTGCCCCGATCGCCTCGAAGTTCACGGACAGCGCCGCCGACGTCGCCGCGCTCGACGCCTCGATCACCTCGGTCCGCATCGTCACCGCGATCATGATCGTCCTGATGTCGGCCTCGCAGTTCTTCACCCAGCGCCAGCTGATGATGAAGAACGTCGACCTCTCGGTGAAGACCCCGTACATGCAGCAGCAGAAGATGCTCATGTACATCTTCCCGGTGATCTTCGCCGTCATGGGCATCAACTTCCCCGTCGGTGTCCTCGTCTACTGGCTGACCACCAACCTGTGGACCATGGGTCAGCAGATGTACGTGATCAACCAGAACCCGACCCCGGGCAGCAAGGCGCAGGACTCCTACCTCCAGCGTCTCCTGAAGAGCATCACGACCCACGGCGAGGTCCGCGGCCGCCGCCGGAAGACCGTCGTGAAGCTGATCGTCGCCAAGGCCACCAGCGACCGGAACGAGAACGAGCGCCGCTTCTTCTCGGGTCTGACCAAGGCCGGGTTCGCCGCCCAGGCCGACGGCACCGTCATCAAGAGCGACACGATCGAGGCCGAGGCCGAGGGCGGTGCCGCCGCCAGGCGTCAGCAGCCCAAGCGCCAGACCAAGGCCCAGCGCCAGTCCGCCGCCCAGCAGGCCGCGGTGAAGGACACCGGGGAAATCTCCGAGCCGGCTGCCGAAGCGGCGACCACCTCGCTCGAGAAGAAGCCCCAGGGCCCGGCCAAGACCACCGCGAAGGACGAGCCGAAGGACGAGGCGGGCGACAAGCCCGCGCGTCCGAGCCGTGCCAACTCCGGGGGCTCCCGCCAGGGCAAGTCCGGTCAGCGCAAGGGCCAGCAGCGGCCCAAGCACCCGTCCTCCAAGAAGTAAGCCCCGAGCCTCCGAGCCTCGCCGAAGTAAGAAGGAGTCCATCCGTGACGGAAGGCACCACCTCCGCCGCCGCCGAGGGTGGCGACACCCTGACCCGCCTGGAGCAGGAGGGTGAGATCGCGGCCGACTACCTCGAGGGCCTGCTCGACATCGCCGATCTCGACGGCGACATCGACATGGACGTCGAGGCCGACCGGGCCGCGGTCTCGATCATCAGCGACTCCAGCAGCCGTGAGCTGCAGAAGCTCGTGGGCCGCGACGGTGAGGTCCTGGAGGCGCTCCAGGAGCTGACCCGCCTGGCCGTCAACCGGGAGACCGGTGACCGCAGCCGTCTGATGCTCGACATCGCCGGCTTCCGTGCCAAGAAGCGCACCGAGCTCGCCGAGCTGGGCGCCAAGGCCGCGGTCGAGGTGAAGTCCACCGGTCAGCCGGTCAAGCTGGACCCGATGACGCCGTTCGAGCGCAAGGTCGTGCACGACGCGATCGCCGCCGCCGGTCTGCGCAGCGAGTCCGAGGGCGAGGAGCCCCAGCGCTTCGTCGTCGTGCTCCCGGCCTGAACCCTCACGTAGTGTCGGCCCCGTCTGTTCACAGGCGGGGCCGATCTTTGTCAGCCCGATAGTCAGCTACCACAGTGCGCTCGCACGCGAAGCGTGCGGTACGGAAGGACGGTTCCCGTGACGGAGGCAGCGGAGCTCCCCGAGGCTCCGGAGCAGGCGCGGACAGTCTTCGGTGAGTACTTCCCGGAGGCCGTGCGGTACGCGGAGCTCCTCGCGGACGCGGGTGTGAAGCGCGGCCTGATCGGCCCGCGGGAGGTTCCGCGGCTGTGGGAGCGCCACCTGCTGAACTGCGCTGTCCTCTCGGAGGTCGTTCCCGAGGGTGTCACCGTCTGCGACGTGGGCTCGGGCGCCGGCCTTCCCGGCATCCCCCTGGCCCTGGTCCGGCCCGATCTGAAGATCACGCTCCTGGAACCGCTCCTTCGTCGGACGAACTTCCTCCAGGAGGTCGTCGAGCTGCTCGGCCTCGACCATGTGACCGTGGTCCGAGGGCGCGCCGAGGAGATGCTCGGCAAGATCACTCCGGTGCACGTGGTGACCGCTCGTGCGGTGGCTCCCCTCGACCGACTGGCCGGCTGGGGCGTCCCCCTGCTGCGCCCGTACGGGGAGATGCTGGCTCTCAAGGGGGACACCGCTGAGGAGGAGATCAACGGCGCGCGCGCCGCGCTCGCCCGGCTCGGTGTGGTGGAGACCTCGGTGCTGCAGGTGGGCGAGGGGATCGTCGATCCGTTGTCCACGGTCGTCCGTGTGGAGGTCGGCGAGAGCCCGGGTGGCGTGCGGTTCGCGGCCAAGCGAGCCAAGGCCGCCCGCACGAGCAAGACCCGCCGACGCCGCTGAGCGTCGCATACGTACCATTTCGGAGTGTCGAGCGGTCCTGGTGCCTGGCAGCAGGGGCATGGTGTTTCACGTGAAACATCGCTCACTGCTGCAGGGGATCATCAGCCGTGGTCGCGCGGCTGCCACGCCCCGGGACCGTCGACCCCGTGTGAAGCCACCCGCGAGGGTTACGGAGATGTCCACAGAGGTGGATTCACCCACAGAACCACCGACCTCGCTGGTTCGTGACCCCGAAAGCATGGCAGGCTCTCCCCATCGCGAGCCTGAAGCCGAGGAGAGTGAATCCTTGCGGTCCGACGCCAACATCGCGGGACCGATGACCGATCCGGTCCCCGGTCCCCGAACCGAATCGGCGGGGGAGGATGTTTCACGTGAAACACCGCCCCCGATGGACGACACCCCCATTGGTCGTGCTGCCCAGCTGGCAGTAGAAGCCTTGGGTCGTGCCGGTGAGGGACTTCCCCGCCCGGCGCAGACTCGTGTGATGGTGGTCGCCAATCAGAAGGGCGGCGTGGGCAAGACGACCACGACGGTCAACCTTGCCGCGTCCCTCGCCCTCCACGGCGCCCGGGTCCTGGTCATCGACCTGGACCCCCAGGGCAATGCTTCTACGGCGCTGGGTATCGACCACCACGCCGAGGTCCCCTCGATCTACGACGTTCTGGTGGACAGCAAGCCGCTCTCCGATGTGGTGCAGCCCGTCATGGACGTCGAAGGCCTCTTCTGCGCCCCGGCCACCATCGACCTCGCCGGCGCGGAGATCGAACTGGTGTCGCTGGTGGCCCGTGAGAGCCGCCTGCAGCGGGCGATCCAGGCCTACGAGCAGCCGCTCGACTACATCCTGATCGACTGCCCGCCCTCGCTCGGTCTCCTCACGGTCAACGCCATGGTGGCCGGAGCCGAGGTGCTGATCCCCATCCAGTGCGAGTACTACGCGTTGGAGGGCCTCGGGCAGCTCCTGCGGAACGTCGATCTGGTGAGGGGACACCTCAACCCCGCGCTCCACGTCTCGACGATCCTGCTCACCATGTACGACGGCAGAACGAGGCTCGCCTCCCAGGTCGCCGACGAGGTGCGCACCCACTTCGCCGAGGAGGTGCTGCGGACCAGCATCCCGAGGTCCGTCCGGATCTCGGAGGCCCCGAGCTACGGGCAGACGGTCCTCACCTACGACCCGGGCTCCAGCGGCGCCCTGTCCTATCTCGAAGCGGCCCGTGAGATCGCCCTGCGGGGGGCAGCCGTGCACTATGACCCGCAGCACGCCCCTGTGGGGCACGCCCCTATGGGGCACCTGAACCATCAGCGCAGCATGTCGGAGGGGATCCAGTGAGTGAGCGACGTAGGGGATTGGGGCGTGGGCTCGGTGCGCTGATCCCCGCTGCTCCCCAGGAACGGCAGGCGCCGGCGGCCGGTGTCGGGGCGGGCGTGACCTCTCCCGGTGTGCCCACCGCTCTGTCGTCGGACCGAGGGGTGGCCGCCGCCAAGCTGGCGACGCTTCCGCAGAGCGCGCAGTCCCCGGAGTCCATGCTGTCGTGGAACGAAGCCGAGTCCGTGGTCCGGCCGGAGCCGCCGGCCGGGGCCTACTTCACCGAGCTTCCGCTCGACGCGATCGTTCCCAACCGGCACCAGCCGCGTGAGATCTTCGACGAGGACGCCCTGGCGGAGCTCGTCATCTCCATCAAGGAGGTGGGTCTGCTCCAGCCCGTGGTCGTACGCAAGGTCGATGACGAGCGCTATGAGCTCGTCATGGGTGAGCGCCGGCTGCGGGCGTCCAGGACGGCAGGTCTGGAGCGGATTCCGGCGATCGTCCGGGACACCGATGACGAGAAGATGCTCCTGGACGCCCTCCTGGAGAACCTTCACCGTGCCCAGCTGAACGCGATCGAAGAGGCTCACGCGTACGAGCAGTTGCTCAAGGACTTCGGCTGCACCCATGACCAGCTCGCGGAGCGGATCGGGCGTTCCCGCCCGCAGATCTCCAACACGCTGCGTCTTCTGCGGCTCTCGCCGCCGGTGCAGCGGAGGGTTGCCGCAGGAGTGCTGTCCGCCGGTCACGCGCGGGCCCTGCTCGGTGTGGAGGACCCGGAGTCCCAGGACAAGCTCGCCCACCGGATCGTCTCCGAAGGACTCTCGGTGCGCTCCGTCGAGGAGATCGTGAGCCTTATGGGCTCCGAGGAGCCCGTCGGTACGATCAAGCCGAAGGGACCGCGCGCAGGCGGCCGTGTCTCGCCCGCGCTCACAGACCTCGCCTCCCGGCTCTCGGACCGCTTCGAGACCCGGGTGAAGGTCGACCTGGGGCAGAAGAAGGGCAAGATCGTCGTCGAGTTCGCCTCGATGGAGGATCTGGAGCGGATCCTCTCGACCCTGGCTCCCGGCGAGGGACGGGTCATGGACCAGAAGAACGCCGAGCAGGACGCGGAGAGCTGATCCTTTCCGCTCCCTGAGGCCGCCGAGGGCGGGCCGTGCTCCGGTCTTCACCGGAACGCGGCCCGCCCTTTGCCTGTGAACGGTGTCTTCCCGATCGCCCGATCGATACGATTCCAAGAGGCGAATCCGTACGCGATGGCGAGGAAATGGGGAGCGGCCGTGGGGCGTCGGCTCGTACCGCTCACACTGGACAACCTTCCGGACCTGCCCAAGCGGTGTCGCTCCTGCGTCTTCTGGGAGCTCGACCCGGTCAGCGGAGAGGCCGCGGTGAAGGCCGGGCGCCCGGAGCTGGAGAAGGAAGCCTGGATCTCGGGCGTTCTGCTGGACTGGGGATCCTGCGGCCGGGTCGTCTATGTCGACGAGGTGCCGGTCGGCTACGTCCTCTACGCTCCCCCGGCCTATGTACCGCGCTCGACGGCCTTTCCGACAAGCCCCGTGGCCGCCGATGCCGCGCAGCTGATCACGGCCTGGATCATGCCCGGCTACCAGGGACAGGGGCTGGGCCGGGTGATGGTGCAGACCGTGGCCAAGGATCTGCTGCGGAGGGGCTTCAAGGCCATCGAGGCCTTCGGAGACGCACGCTGGAAGGAGCCGGCCTGTGTGCTGCCGGCCGATCATCTGCTGGCGGTGGGCTTCAAGACCGTGCGTCCGCATCCGGCCTTCCCCCGGCTGAGACTGGAGCTCCGGACGACGCTCTCCTGGAAGGAGGACGTCGAGATGGCCCTGGACCGGCTTCTCGGCGCCGTACAGAAGGAGCCTGTCCTGCGGCCGCTCTAGGGCAAGGACACGAGGACGGCCCGCCCCCTACTGGGGGCGGGCCGTCTGTGTTTCACGTGAAACAACGCGGGAGCGTCAGGCCTTGGACGGCTCGACGAAGTCCGCGAGGTCGCGCAGGATGGCGGCCTTGGGCTTGGCACCGACGATCGTCTTCACGACCTCGCCGCCCTGGTAGACGTTCAGCGTCGGGATGGACATGACGCCGTACTTGGCAGCCGTGGCCGGGTTCTGGTCGATGTTGAGCTTTACGATCTCGATCTCGCCGTGCTCGGCGGCGATGGCCTCGAGCGACGGGGCGATCTGGCGGCACGGGCCGCACCACTCGGCCCAGAAGTCCACCAGAACGGGCTTGTCGCTCTTGAGGACGTCTTCTTCGAAGGAAGCGTCGGTCACAATCTTCAGGGCCACAGCGGCCTCCTTGATCTCGCGGGGTGTAGGTGGGTGGGGGGAGACGGGGTCAGACCGCGGGGGTCTCGGCCAGCTTCTCGCTGTCGGCGAGGGCGGCCAGGAAGCGCTCGGCGTCCAGCGCGGCGGAGCAGCCGGTACCGGCGGCCGTGATGGCCTGGCGGTAGGTGTGGTCGACGACGTCGCCGGCACCGAAGACACCGGTGAGGTTCGTGCGCGTCGACGGGGCGGCCACCTTGAGGTAGCCCTCCTCGTCGAGGTCCAGCTGGCCCTTGAAGAGCTCCGTCCGCGGGTCGTGGCCCACGGCGATGAAGAGGCCGGTGACGGGAAGCAGGCGGGTCTCGCCCGTCTTGGTGTCGCGCAGGGTCACACCGCTGAGCTTCTGCTCGCCGTGGATCTCGGTGACCTCGCTGTCCCAGGCGAAGGAGATCTTCGGGTCGGCGAAGGCGCGCTCCTGCATGGCCTTCGAGGCACGCAGGGTGTCGCGGCGGTGGACGATGGTGACGGTCTTGGCGAAGCGCGAGAGGAAGGTGGCCTCTTCGATCGCGGTGTCGCCGCCGCCGACGACGGCGATGTCCTGGTCCTTGAAGAAGAAGCCGTCGCAGGTGGCGCACCAGGAGACACCGCGGCCGGAGAGCACGTCCTCGTTCGGCAGGCCGAGCTTGCGGTGCTGGGAGCCGGTGGTGACGATGACGGCCTTGGCGCGGTGCACGGTGCCGGCGGTGTCGGTGACGGTCTTGATGTCACCGGTCAGGTCCACGGCGATGACGTCGTCGGGGACCAGCTCGGCGCCGAAACGCTCGGCCTGGGCCCGCATGTTGTCCATCAGGTCCGGACCCATGATGCCGTCACGGAAGCCGGGGAAGTTCTCGACCTCGGTCGTGTTCATCAGAGCGCCGCCCGCGGTGACGGCGCCTTCGAAGACCAGGGGGTTCAGCGACGCCCGGGCGGTGTAGAGCGCAGCGGTGTAACCCGCGGGCCCGGAGCCAATGATGATCACATTACGGACGTCGCTCACGGATTTCTTCCTCGTCTCTGCAGACTGCCACTGCCTACGGGGGCGCTTGTCTCGGTCGCTCTCACCCCACCCAACGGATCCTAAGGGGCGTACATTCCCGAGACCGCCGCACGGCACCGTTGCCGGACGGGGAGAGAGGTCAGGAGCGGGGGAAGGTCTGGCTGACGAGGAGTTCGGCGGCCGGGCTTCCGCTCTCCGTGGTCCGGTCCGCGCAGGAGGCGTCGAGCACATAGGCCTGGATCCGGGTGCTGTCCGCAGGGTCCGGCAGCACGAGCAGATAGGCGGGCTTCCCCTGGTACTCGCCCCGCTCGTGGCCGAGCACCGCGTCGGTGCGGCCGGTGCCGGCCAGGACACAGGCGGGGACGGCGGTGTCCCTGTTCCGCTGGGGAGGCGGAGTATCCGCCTCGGCGGACATGGACTCGGGCCCGATGCCCCGAGGCGTCGGGGCGGAGCCCTCCTCGGCCAGCAGCGCGTGCGCCCGCTCCTCGACCGGAGTGCCGGAGAAGGGGCTCAGAGTCGCCCCGGCCGCGACGTCGGCCTTCGTGGTGTCCGCCGCCGTACTTCCCTGGTCCGGGTTGCTCGCCTGGCTGAGGTACAGGCTCGTTCCCAGGACCACGGCACCGAAGGCAGCGCCGAGCGTGGAGAGCAGGGCGATCCGGCGGCGGGGCCTGCCGGCCCGGCCGGGGCCGGTGGCCGCGCCGGCGCGGCCACCAGGGCGGTCCGCGACGGGGACACGCGACGGGGAGGGAGCCGTCTTGGACGGGGCGCGGGATGTTTCACGTGAAACGGGGGTGTCGCTCTCCGGCCCGGTGGCGTTGAGGAGGGCCTCGGCGGCGAGGGCGGCATCGATGCGGCCGGCGATCTCGGCGGGCATGCGGGGCGGCCCGGGCAGGGTGCCCAGGAGCCCGCGGATCTCCTCCAGGGAGGTCCGTACATCGGCGCAGAGCGGACAGTCGTCCAGATGGCGGCGTACGGCGGCGGCGCGGCTCGGTGAGAGCAGCCCCTCGGTCAGATCGGAGATCTCCGAGACGTCCGGGTGCTGTGTTGTGTCGGCCTTGCCGGTCGTGGAAGTCACGCGCGCCCACCTCCGCCCTTCACAGCAGCTGGATCAGTCGGTCCGGTACCCGTCGGCCCCGGCACCGGTGGGACGGATGTCCCCGGCGTCCGGTTCCTTCCCCCATCGAGGGCGTCGTTACCCACGGTGTCGACACGCAGATGAGTGACCATCGGAAGCAGCCGTGCCCGCCCGCGCGCGCAGCGGCTCTTCACGGTGCCGGTGGGAACGCCGAGGATACGGGCCGCCTCCGCGACCGGGTAACCCTGCATGTCCACCAGGACGAGGGCGGCGCGCTGGTCGGCGGGGATCGCGGCGAGCGCGGCAAGGACTTCGCGGTGGACGTCCTGCCGTTCCACGGGGGCCTCGGCCGACTCGTGGGGTTCGAGGAGCTGCTCGAACCGGTCGGTGTCGTCGACGGGCGAGGTCCTGCGGGAGGCGGTCTTCCGGGCGCGGTCGAGACAGGCGTTGACCGTGATGCGGTGCAGCCAGGTGGTGACGGCCGACTGGCCCCGGAAGGTGTGCGCGGCCCGGAAAGCCGAGATCAGGGCGTCCTGAACGGCGTCGGCGGCCTCCTCGCGGTCCCCCAGGGTCCGCAGGGCCACCGCCCACAGTCGGTCGCGATGCCGCCGTACGAGCTCACCGAAGGCGTCCGGGTCCCCGGCGACATGACGTGCCAAGAGTTCCTGGTCGCCTGTGGCCTCGTCTATCGGATCGTCCAACGGTGAGCCCCCTCCCGTGCGGTGGTCAGCCCATGACCTTGATCTCGGTCAGCCTGCCGCGGAAACCGCCGTCAGCTGCGGGCAGTTTCGTGAGCCAGACCAGAAGGTAGCGGGTCGTGACGGGTTTGGTGAGCTTGAGGGGGACGTCGGTGCCGTCTCCGGAGGTCTGGGTCGTGAACCCGTCGGGTGTGTAGGGCGCCGATGAGGCGTCGGAGGGCGCGGTGCGCAGCTGCACCGAGGTGTGACCCGTGAACGACAGCTCGACCGAGCTGATCTCCTGGGCCTTGCCCAGGTCGAGCACGAGTCCCACACCGGACTTCAGGTTGCCGAGTTCGGCGCTCTCGTATTTCACGGTGTGCCAGGAGGTGCTGGGATCGCCGTCGTAGGCGTTCTCTATGACCTGGCCGTTCTCCGCACCGTTGCCCAGGGGGTCGAAGTCGGTGGCGGACTCGATGGCGATCGGCTTGGGCGGCGGCGGCTTCTCGTCGGCCGTCGGCGTCGTCACCGGCGTCTTGGTGGGGGTCTTGTCAGCGAGGAGGCGGTCCGCGATCTGCCAGCTGCCCAGTCCGAGGGCGGCGATGAGGAGGGCGGAGACGGCCCACTTCAGTGCCGTGCCGGTGCGGCTCTGGAGCGGGGGCGGCGGGACGACCACCGGCTGGGTGGTGACAGGGCGCTGCTGGGGGCGGCCGTACGTGCCCTGCTGGTAGGTCGTGCGCTGGTACTCGGGCGGTGTGGCGTACTCCGGCTCCGGCGGCCTCACGCGGGGCATCGCCGCCACGGCCTTGGCCAGCTCGTCCGGGGTGGTGCAGGGCGGCTCCTGGCGCGAGGCGGTGGCCCCGTCGTTGACCAGGGCGCGCATGGCGATCTCGGAGAGGCCCCGATGGACACCTGCGCGGACCTGGTCGGGGGGAAGCAGCCCGACGCCCTTGGGAAGGCCGGAGAGTCCGTAGGCATCGCTGTCGTACGGCCAGCGCTGGGTGAGCGCGGCGTACAGGAGCGCTCCGATGGCCTCGGTGTCACTGCGCTGCGGGCGGTCGGCGGTGATGCCGCGCAGGGCCGCGTTCACGGCCAGACCACGGATCCGGTACTGACCGGTGGAGCTGCGCAGGACGGCGCTCGGCGTGAGCCGGAGGTGGGCGAGACCTTCGCGGTGGGCGGCGGCCATGGCCTGGGAGACCTGGCTGACGAGCTGGTAGGCGTCGTGGGGTTCCAGCGGGCCGGCCGCGAGCAGCGCGGTCAGCTCGGTGGAGTCGGGCAGCCACTCGTGCACCACGTACACGAGGTCGTTCTCCTCGACGGCGTCGAGGACCTGGACGAAGCGAGGGTCGCCGAGGAGGGCCGAGGAGCGGGCCGCGGCCAGGACCGAGCGGGCCCGGGGGTGGTCGGCGGGCAGCAGGTGCACCCCGACGGCACGCCGCAGCTTCTCGTCGACGGCACGCCAGCTGCTGAAGCCGTCCAGCCGGGTGACGCACTCCTCCAGCCGGTAACGCCTGGCCAGCTTGTGGCCGCTGTGCAGCTCGGGAGCCGTGATGGAGGGCTGCTCGCCGCTCTGTCGTTCGACCGCCTTCTTCTCCGTGGCCTCGGCGCTCTGCTCCGCCGTCTTCTGCTTTTCCGCCACCCCGTCGGTCGCGGCCGTGCCCGCCTTGGCGGTCAGCGGGTCGTCACCGCTGTTGTCGGCCACGTCGACGGCAGCCGTGCTACGTTCCGCCACCGTCGTTCCTGCCTCCCCATCCGTTGCGCCACATCCAACAGCCAAGCCAATTGTGCCCACAGTCGGACGCTATGCACGACACGCGGTTCCCCTCGATGGTTGTGCGGGACTCGCGGGTTCAGCGTCCCAGACGTCCGCGCACCATGCCGACCAGGGTGTTCAGCTCCGCGATCCGCATGCGCTTGGCCGCGACGAAGAAGACGCCGCCGAGCGCCGCTCCGCCGACGAGCAGGGCGACGAGCGAACCCAACGCGCCCTCGCCCAGGAGCTTCAGCAGACCGAAACCGACGGCGCCGGAGACGATCGCGGCGGGCACGGAGGCCATGCAGAGGCGCGCGTAGGTCCGCATCACCTGGGTGCCGTCCAGGTCGCCGCCGAGGCGGTTGCGGAGGCGCCGCCACGCGATGCCGACGCCGACGGCGTAGGCGAGCCCGTACGAGGCGGCCATGCCGACGACGGCCCACTGGGCGGGCAGGACGACGTAACAGATCGCGGAGGCCACCGCGTTGACGGCGGCCACGATGACCGTGTTGTAGAAGGGCGTCCGGGTGTCCTCGTAGGCGTAGAAGCCGCGGAGCACGACGTACTGGACGGAGTAGGGGATCAGGCCGAGGCCGAAGGCCATCAGGATGAAGCCCATGCCCTGGGCGGCCTCGAGGCCGCTGGAGGCGTACAGCAGGGTGCACATCGGGACGCCGAGCGCGAGGAAGGCGAAGGAGACCGGGACGATCGCGACGGCCGAGTTGCGCAGCCCCTGCGAGATGTCGTCCCGAACGGCGCCGGGGTCGTTGTCGTGGGCGGCGCGGGAGATCCGCGGCAGCAGCGCGGCCATGACGGAGACGGTGATGATGGCTTGCGGCATGCCCCAGATCAGCTGGGCGTTCGAGTACGCGAGGAAGCCGGCGCCGTTCTTCCCGGACTCCTCACCGGCGGCCGTGGCGAGCTGGGTGACGACCAGGACGCCCGCCTGGTTGGCGAGGACGAAGAGGACGGTCCACTTGGCGAGCTTGACGGTCTTGCCGAGCCCGTGGCCCTTCCAGTCGAAGCGGGGCCGGAAGCGGAAGCCCGTCTCACGGAGGTACGGGATCATCGCGAGGGCCTGGACGACGAGCCCGAGCAGGGTGCCGATGCCGAGGAGGCGGATGCCGTCGTCCGGGATGGTCTGCACACCCATGTGGGACTCGGCGGAGGTGCCGTAGACCCAGATGAACAGGCCGAAGGTGACGATCATGACGATGTTGTTGAGGACCGGGGTCCACATCATCGCGCCGAACTTGCCTCGTGCGTTGAGGATCTGACCCATCACCACGTGCACGCCCATGAAGAAGATCGTGGGGAGGCAGTAGCGGGCGAAGGTCACGGCCACGCTGTTGGCGGCGGCGTCGTCGGCGATGGTGTTCGACATCAGCCGGATGAGCAGCGGCGCCGCGAAGACGGCGAGAACCACGATCGCGCCGAGCGCCACCATGACCAGGGTGAGCAGCCGGTTGGCGTAGGCCTCGCCGCCGTCCTCGTCGTTCTTCATCGAGCGGACGAGCTGCGGGACGAAGACCGAGTTGAGGCCACCGCCGACGGTGAGGATGTAGATCATCGTCGGCAGGGTGTAGGCGATGGTGAAGGTGTCGCCGAGCAGGGCCGCGCCGAGCGCTCCGGTGATCACCAGGCTGCGGACGAAACCGGTGAGCCGGGAGACCAGGGTGCCGGCCGCCATCACCGCGCTCGACTTCAGCAGCCCGGAGGCACGGCCGGACTTCTTGGGAGCGGGGGCGGGCATGGGGTCCGGTTCCGGAGCGGGTGGCGGTACCTGGCCGGGCATCTGCTGGTCCCGGTAGAGGTGGGCGAAGGCGTCCGGCTCGGGCTGTTCCTCGCCGGCCCGGGTGACCAGGTCGTCGACGCCGGTGAACTGGACCGTGCGCGCGTCGTCGCCGTACGGCAGGTGGCGTGAGGTGCCGTCGGGCTCCGGCGCCGGGGTCTGTGCCCACAGCCGGGGGTCGGGAGCGTACGGGGGCGCGGCAGGCTGCTGGTAGAGCGGCTGCGGCTCCTGGTAGGTGCCGGGCGGGGGCGGCGGATGCGCGGCGCGGTCGTAGAGCGCCTCGTTCACCGGGTCCTGCGCGGAGAGGTCCTGGGCCCGGTAGGGATCGTGGGTGAAGGCGTCCTGGACGTAGGGGTCCTGGACGTACGGGTTCTGCGGGTGGACGGCCTGCGCGTAGGGGTCCTCTCCCTGCCGGTTAGGGGCGCCCTGGTGCGGGGGCGGGACCGGCGGGTAGCCGGAACCGGGAGGCACCGCGGGCGTCCCACCGGACGGCACGGTGCCGCCCGCGTCCTGGCCGCGGTCACCGTCGTACGGCGCGTTCATGGTTACCCCACCTCATCGTCCCCGGCCGACCGGCCACGACATCGCTCAACGGTCCACTTTCTCACCCGTGCCCGACGGGTCGCCGCTTTCGGGCCCGGTGTCCGGTGTCGGGTCACTCGGCTGCTCGGGAACGTCCCGGTCGGTCTCCGACGGCGATGCCTCCGCCTCCGTGTCCGTCTCGGCCTCCGTCCCGGTCCCGTCCGGCGAGGCCTCGGCCTCGGCGTTCCGTGCGGCCACCCGCTTGCGCTGGCTGTACATCCGTACGCCGGCCAGGACGAGGAGGAGGACGCCGCCGGCGATCACGAGCATCACCGTGGCGGTGATCTCGGAGACCTTCACGTTGAAGGTCATCGGCTGTCCGTACGGGGTGCCGTCGTCCGTGTAGAGCTGGGCCGTCATCGGCACCTGGCCGTTGACGTTCGCCGACGCGTTGAACTTCACCGACTGGCTGTGTCCACCGCTGACCTTCACGGGCAGTTCGGCGATCCCGTCGCCGTTCAGCTGCAACCGGTTCTTGTTGCTGGAGGTGAGCCGCAGCACCAGATGGACGTCCTGCAGCAACTGGTTCTGGACGGTCACGGGGATCGTCGCGCTGCGGCCGGACAGCACGAGGTCCGACTTGTCGACCAGCTGGACGCCCTCGGTGAGGGTCTGCAGATACTCCAGGACGTTGCCCCGGTAGATGGCGGCCGTTCTGGCCTGTCCGCGCCAGGAGGTCGACATCTCACGGTTGATCGCGTTGCCGAACGGGGTCACCACCCGGTCCGGCAAGGTCAGGACGACCTTGAAGTCGTCCAGCTCGTCGCGAGTGGTCTTCATGTCCCGGAAGGCCTGGACGGGCAGCTCCCGGTCACGCAGCTTCTTCGGGTACCGGGAGCTGCCGGGCACCGCGGTGGACGCGTCCGGATCCGGCTTGGCCGCGGCGGCCGCCAGCAGGTCGACCGGCTGGCTCCAGCGCCGGCCGGACAGGCCGTGCAGGGCGGTCGCCATGGTCTGCGCCTGGGCGACGGTGGGCACCCGCTGGGGGGCGACCACGATGCTGCGCTGGTCCTCCGGCTGCTCCAGGGTGATCGCGAGGGACTGGGCGAGGAACTCCTGGACCGCGAGCGTGGACTTCTCCGCGCGGACCATGTCCCCCTCGAACGCGGTGGACAGGAGCGCGTCGCTCACCACGGCCGTCGTGCTGCCGTCGCCGAAGGGACGGGCCGCCGTGGGCGTGTACGGGAGGTCGTCGCGGACGCTGTCGCTGCGGGCGATCACCTTGTCGGCGCCGGCCGAGGTCGCCACCGCCAGGATCGAGGGGTCGACGGCTCCGTCGGCGGGCCAGGCGAAGTCGGTGGAGGGCTGGACGTGGAGGATGGTCTCCACCGTGCCCCCGGCGAGGGCGGTCGCCGACTGGAGGTGCCCCAGCGAGCCGGGCACGTCCTTGCCGCGGTGGGCCAGAGAGGCGAGGTCGGGGTCCGCGAAGGGAAGGGCGACGACCTTGGCACCCTGCACCGCCGTCTCCAGCGCGTTCAGCCAGCGCTCGGCGACGGCCTGGTTCTTGCCGGGGACGTGCAGGGTGCCGTCCTTGACGCGGTACCCGTTCGCCATGGCGTCGACGGACGCCAGCAGGTCAGGGTCGAGCACCCAGGTGACCGGGAGGTCCTTCCCGAGCGAGACGAGCTGGTCGAGCCGCCCGCCCGGCTTCAGCTCGGCCGCCAGGGCGTCGTCCTCGAAGACCGGGGTCTGCTGATCGTCCGTGGCCGTCTCCGCCGAGACGTGCGCCGAGGAGATCAGCGGCCACAGATAGGTGAGCTGGGTCTTCTTCTTGGTGGCCTCGGGCTGGTACGGCACGAAGGTCCGCTCGATGCCGAGCACCCGGTCGTAGCGCCGGTCCGAGGTCTGTCCGGTGAGGGAGACGCCCAGCTGGTAGACGCCCGCCTCGTCGAGTCCGAGCTCGGAGACCGGCACGGAGAGGGAGAACTCCGCACTCAGGCCGGCGCCCAGCCGGGGGATGGCGACGGTGGGGGCGTCCTCGAGGGGGGCCGGATCGCTGTCGCTCCGGTAGCCGGTGCGCCCGGTGACCTGCTCGATCTCGCTGCGGCTCGTCATCCGGGGCCCGACGCGCAGGTCCACGGTCGCGTCGGTGACGGTCTTCTTCCCCCGGTTGGTCACCGTCCCGGTGACCGTGACGGTGTCGCCGTCGACGGGCGCACTCGGGGACAGAGTGTCGAGAGACACATCGACGGTCTTCGAGGCGGGAGCCTCCTCGGCCGCGGCGACGGCCGGGGAGGACGCGGCCGGAGCCTGGAGCAGCCCGGCGAGGAGCGGTGCCCCGAAGGCGACGGTGATCGTGCGCCGCAGCCATCGGCGGGCAGGTGAGGGACCGGTTCCCTGGATGTCTGCCGCCTCGGCCACGCGTTCGCCCGTCCTCGTCGTTGTCTGTGGTGCCAGTGGTGTAGGTGGTTCCCGGTTGCTGTGTCCAGGCATGGTAACGAGGCACGCTGGGAGCAAGTGCCGGGGACTGCTCCAGCCGATCTCCTCACCGGCCCTCGCCCGGCGGCTCGTGACGCCCGGCCCCCGGGAAAACGAGGACGTCGCCGCGGGCCGGGGCACGTACCCTTTTCTGTTGTGCCGAACGCCAACGAAGACACCCCGACCGCACTGAGCCAGGTGCAACGCCGCGCGGTCAGTGAACTGCTGCGTGTGTCCCCTGCCGCCGACGACCTCGCCCGCCGTTTTCAGGAGGCCGGGTTCAGCCTGGCACTGGTCGGCGGCTCGGTACGCGACGCGTTGCTGGGCCGGCTCGGCAACGACCTGGACTTCACCACCGACGCCCGCCCCGAGGACGTACTGAAGATCGTCCGTCCGTGGGCCGACGCCGTGTGGGAGGTCGGCATCGCCTTCGGGACGGTCGGCTGCCAGAAGGACGCCAAGGTCGGAGACACCGTTCAGCGTTTTGAGATCGAGATCACCACGTACCGCTCGGAGGCGTACGACCGGAGCTCGCGCAAGCCCGAGGTCTCCTACGGGGACTCCATCGACGAGGATCTCGTCCGGCGTGACTTCACCGTCAACGCCATGGCCGTGGCCCTTCCGGAGAAGGAGTTCATCGACCCGTACGGCGGTCTTGAGGACCTCGCCGCCCGGGTGCTGCGCACGCCGGGTACGCCGGAGGAGTCCTTCTCCGACGACCCCCTGCGCATGATGCGTGCCGCGCGTTTCGCCGCCCAGCTGGACTTCGAGGTCGCCCCCGAGGTCGTCACGGCGATGGAGGAGATGTCCGGCCGGATCGAGATCGTCTCCGCCGAGCGAGTCCGTGAAGAGCTCAACAAGCTGCTGCTCTCGGCCCACCCGAGGAAGGGCCTCGGTCTCCTCGTGGACACCGGGCTCGCCGACCATGTACTCCCCGAGCTGCCCGCGCTGCGCCTGGAGAGCGATGAGCACCATCGCCACAAGGACGTCTACGAGCACTCCCTGACCGTGCTCGACCAGGCGATCGACCTGGAGGAGGACGGCCCCGACCTGGTGCTGCGCCTCGCGGCCCTGCTCCATGACATCGGCAAGCCGCGTACCCGTCGCTTCGAGAAGGACGGCCGGGTCTCCTTCCACCACCACGAAGTGGTCGGCGCGAAGATGACCAAGAAGCGCATGACCGCGCTCAAGTACTCGAACGAGATGATCAAGGACGTCTCGCGGCTGGTGGAGCTGCACCTCCGCTTCCACGGTTACGGGACCGGGGAGTGGACCGACTCGGCCGTGCGTCGCTACGTCCGTGACGCCGGGCCGATGCTCTCGCGTCTGCACAAGCTGACCCGCTCGGACTGCACCACGCGCAACAAGCGCAAGGCGTCCGCGCTCTCCCGCGCCTATGACGGCCTGGAGGACCGCATCGCCCAGCTCCAGGAACAGGAGGAGCTGGACGCGATCCGTCCCGACCTCGACGGCAACCAGATCCAGGAGATCCTGGGCATCGGCCCCGGCCCCGCCATCGGGCAGGCCTACAAGTTCCTGTTGGAGCTCCGGCTGGAGAACGGGCCGATGGAGCACGACAGTGCCGTCGCCGCGCTCAGGGAATGGTGGGACACGCGAAGCTGAGCCGTGTCCGGACGCGGCGGTGTTTCACGTGAAACACCGCGCCTCCGACCTCTGCGAGGGGTGGTGTTTCACGTGAAACATCACCCCTCGACGCGTTCCCGCCGCAAGGCCAGCGCGATCACCGCGTAGATCACGGCCACCAGGACGACCAGCAGGGCGGAACGGCCGTCAGGTGGCAGCATCAGCGCCGCGACCCCCGCCGCTGCCACGAAGGCGACGTTGAACAGCACGTCGTACAGCGCGAAGACCCGGCCACGGAAGGAGTCGTCCACGGATGTCTGCACCACCGTGTCCGTCGCGATCTTCGACCCCTGGGTGATGAGCCCGAGGAGGAAGGCGGCGACGAGGAAGGGGACGGGGGCGAACGTCAGGGCGAGCATCGGTTCCAGCACGGCTGCCGTCGCCGCGCACACCGTCATCCAGCCGAAGGGGTCGAGCCGTCCCACCGCCCAGGGGGAGAGGACGGCGGCCGCGAAGAACCCCGCGCCCGAGGCGGCGACGGCGAGTCCGAGGAGTCCGAGCCCCTCGGACTCCGTGGAGCTCCACGCGTAGCGGCAGAGCATGAGCACGGTGACGAACAGGGCGCCGTAGCAGAAGCGCATGAGGCCCACCGCGAGGAGAGCGCGGGCGGCGGGCCGGCGCTCGGCGAGGTGGCGCAACCCCGCGGCCAGCCCCCGGGCCGTCGAGGCCAGGGCCGAGGTGAGCCGCTGCGGCACGAGACCCGGCTCGGGACCGAGGAGCTCCCGGGACATCCGCAGGGAGGCGAGGCCGGCGCAGAGGTAGAGGGCGGCACCGAAGGCCACCACGGCCGCGTCGGACTTGCCGGCGACCAGTTGGACACCGAACGCGAGGCCGCCGCCCAGGGTCGCGGCGAGGGTGCCGGCGGTGGGGGAGAGCGAGTTCGCCACGACCAGCCGCTCGGCGTCGACGACCCGCGGGAGGGCGGCGGAGAGCCCCGCGAGGACGAAGCGGTTGACGGCGGTGACGGAGAGCGCGGAGGCGTAGAAGAGCCACTCGGGGACGGAGGCGAGGACGAGCACGGCGGTTCCGCCTGCGAGCAGGGCGCGCAGGAGATTGCCGTACAGGAAGACCTGGCGCCGCTGCCAGCGGTCGAGGAGGACGCCGGCGAAGGGCCCGACGAGCGAGTACGGGAGCAGGAGGACCGCCATGGCGGAGGCGATGGCGGTCGGAGAGGTCTGCTTCTCGGGGGAGAAGACGACGTACGTGGCCAGGGCCACCTGGTAGACGCCGTCGGCGCACTGGGAGAGCAGCCGGACGGCGAGCAGGCGGCGGAAGTTCGTCAGGCGCAGGAGTACGCGCAGATCACGTACGACGGACATGGCAGCAAGACTCACATACGAAGAGGGTCCCCGGGGCGGTGCCCCGGGGACCCTCGATCGACAAGCTGCGGAGCTTTAGCGCTCGACCTCGCCCTTGATGAACTTCTCGACGTTGGCGTAGGCCTCGTCGTCGAAGTACTGCACCGGCGGGGACTTCATGAAGTACGAGGACGCGGAGAGGATCGGGCCGCCGATGCCGCGGTCCTTGGCGATCTTCGCGGCGCGCAGGGCGTCGATGATGACACCCGCCGAGTTCGGGGAGTCCCACACCTCGAGCTTGTACTCCAGGTTCAGCGGGACGTCGCCGAAGGCACGGCCTTCGAGGCGCACGTACGCCCACTTGCGGTCGTCCAGCCACGCCACGTAGTCCGACGGACCGATGTGGACGTTCTTCTCGCCCAGCTCGCGGTCGGGGATCTGCGAGGTGACAGCCTGGGTCTTGGAGATCTTCTTGGACTCCAGGCGGTCGCGCTCGAGCATGTTCTTGAAGTCCATGTTGCCACCGACGTTGAGCTGCATCGTGCGCTCAAGACGGACACCGCGGTCCTCGAACAGCTTCGCCATCACGCGGTGCGTGATGGTGGCGCCGACCTGCGACTTGATGTCATCGCCGACGATCGGGACGCCCGCCTCGGTGAACTTGTCCGCCCACTCCTTGGTGCCGGCGATGAAGACCGGAAGAGCGTTGACGAACGCGACCTTGGCGTCGATGGCGGCCTGCGCGTAGAACTTCGCGGCCTCCTCGGAACCCACCGGCAGGTAGCAGACGAGGACGTCGACCTGGCGGTCCTTGAGGATCTGGACGACGTCGACCGGCTCCTCGGCGGACTCCTCGATGGTCAGGCGGTAGTACTTGCCGAGACCGTCGAGCGTGTGACCACGCTGGACCGTGACGCCGCTGTTCGGGACGTCACAGATCTTGATGGTGTTGTTCTCGCTGGCGCCGATGGCGTCGGAGAGGTCGAGGCCGACCTTCTTCGCGTCGACGTCGAAGGCGGCGACGAACTCGACGTCACCGACGTGGTAGTCGCCGAACTGGACGTGCATCAGGCCGGGCACCTTGGCCGCCGGGTCGGCGTCCTTGTAGTACTCGACGCCCTGAACCAGCGAGGCGGCGCAGTTGCCCACGCCGACGATGGCTACGCGAACCGAACCCATTCCGGTTGCTCCCTGTGTGATCGTGGAAGCCCTGCTGTACGCAGGGTTTCACTTGGCGGTGTCATCGGACGGATCCGGCCGGGTACTGCCCCCGTGCCGGGGCAGGCCGCCCGTTTCTCCAGAATCGTTGTCGTGCCGAGCGGGGGCGTCGGGGCCGGATCGCTGATCCCGCCCTGCCCGCTCGCTCTCGATGAGCTCGTTCAGCCAGCGCACTTCGCGCTCCACGGACTCCATACCGTGGCGCTGCAGCTCAAGCGTGTAGTCGTCGAGGCGCTCGCGGGTCCGGGCCAGGGAGGCGCGCATCTTCTCCAGGCGCTCCTCCAGCCGGCTGCGGCGGCCTTCGAGGACGCGCATCCGCACCTCGCGCTCGGTCTGCCCGAAGAAGGCGAAGCGTGCCGCGAAGTGCTCGTCCTCCCAGGCGTCCGGGCCGGTGTGGGAGAGGAGCTCTTCGAAGTGCTCCTTCCCCTCGGGCGTCAACCGGTAGACGATCTTGGCCCGGCGACCCGCGAGTGAAGCGGCGAGGGCCTCTTCGGGAGCGCTGCCCGGTTCCTCGATCAACCAGCCGTTGGTGACCAGCGTCTTGAGGCAGGGGTAAAGCGTTCCGTAGCTGAAGGCCCGGAAGACGCCCAGCGAGGTGTTGAGGCGCTTCCGCAGCTCGTACCCGTGCATCGGAGCCTCGCGCAGCAGGCCGAGGACGGCGAACTCGAGGATGCCGGAGCGTCTGCTCATGCGCCGCCTCCTCCTCCGCCTTCGGAACTCTTATGCCGTGCTGATGTATCGACTCGATACATCAGCACGATAGAACGGCCCGTCTGTCTCGACAAGTGGGACCGCCGTGACCGGCGTCACATCGTCAATTCACAGCGTTCGACTTGCCTGATTTGGGGTGAACTCCGGCCCTAGGTGGGTTTTGGCCGTGCGTAGTCTGTGCGGCATGCAGATCACCGGGAACCGAGCATGGCCGTGGGGCGTCAGTGCTCCGGGTGACCGGCTGCGATACGGAGGGACCTCCGATGAGGTTCAGGCCGTGCGCATTTCGGGGGGACCGGAACTCAACTGCCGCTTCCAGGCGTACGCGCCTGCCCGAGGAGTAGTCGTTCGATGAGCGAGCATCGTCGCAAAATGCCGCCGCAGCAGCCGCCGACGGGCGGTCGCGCGGCGGCACGGCGCGCTGCCCAGCAGCCGGTGGGCCGCAGGTCGGCCCCGGCCCATGACGTCGGTACGGGGGCCCCTTCGGCCTCGTACGGGCCTGCTTCCTCCCATGGATCCCATGGAGAGGAGCAGCGTCCCTACGGGGGTCGCGCGGAGGCCCGCAGGGCCGCCCAGCGCGGCAGCCGCCGGAGGGGGGCCGAGGCCGGCCCCGGGGGTCCTGGCGGCCCCGGCGGCGGACGACGTGGTGGCGGCGGTGGCGGTCGTGGCAGCGGTCCGGGGCGTGGCTCCGGCGGTCCCCCGCCCGGCAAGAAGCGGATCATCGACTACCCCCGCTACGGGAAGTACGGCTGGCGTCGCTGGATGCCGTCGTGGAAGCTCGTGACGGGCACGTTCCTGTTCTTCGTGGCGAGCCTGATGGGCGCGGCGGCGTTCGCGTACTCGACGGTGGGCATCCCGGACACGGCCGACACCGCGGTCTCCCAGAACAACATCTACTACTGGGCCAACGGGGACCGCATGGTCGCTACGGGCAGTGGTACCAACCGCCAGATCGTCAAGTTCGCGCAGATCCCGAAGTCCATGCAGAACGCGGTGATCTCGGCGGAGAACAAGACCTTCTGGGACGACTCCGGAGTCGACCCCATGGGCATCGCCCGCGCCGTGTGGAACATGGCCAAGGGCGGCGAGACCCAGGGTGGTTCGACCATCACCCAGCAGTACGTGAAGAACAACCGTCTTGACGACCAGTCGCAGACCGTCACCCGGAAGGTGAAGGAACTCTTCATCTCCTTGAAGGTCGGTACCGAGGTCGGCAAGGACGAGGTCATGGCCGGCTACCTGAACACCGCGTACTACGGACGCGGTGCGTACGGCATCCAGGCGGCGGCCCGCGCCTACTTCAACAAGGACGCGGAGAAGCTCAACCCCAGCGAGTCGGCGCTGCTCGCCGCGGTGCTGAAGGGCGCGACGTACTACGACCCCGCCGGCTACCCCGAGATCGACTCCGAGGCCACTCCCGAGAAGAACACCGCACGGGCCACCGAGCGGTGGAAGTGGATCCTCGACGAGATGGAGAAGGACGGGCACCTCACGGCCGCGGAGCGGGCGAAGTACACGACTTTCCCCAAGCTCAGGAAGCCCGGCCAGAGCGCCAACCTGAGCGGCCAGATCGGTTACCTGGTCAAGACCGCCAACGCGAACATCAAGACCCAGTTCGGCATCAGCGTCCAGGAGCTGGAGCGCGGCGGCTACGAGATCCACACCACCTTCGAGAAGCCGAAGGTGACCGCGCTGGAGAAGGCGGTCAAGAAGGTCATCACGGAGAACATCGACCCGAAGAAGCGCCCGAAAGACGACACGCACGTCCAGTTCGGTGGCGCTTCCGTGGACACGGCGACCGGGAAGATCGTCGCTCTCTACGGCGGTGTCGACGCCACCAAGCACTTCAGCAACAACGCCGACGCCACCGGCGCCATGGTCGGATCGACGTTCAAGCCCTTCGTGCTCGCCGCCGCGATGAAGCACGGCGTCCGGGACCCGGAGCTGGGGGAGGTCCAGGACGAGTCCACCCGCACGATCGTGGACCCGGACAAGAGCCGCTACTCCGGCAAGAACGGTCTGAAGATCCGGAAGTACAACGGCGACATCTGGGTCGACGAGAAGGGCAAGGAGTGGCTCCAGACCAATGACGGGGACGCCAGCTACGGCGCCATCACCCTGCGCCGGGCCATGGTCAAGTCCGCCAACTCGCCGTACGTGCAGCTCGGCATGGACATCGGCATCGACAAGGTGCGTGAGACCGCCATAGAGGCCGGGCTGCTGGAAAGCTCGCTCGTCCAGGGCGAGGTGCCCTCGTTCTCCCTCGGCATCTCCAGCCCGAGTGCCATCCGCATGGCCGGCGCCTACTCGACCTTCGCCAACAAGGGCGTGCAGAACGACCCCTACTCGGTGGAGAAAGTCAAGAAGGAGGGCGTGGTCATCCATCAGCACAAGGCCAAGCCCACGTCGCCCTTCTCGCCGGCCATCGCCAGCAACGTCACCGACGTCCTCCGGAGCGTCGTGGACGACGACGAGGGCACCGGTAACAACGCCCGCATCCCGGGCCGTGCCGTGGCCGGAAAGACCGGTACGACCGACGACAACATGTCGGCCTGGTTCGTCGGGTACACCGCGCAGCTGGCGACCGCGATCGACATGTACCGCTACGACGACGACGACACCAAGAAGGACCGCGAGTTCCTGGAGATGTACGGCACGGGTGGCAGGGACTCGATCCACGGTTCGTCGTTCCCCTCGGAGATCTGGCAGGACTACATGACGGATGCCGTGAAGGACATGCCGGTCGTGGACTTCCCGAAGCCGGAGAAGCTGGAGGGCGCCGAGCCCGTCTTCGGTGGCGGCGCCAAGAGTCCGACGCCCACGCCGACGCCCACGCCGACGCCCACCGAGACGACGCCGACGCCGACGACGACTCCCCCGACCACGCCGTCGACGACTCCCCCGCCGACCACCAGGACGCCGAAGCCTGGCAAGACGACCTGTGACGTCTTCGACTGGGACTGCCACAACACCGGGGAACCGGGCGATCCCGGCGGCAACACCGGGGAGCCCACCACCACGGCGCCCACCACCACCGACGCACCGGATCCGACCGACTCACCGACGGACGGCGGCAACGGCAACGGGGGCAACAAACCCGAGGACGGGACCTGGATCCCCTGATCCCGTCCGCCAGGGCACTCCCTGAGGGCCGCCGCGGCCGGCTCCGTACCTTCCCGTACGGGCCGGCCGCGGCGGCCCTCGCCGTTTTCCCGGGGACGTACGGCAGGATGTCCCCCATGCCGAGCCTCCAGAAGACGAGCGCGCCGCAGGACCGGTCGCAGGGCCGCTCGCCGACGGTCAGCCCCACCCGCCGGGACAAGGTGGCCGCCGCGGGCAGTGAACTGATCGGCGGCCCCTACGGCCGCCGGGCGTCGGCCTACGGCGGGCAGCTGACGCCGGTGCGGGTGATCGCCCTCGTGGCCATCGGCATGTTCGCGCTCGGCATGGTGCAGAAGCTGCCCTGCTACAACTGGGCCTGGTTCCGGGGCACCACCTCCCAGTACACCCACGCCTGCTACTCGGACATCCCGCACCTCTACTCGGGGCGGGGCTTCGCGGACGGCTTGGTGCCCTACTTCGACCGGCTGGGCGGCGACATACCGTTCCTGGAGTACCCGGTCCTGACGGGTCTTTTCATGGAGGTCGCGGCCTGGCTGACGCCGGGCGGCGGCGACATCATGCAGCAGGAGCGCGCGTACTGGCTGGCCAACGCGGGTCTGCTCATGGTCTGCGCGGCCGTCCTCGCGGTCTGTGTGGCACGGACGCACCGCCTGCGGCCCTGGGACGGGCTGCTCGTCGCCCTGGCGCCCTCGATCGCGCTCACGGCCACGATCAACTGGGACCTGCTGGCCGTCGCGCTGACCGCCGCCGCGGTCCTGATGTGGTCGCGCGGGCGGCCGCTGGCGTTCGGCGTCCTGCTCGGCCTGGCCACCGCGTCCAAGCTCTACCCGGTCCTGCTCCTCTGCCCGCTGCTGCTGCTCTGCTGGCGGGCCGGGAAGTGGCGCGCGTACGGGGCCGCGGTGCTCGGTACGGGCGGCGCGTGGCTGGTGGTGAACCTGCCGGTGATGCTGCTCGCCCCGGAGGGCTGGAAGCAGTTCTACGTCTTCAGCCGGCAGCGGAACGTCGACTTCGGTTCGGTCTGGCTGCTCGTCAGCCAGCGGACGGGCGTCACGATCCCGCCGGACCGGGCCAACCTGTACGCGCTGCTGCTGATGCTGGCGGCGGTGGCCGGGCTCGTCTACCTGGCGTTCACGGCGCCCCGCAGGCCCCGCTTCGCCCAGCTGGCCTTCCTGGTCGTCGCCGCGTTCGTGCTGACCAACAAGGTCTACTCACCGCAGTACGTCCTGTGGCTGGTCCCGCTGGCGGCCCTCGCCCGGCCGCGCTGGCGCGACTTCCTGGTCTGGCAGGCGTGCGAGGTCATGTACTTCGTGGGCGTCTGGATGTACCTGGCGTTCACGACCAGCGGCAACAAGCAGGGACTGCCGGTGGACGGCTACCAGTTCGCGATCGTCCTGCACCTGCTCGGCACGTTCTACCTGTGCGTGATGGTCGTACGCGACATCCTGAGGCCCGAGAAGGACCCGGTCCGGCAGGACGGCGCGGACGACCCCTCGGGGGGCGTCCTGGACGGTGCGGAGGACGTCGTCGTGGCGGGCAGGGCCGCACATCCCGCCCGGCACGCGGCCCCGCCCGTGGAGGACGGGCCGCGGGTGGAATGGGGCACCCCCGGGGAGCAGGGCTCCCGGGGGTGAGGAGGGACCGGCCGGCTCAGCGCTCGACGAGCCGGTCGAACTGCGTCGTGGTGTGGCGCAGATGCGCCACGAGCTCGTCGCCGACCCGGGGCTCCTGGGCGTCGGCGGGCACGAACAGGATCGACACCTGCATGTGCGGCGGCTCGGCGAACCAGCGCTGCTTCCCCGCCCAGACGAAGGGCGACAGGTTCCGGTTGACGGTGGCGAGGCCGGCCCTGGCGACGCCCTTGGCGCGCGGCATGACGCCGTGCATCGCCTTGGGGGCCTCCAGACCCACGCCGTGCGAGGTGCCGCCGGCGACGACGACCAGCCAGCCGTCCGACGCGGCCTTCTGCTGGCGGTAGCCGAACCGGTCGCCCTTGGCGACCCGGGTCACGTCGAGGACCGCGCCCCGGTACTCGGTGGCCTCGTGGTCGCCCAGCCACAGCCGGGTGCCGATCCGGGCACGGAACCGGGTCTGGGGGAACTGCTGCTGGAGCCGGGCCTGTTCCTCGGCGCGCAGGTGGCTGACGAACATGGTGTGCAGCGGCAGCCGGGCGGCCCGCAGCCGGTCCATCCAGCCGATGACCTCCTCGACGGCGTCGGTGCCGTCGGGGCGGTCCAGGGGGAGGTGGAGCGCGAAGCCTTCGAGGCGTACGTCCTCGATGGCGGCGTGGAGCTGCGGGAGCTCCTCCTCGCGGACGCCGTGCCGCTTCATCGAGCTCATGCACTCGATGACGACCCGGGCCCCCACCAGGGCGTGGACGCCGTCCACGGACGATACGGAGCGGATGACCCGGTCGGGCAGCGGAACCGGTTCTTCACCCCGGCGGAAGGGGGTGAGGACCAGCAGGTCGCCGCTGAACCAGTCCTTGATCCTCGCGGCCTCGTACGTGGTCCCCACGGCGAGCATGTCGGCCCCGAACCGTGCCGCCTCGTCGGCGAGGCGCTCGTGGCCGAAGCCGTATCCGTTGCCCTTGCAGACCGGGATGAGACCGGGGAACTGGTCGATGACGGTCTTCTGGTGCGCGCGCCAGCGAGCGGTGTCGACGTAGAGGGAGAGCGCCATGGCCGGCCCGGAACCTTTCTGATGGCAGCGGTGTATCAAAGGTATGTACGAGACTACGGAAACGTCAGCGACACCACACGGGTCAGCGGCGCGACATGTAGATGTCGAGCGCCTTGTGCAGCAGCTTGTTCAGCGGGAAGTCCCACTCGCCGACGTACTCGACGGCCTCGCCGCCCGTGCCCACCTTGAACTGGATGAGCCCGAAGAGGTGGTCGGTCTCGTCGAGCGAGTCGGAGATGCCTCGCAGGTCGTAGACGGTCGCGCCCATCGCGTAGGCGTCGCGCAGCATCCGCCACTGCATCGCGTTCGAGGGCCTGACCTCACGGCCGATGTTGTCGGAGGCACCGTAGGAGTACCAGACGTGTCCGCCGACGACGAGCATGGTCGCCGCGGAGAGGTTCACGCCGTTGTGGCGGGCGAAGTAGAGCCGCATGCGGTTGGGGTCCTCGTTATTGAGGACGGTCCACATGCGCTGGAAGTACGAGAGCGGGCGCGGCCGGAAGTGGTCACGGACAGCCGTAATCTCGTACAGCCGCTGCCACTCGGCCAAGTCCTCGTAGCCGCCCTGGACGACCTCGACACCGGCCTTCTCGGCCTTCTTGATGTTGCGGCGCCACAGCTGGTTGAAGCCCTTGAGGACGTCGTCGAGCGAGCGGTTCGCGAGCGGGACCTGGAAGACGTAGCGGGGCTGTACGTCGCCGAAGCCGGCACCGCCGTCCTCGCCCTGCTGCCAGCCCATCTTCCGCAGCCGGTCCGCGACTTCGAAGGCGCGCGGCTCCACGTGGGTGGCCTGGACGTCCTTGAGGCGCTTGACGTCCGGGTCCTGGATGCCGGACTTGATGGCGGCCGAGTCCCAGCGGCGGATGACGACCGGCGGGCCCATCTTCACCGAGAAGGCGCCCTGCTGCTTGAGGTGCGCCAGCATCGGCTGCAGCCAGTCGTCGAGGTTGGGCGCGTACCAGTTGATGACCGGGCCCTCGGGCAGATAGGCGAGGTAGCGCTTGATCTTCGGCAGCTGGCGGTAGAGCACGAGACCGGCGCCGACCAGTTCGCCGTTCTTGTCGAACCAGCCGAGGTTCTCCGAGCGCCACTCGGTCTTCACGTCAGCCCACGCCGGGACCTGGCAGTGGCTCGCCGAGGGCTGGCTCTGGATGAATCCCAGATGCTGCTCACGGCTGATGGTCCTCAGGGTCAGGCTCATGCGGGGCGCTCCTCGGCAGGTGTGTCCCCATCGGTCAGGGGCTCCGGCTCTCGCGCCGAAGCCTACTGTGACCGGGGAGCGCTCCGAATGGGCATGTGCGCCCTGACGTGGCGCGGGTCAGCCGGCGATGCCGCCGAAGAGGCCGCCCTGGGCCATGCCGAGGTAGAAGCCCAGCGCCGACGCGCCGAGCCCGACGATCAGGGCGAAGCGCTCGCGTGTCGTCACCGAGATGAACTGTCCGTAGGCGCCGGTCAGGATGCCGATCAGACCCGCCCAGGAACTCAGCAGGTGCAGATCGTGGAACTGCGCGGCGACGAAGGCGAGGACGCCCAGCGCCAGTGTCACTCCGACCAGGGTGTCCTGGAGCGGATGGGGCTTGCCGTCGGTGGCGAAGAGGGAATGGCCGGAGTCGGGTCGCATTGCCTGTGCCATGGAGCACCTCCTGGCGTGCCTGCGGGAAGGCGGCGCATCTTAGCGCCGCCCACATCCGTTGTGTACAGATTGCGTCCTCTCACCAGTGAATTTCAACCGGAGGGTGTTGTCCGGGTACGCTGTACGGTCTGCACCGGTGTCTGCCCTGGTCCGTCCTGGATCCCGGCGGTGTCCCTCGTTCGCCGAGGGGGACTGTCAGTGGTGGCCGATACCGTTGCTTACGCATCACGACCCTCCTGCCACGGAACGACCGTGGCCGCTGAGTCCAAAGGAGGTGGGTTCCACATGCGTCACTACGAAGTGATGGTCATCCTCGACCCCGATCTCGAGGAGCGCGCTGTCTCCCCGCTGATCGAGAACTTCCTTTCTGTCGTCCGTGAGGGCAACGGAAAGGTCGAGAAGGTCGACACCTGGGGCCGTCGTCGTCTGGCCTACGAGATCAAGAAGAAGCCCGAGGGCATCTACTCGGTCATCGACCTGCAGGCCGAGCCTGCGGTCGTCAAGGAGCTCGACCGACAGCTCAACCTGAACGAGTCGGTCCTCCGGACCAAGGTCCTCCGCCCCGAGACCCACTGAGCTTCTAGCTCAGTGGTCATCGGGTTCGAGTAGCAGCAAAGCAGCCAGAAGCAATCCCGCCGAGAGGTTCCCCCATGGCAGGCGAGACCGTCATCACGGTCGTCGGCAATCTTGTCGACGACCCCGAGCTGCGCTTCACCCCGTCCGGTGCGGCGGTCGCGAAGTTCCGTATCGCGTCCACCCCCCGCACCTTCGACCGTCAGACCAATGAGTGGAAGGACGGCGAAAGCCTCTTCCTCACCTGCTCGGTCTGGCGTCAGGCGGCGGAGAACGTCGCCGAGTCGCTCCAGCGAGGCATGCGCGTCGTCGTGCAGGGCCGGCTGAAGCAGCGGTCCTATGACGACCGTGAGGGCGTCAAGCGCACGGTCTACGAGCTGGACGTCGAGGAAGTCGGCCCCAGCCTCAAGAACGCCACGGCCAAGGTCACCAAGACCACCGGTCGCGGCGGCCAGGGTGGTTACGGCGGCGGTGGCGGCGGCCAGCAGGCCGGCGGTGGCAGCTGGGGTGGAAACTCCGGCGGTGGCCAGCAGGGTGGTGGCGGTGCTCCCGCCGACGACCCGTGGGCGACCGGCGGTGCCTCCTCTTCCGGCGGCCAGCAGGGCGGCGGAGGCGGCTGGGGTGGAAACTCCGGCGGCTCCGGCGGCGGCTACTCGGACGAGCCCCCCTTCTAGGGCGCAAGCCCTCGAAGCAGCTCGTACCCCCACTTCTTGATCACACAGGAGAAACACCATGGCGAAGCCGCCTGTGCGCAAGCCTAAGAAGAAGGTCTGCGCTTTCTGCAAGGACAAGACCGTCTACGTGGACTACAAGGACACGAACATGCTGCGGAAGTTCATTTCCGACCGCGGCAAGATCCGTGCCCGCCGCGTGACCGGCAACTGCACGCAGCACCAGCGTGACGTCGCCACGGCCGTCAAGAACAGCCGTGAGATGGCGCTGCTGCCCTACACGTCCACCGCGCGATAAGGGAAGGGTGACCGAAAAATGAAGATCATCCTCACCCACGAGGTCTCTGGCCTCGGTGCCGCTGGCGACGTCGTCGACGTCAAGGACGGCTACGCTCGCAACTACCTGGTCCCGCGTGGTTTCGCGATCCGCTGGACCAAGGGTGGCGAGAAGGACGTGGCGCAGATCCGCCGCGCCCGCAAGATCCACGAGATCGCGACCATCGAGCAGGCCAACGAGATCAAGGCCAAGCTCGAGGGCACGAAGGTGCGCCTGGCCGTTCGCTCCGGCGACGCCGGCCGTCTCTTCGGCTCCGTGACCCCGGCCGACATCGCCTCGGCGATCAAGTCCGCGGGTGGCCCCGACGTCGACAAGCGTCGCGTCGAGCTCGGTTCGCCGATCAAGACCCTGGGCTCGCACCAGGTGTCCGTGCGCCTGCACCCCGAGGTTGCCGCGAAGCTCGGCGTCGAGGTCGTCGCCGCGTAACGCTGCCCTCGGCAGTCTGCGCTCAGCAGTGAGGAAGGGCCGCACCCCTCGGGGTGCGGCCCTTCCGCCTTTCCCGTGAAGCACGGTGCGGACGTGCATCAGGGCGTGTACGCGAAGCAAGGCGTGTACGCGAAGCAGGGCGTTTCATGTGAAACATTCACCGGGTGGCGCCGGTGACGATCCAGCGACCGGAGCGGGCGCGCAGCCAGAGCGTGGCCATCCGGACCGACATCATCAGCGTCATCGCCCACCAGATCGCCGTCAGGCCGCCGCCGAGTACCGGGATCACGAGGGCGACCGGAGCGAAGACGGCGAGGGTCAGCAGCATGGCCCAGGCCAGATAGGGCCCGTCCCCCGCGCCCATCAGGACGCCGTCGAGGACGAAGACGACTCCGGAGATCGGCTGTGAGAGAGCGACCACGAGCAAGGCCGGGAGCAGAGTGTCCTGGACCGTGGTGTCGCTGGTGAAGAGCGGGATGAACAAGGGGCGGGCGATGACGATCAAGGCGCCCAGCACCACACCGGAGATCACGCCCCACTGGATCATGCGCCGACAGACCTGGCGTGCGCCCTCGGCGTCGTCCGCGCCGAGGTACCGGCCGATGATGGCCTGGCCCGCGATGGCGATCGCGTCGAGGGCGAAGGCCATCAGGCTCCACAAGGACAGGATGATCTGGTGGGCGGCGACCTCGGCGTCACCGAGCCGGGCGGCGACGGCCGTGGCGATCATCAGGACCGCGCGCAGCGAGAGCGTACGGACCAGGAGCGGGACGCCGGCCTGGGCGGAGGCGCGGATGCCGGCCGTGTCGGGGCGGAGGGAGGCCCCGTGGCGCCGGGCCCCCCGTACGACCACGACGAGGTAGGCGGCCGCCATGCCGCACTGGGCGATGACCGTGCCCCAGGCGGAGCCCGCGATGCCGAGGCCTGCCCCGTAGACCAGTCCGATGTTGAGTGCGGCGTTGGTCGTGAAGCCGGCGATGGCCACGTAGAGCGGTGTACGGGTGTCCTGAAGGCCCCGTAGGACACCGGTGGCGGCCAGGACCACCAGCATCGCGGGGATGCCGAGGCTGGAGATCCGGAGGTAGGTGACGGCGTGGGGAGCCGCGGTGTCGGACGCCCCGAAGAGGTCGACGAGCCAGGGTGCCGTGGGAAGGGTCACCGCGACGACCGCGGCGCCGAGGAGGAGGGCGAGCCAGATCCCGTCCATGCCCTGTCGGATGGCGGCCTGGAGGTCTCCGGCGCCGACGCGTCGGGCGACGGCGGCCGTGGTGGCGTAGGCGAGGAAGACGAAGACGCTGACGGCGGTGGACAGCAGGGCCGCGGCGATGGCGAGCCCGGCGAGTTGGGGGGTGCCGAGATGGCCGACGACGGCGCTGTCGACCATGAGGAAGAGTGGCTCGGCGACCAGCGCACCGAAGGCCGGCAGGGCGAGGGAGACGATCTCGCGGTCGTGCCGGCGGCGGATGGCTCGGGAGGTCGCGGGGGCCTGGGTCATGGGATCAATCTAATCTTCCACAGGTAAGAGATGCAATGGCCTAGTAGCCCTTACTGGGTTCGGGTAAGGGGCTTCGGGTGTGGGTCGTTTGTTCTGATCTTGGCCTGGGGGGAAAAGTTTTTCTCCCCCACAGCCCGTGGATGGAGAAATGCCTGGTCAGGCAGGTGATGCTGAGGCTCCTATGAGTTTGTCCACATGGCTGTCCCCCGCTCCGTGCACAGGTTCCGGCGAGTTCTCCACAGCATCTGGCCCTTCACCCACAGGGCCTGTGGATAACCAGATTGGCTGAGGCCTCTCGCGGGCCTACCGTGGACCGGCGCCCGACGCGCCAGAACCGGTCGCGAAGCCACTCTTTGTCGAAGGCCGTGGCGTAGGAAAGAGTGGCACGGCGAGGTCCGCGGAGCGGACGGGAGGAGGTGGCTTGGTGAGCGTTACCGAGCCCTTGGACGACCCCTGGGCCGACAGCGGACCGAGCGACCGGCTGCCCACCCGTACCCGCGGCGAAGGGCGCGGCCGCGGCAGAGGGCGTGACGACCAGCACGAGCGGGGCGGCGACGGACCCTGGGACGGCGGGCTCTCCGGCTTCGAGCGCGTACCCCCGCAGGACCTCGACGCCGAGCAGTCCGTCCTCGGCGGCATGCTGCTCTCCAAGGACGCCATCGCGGACGTCGTGGAGATCATCAAGGGCAACGACTTCTACAAGCCCGCCCACGAGACCGTCTACGCCGCGATTCTCGACCTCTACGCCAAGGGCGAGCCGGCCGACCCGATCACGGTCGGTGCCGAGCTCGTCAAGCGCGGCGAGATCTCCCGGGTCGGCGGCGCCTCCTACCTCCACACCCTGGTCCAGTCCGTACCGACCGCGGCCAACGCCTCGTACTACGCGGAGATCGTCCACGAGCGGGCCGTGCTGCGCCGCCTCGTGGAGGCCGGCACCAAGATCACGCAGATGGGTTACGCGGCCGACGGAGACGTCGACGAGATCGTGAACTCGGCCCAGGCCGAGATCTACGCGGTCACCGAGCAGCGCACCACCGAGGACTACCTGCCGCTCGGCGACATCATGGAGGGGGCGCTCGACGAGATCGAGGCGATCGGCTCCCGCAGCGGCGAGATGACCGGTGTGCCCACCGGCTTCACCGACCTCGACTCGCTCACCAACGGACTGCACCCCGGGCAGATGATCATCATCGCGGCCCGTCCCGCCATGGGTAAGTCGACCCTCGCCCTGGACTTCGCCCGGGCGGCGTCCATCAAGCACAACCTGCCCAGCGTCATCTTCTCGCTCGAAATGGGCCGCAACGAGATCGCGATGCGTCTGCTCTCGGCCGAGGCACGGGTCGCGCTGCACCACATGCGCTCCGGCACGATGACCGACGAGGACTGGACCCGCCTCGCCCGCCGGATGCCGGACGTCTCACAGGCCCCGCTCTACATCGACGACTCCCCGAACCTCTCGATGATGGAGATCCGGGCGAAGTGCCGCCGGCTGAAGCAGCGCAACGGCCTCAAGCTCGTCATCATCGACTACCTGCAGCTCATGCAGTCGGGCGGCTCGAAGCGGCAGGAGAGCCGCCAGCAGGAGGTCTCCGACATGTCGCGAAACCTGAAGCTCCTCGCCAAGGAGCTGGAGCTGCCCGTGATCGCGCTCTCCCAGCTGAACCGTGGCCCCGAGCAGCGCACCGACAAGAAGCCGATGGTCTCCGACCTGCGTGAATCCGGCTCGATCGAGCAGGACGCCGACATGGTGATCCTGCTCCACCGCGAGGACGCCTACGAGAAGGAGTCCCCCCGAGCGGGCGAGGCGGACATCATCGTGGGCAAGCACCGTAACGGTCCGACGGCCACCATCACGGTGGCCTTCCAGGGTCACTACTCCCGCTTCGTGGACATGGCCCAGACGTGACCCGGGGCGCTGTAGGGTCTCGAATCCAGCTTCATAATCTCAGCGCCGGCTGCGTATGGATGGCATGTACGCAGCCGTCATGAGACTCGCTGGTCGGGGGGTCTCACCCCTTCGCTGTTCGCGTCCGGTGCATGCCACCACAGCTCGACGTTGGTCACCGGATCCAGCGAGCGGTTCACGAGGATGATCGTCTCGGAGAGCTCGCCGGCCGGCTCGGCCCAGTAGCCGACCCGTCCGGCCCGCTGCCGCTCGTCCTGGTCCAACTGCCTGCGCGTCGCGTCCACGCTCGACGACTCCACCGTGGCGCTGAAGAACAGGCCGATCGCGGCCGCGAGGGCCGACAAGGCGGTCGCCCAGGGCACCAGGACCTCGCCGAGGCCACGTGCCCTTCGTGCCGCCCCCGGCGATGCGCTGGCCGGCGGACGTCGCCGGTGCGCGTACAGCCGACGGGCTCTGACGGTAGGGGAGGTAGGTCGATGCGCCACACAACCACCATCGGCCGAAGGACGCAGCCCGACCACCGGATGTCCTCCACCCAGCAGAGCTGGGCACGCCGCGACGAGGCCCGTGGCGGAGAGGATGCCGCTGCTGAGAACCAGCCCAACGGTTGGAGCCGCCGGGCCGCGGCGGGGAAATGACACGAAGCCGAGACCGCCAACGGATGCCACGGTGTGAGACACCGGAAGTACACCCAGGTCGCAGTCTCGTCGCATGGGGCTGAGACCGAGAACCTACAGGCGGCGCGCCCGGTCGTCGGGTCTGCCGCACGTGAACAGGGGAGCTTCACAGGGGGAGATCGCGTTGGATGGCCTTCATGACGACATCTTTCGAAACTCTGTTGCCCGGTACCGAGCGGGCTCTGCTGCATCGCGTCGCGGTCGCCCAGTCGGAGGGGCGGGCGCCTTCCTTCGTGGGGGCCGTGGTGCGCGACGGGGCCTTGGTGTGGAGCGGTTCGCGCAGTTGCGTGGACGGGCACGCGCCGGACGCCGACACGCAGTTCAGGATCGGTTCCCTCACCAAGGTGTTCACCGCCGTGCTGGTGATGCGACTGCGGGACGAGGGGCTCCTCGGTCTCGACGATCCCCTGGAGCGACACCTCAAGAGCACGGTTGCCGGTGAGGTGACGATCGCTCAACTCCTGGGGCACAGCGCCGGTCTCGCGGCGGAGACCCCCGGGCAGTGGTGGGAGCGTTCGTCCGCCGCGCTGCGGCCTGAGCTGTCCGACGTCCTAGGGGAGCAGCCCTTCCTCCGGACGCCGGGGCGCCGCCATCACTACTCCAACCCCGGCTACACGCTGCTCGGTTCGCTGATCGAGGCCGTGCGGGGGGTCTCCTGGGAGGAGGCGTTGCGGCGCGAGATCCTGGAACCGCTGGGGATGGACCGTACGACCGTCGATCCGGTCGCTCCGCACGCGGGTGGCTGGGCGGTGCATCCCTGGGCCGATGTGATGCTGCCGGAGCCTTCCGAGTCCCTGGGGCTGATGGCGCCGGCGGGGCAGCTCTGGTCGACGGCGGCGGATCTCGCCCGGTTCGCCGCGTTCCTCGCGGCGGGGGACGAGCGGGTGCTCGCCACGGCCTCCGTGGAGGAGATGCGGGCTCCGGCCTCCCCGACCGGTGAGGGGGAGTGGGAGGGCGGCTACGGGCTCGGTCTCCAGCTGCTGCGCAAGGACGGCCGGACCCTGATCGGCCACACCGGATCGCTTCCCGGCTTCGTGGCCGCCCTCTGGGTGAGCGTGGAGGACGGGCTGGCGGCGATCGCCCTCGCCAATGCCACCTCGGGGCCGCTGACGGCGGTCGTGGCCGCCGATCTGGTGCGGATCGTGGCGGAGGCGGAGCCGAGGTTCCCGGAGCCGTGGCGCCCGCTTCCCGAGGCGGAGGTCGACGAGGAACTCCTCGCCCTGACCGGGCCCTGGTACTGGGGCACGTACGCCTACGGGCTGCGGCTCGGCCCCGAGCGGGGAGTGGTGCTCGAACCCTTGAGGGGAGCCGGGCGACGGGCCCGTTTCCGGGCCCTGCCCGAGGGTGGCTGGGTCGGCCTGAACGGCTATTACGAGGGGGAGACCCTCCGGGCGGTCCGGCGCGCCGACGGCAGTGTGAGCCATCTCGACCTGGGCTCGTTCGTCTTCACCAGGGAGCCGTACGCTCCTGCGGATGCCGTACCGGGCGGGGTGGACGAGGGCGGGTGGCGCGGCCTCTGAGCCGTTCTGGGTGTTTCACGTGAAACGGCGCGCCGGGGTCCGCGTCCCGACGCGCCGCCGTCACGTCCCCCGGGTCAGAGGTTCTTCTTGAAGCCCACGTGGGAGGCCTCGAAGCCGAGTCGCTCGTAGAAGCGGTGGGCGTCGGTGCGGGTGGCGTCGGAGGTCAGCTGGACGAGCACGCAGTCCTGGCGTCCGGACTCCTCGACGGCCCACTCGATGAGTTGTGTCCCCAGGCCGCTGCCGCGCTCGTCGGCGTGGATGCGGACGCCCTCGATGATCGAGCGGGTGGCGCCCCGGCGGGAGAGCCCCGGGACGACCGTCAGCTGGAGGGTGCCGACGACCTTGTCCGCGCGGACGGCCACGACGAGGTGCTGGTGGGGGTCGTGCGCCAGGCGCTCGAAGGCGATGAGGTACGGGGCGAGGTCGTCCGGGGACTCGCGCTGCGCGCCCAGGGGGTCGTCGGCGAGCATCGCGACGATGGCTTCGAGGTCCTCCGCGGTGGCGGGGCGTATCTCAAGATCGCTCATGCCCGCAGCGTACGCCGGTCCGCCGACGGCACCGCTCGTGCGTGAGCCGTGCCGTCGGCCCGCGCCCGCGTCCGCCGGCTTCCCGTCACACGGGAACGCCCACGCCCTCGACGACCCGGACGAGCGGGGCCAGTTCCGGGTTCTTCGCGGCCTCGTCGAGGGCCTCGCGCAGTGCGCCGTCATTGGTGGGGCGGGCTTCTTCCAGGAGCTTCTGGCCGGCTTCGGTGACATCGGTGTAGATGCCGCGCCGGTCGGTGGCACAGAGGTACCGGGTGAGCAGGCCGCGGTCTTCCAGCCGGGTGACGAGCCGGGTGGTGGCGCTCTGGCTGAGCACGACCGCGTCGGCGACCTGCTTCATCTGGAGGTGTCCGCCCGGGCCGCTGTGCTGGCGGCTGAGGACGTCGAGCAGTGAGTACTCCCGCACGCTCAGACCGTGCCGGGCTTCCAGGGCGCGCTCGAGGTGGGACTCGATCCTGCCGTGCAGCAGGGAGAGGGCGCACCAGCGCTGGGAGAGTGCGGTGAGTGCGGGGTCCGTCGCGGTCATGGTCTCTCCTCGGTCTCGCCTCGGCACAGGAGCGGCTCTCGACCAGGGTAGTCGATGCGGCGCAATAATGCGCGTGTGCAAGTAATTTTCCCGAGCTCCGGAGGGCTATCCGGCCGCGACGGTCAGGGGAGCGAAGCGGCGGCGCCAGTCGCCGGGAAGGTCGGGGAGGGAGCGGACCATCACGGAGGTGGTGGCGATGGTGTCGATGCCGTTCTCCTTCGCCCAGCTCAGCAGGGATGTGTGACGTACGTCGATGTCCGTGCGCAGCGGGCGGTCGGTGGCAGCTGCCAGGGAGGCGATCAGGGCCTGGGCCGTGGCCGGGTCCCGGGCGATCAGCGGTCCGACGACATGGGTGTCCATATTGGGCCAGGCCGCCGCGAAGCCCGTGATCTCTCCGTCCTCCTCCGCGACTCGGAGATGGTCCGCGAACGCGGGGAGCCGGGTGATCATGTGGGTGCGGTCGAGGCCGAAGACCTCGTGGTCCAGGCGCAGGATCGCCTGGAGGTCCTCCGCTGTCGCCGGGCGCACCGGAACCGCCGGGGCGGGTGTGCTGAAGGTGAACCGTCCGAGCACCATCTCCGCCCGGCTCGTCTGCGTGAAGCCCAGCTGCTCGTACAGAGGCTGGCCGTTCGCCGTGGCGTAGAGCGTGAGCGGTGTGTCCCCGGCTTCCGTGACGACGTGCTCCATGAGCCGGCGTCCCACCCCTTGGCGGGCGTACCGCTCGGCGACGAGCACCATGCCGATCGCGGCGAGTCCCGGGCCGTACGAGGTGACCACGGAGCAGGCGGCCAGTCCGGCTCCGGAGGGGGCGTCGATGCCGTAGCCGGTGCCGGCGGTGAGCAGGAACCCCCATTTGTGTTCCTCGCGCTGCCAGCCCCGGTTCTCGGAGAGGTCGGCGCAGGCGAGGAGATCGGCCGAGGTGAGGCGCCGGATGGGCAGCCGTACGAGGGGAGAGGGGGGAATCGGCATGCTCTCAGGCTGTCCGACGGGGTGATCTTCCGTCCAGCGCTTTACAGGATCCGGTCGATGCCTGGGGGGCGTTGATTCCACCCCGTGGCATGAGGACGATGTTTCACGTGAAACCCCGTAGACAGCGACTGCACCTCTTCGACCTCGACGGCACCCTGATCCGGGGGTCGGCCGCTGCGGTGGAGATCTCCCGGCAACTGGGGGTCCTCGACGAGATCGCCGCCTTGGAAGAAGGCTTCCTTCGGGGGCTCACCCCGGACGAGTTCGCCGTCCGGGCCCGCGAACTGTGGGCCGAGCTCACCGTGGACCAGGTCACGGCCGCCTTCGACGGAGCGCCCTGGCTGGCGGGCATCCGTGAGGTCTGGGCCGACATCCGGGACCGGGGCGACCGCTGTGCGGTCATCTCCCTCTCCCCCGACTTCTTCGTCGAGCGGCTTCTCGACTGGGGCGCCGACGCGGCGCACGGCTCGCGGTGGCCGGCCGTCCCCTTCACGGAACCGATCCATCGGCCCAGCATTCTCGACGCCAGGGCGAAGGTGCGGATCGCGGGACGACTCTGTGCGGAGTTCGGGGTGGACCCGGCCGACTGCGTCGCCTACGGAGACTCGATGTCGGACGCGGAACTCTTCGCGATCGTGCCGGACACCGTGGCCGTGAACGCGGACCACCATCTCGCCGGGCTCTCCCGCCACAGCTACACCGGCGGAGATCTGCGTGAGGCCTACGCCCTGGTCCAGAACAACGCAGCTTAGCCAGAAAGCCCGCCCTTTGGCCCGAGAACGCCGCTTTCCGCCCGAGGCTCCGGACGGAAGGGCCATGCTGCGACCACGGAAGCCGGCCAGCGCGAGGGCGAGGCACATGATGGATGCTCCGACCACCACGAAGGCAGCGGAGGACGGGGACGCTCCCGAGCCCAGGGCGACGGGCGCGTGCGAAGCCCGGACGGCGGAGGACGAGGAGACGCCGGCGGCGGAAGGGAACGAGCCCCGGATACCCGGAGAAGCCTCCGCCGACGCGGTTCTGGTACGCCGCACCCTGGCGGAGATCGCCCCGATCGCCGACCGGGTGACCTCGTACTTCTACGCACTGCTCTTCCTCAGGAACCCCCAGCTGCGAGAGATGTTCCCCGTGGCCATGGACACCCAGCGGGACCGGCTTCTGAAGGCGATCCTCACCGCTGCGGAGCACCTGGACGACACCCCGGTGCTCACCGCGTACCTGGAGAACCTCGGCAGGGGCCACCGGAAGTACGGCACCCACTCCGCCCACTACCCCGCCGTCGGCGAGGCGCTCATCGGGGCGCTCGTCCGGTACGCCACGACGAGCTGGGACGAGGAGACCGAGGCGGCCTGGGTCCGTACGTACACGACGATCTCCCAGATCATGATCGACGCGGCGGCGGAGGGCGAGCGGTCGGCGCCCGCCTGGTGGCAGGCCGAGGTGGTCTCCCACGATCTGCGGACGCCGGACATCGCCGTCGTCACGCTCCGGCCCGACCAGCCGTATCCGTTCCTCGCGGGGCAGTACACGACGTTGGAGACCCCGTGGTGGCCGCGGATCTGGCGCCACTACTCCTTCGCGTCGGCGCCACGGTCCGACGGGCTTCTGTCCCTGCACGTCAAGGCGGTCCCGGCCGGCTGGGTGTCCAACGCGCTGGTCCACCGGGCACGTCCCGGGGACGTGCTGCGCCTGGGTCCGCCGGCCGGATCCATGACGGTCGACCACGCCACGGACACCGGTCTGCTCTGTGTGGGCGGCGGTACCGGGATAGCGCCGATCAAGGCCCTGGTCGAGGACGTGGCCGAGCACGGGGACCGGCGGCCGGTCGACGTCTTCTACGGGGCGCGCAGCGGCCACGACCTCTACGACATCGACACGATGCTGCGGCTCCAGAGGACCTTTCCCTGGCTCTCCGTCCATCCGGTCACCGAGGAGCAGGGACGGCTCCCGGAGGCCGTCTGCCGTTACGGTCCCTGGAGCGAACGCGACGCCTATCTCTCGGGTCCGCTCGGCATGGTCCGTCGAGGGGTGGACGCGCTCCGGGGCGCGGGAGTCCCCGTGGAGCGCATCCGTCACGACTTCCTCGCGGAGCTCGCGCCGGTGGTGGCCTCCGATCAGCCGAGGTCGGGGGCGTGCATCGCGCGGACGCCCTCGATGTTGCCGTCGAGGTAGTGGCGCAGGGAGAGCGGGACGAGGTGCACGGCGGCGATGCCGACGCGGCTGAAGGGCACCCGGACGATCTCGTACTCGCCGTCGGGTTCCTCGATCTCGGGGCCGTGGCGCAGCGAGGGGTCCATGGAGTCGAGCCGGCAGACGAAGAAGTGCTGGACCTTCACTCCTGAGACACCGCCGTCGACGATGTGCTCGACGGTGTCGACGAAGCAGGGCACCACGTCGGTGATCTTGGCGCCGAGCTCCTCGTGCACCTCGCGGTGCAGGGCTTCGACGACGGTGGTGTCGGAGGGTTCCACGCCGCCACCCGGCGTGAGCCAGTAGGGATCCATCCCCGGCTTGGTGCGCTTGATGAGGATGAGGTCGTCCCCGTCGAGCAGGATGGCGCGTGCGGTGCGTTTGATCACGGGCCGTTCGTTCATGGGTAGAAAATGGCCCGTCCTGGGTGTCCTGAAACTCACCAGTCCCCAGCGGCCCGCAGCAGTTCCTCGTGAGCCCGCGCGATCGGAGACAGCGCGAGCGTCCCCGTCCGCACGACGAGGAAGTAGGTCCGCAGCGGAGGGACCGGAGGATCGAGCAGCGCCACGAGGAGGCCCTGCTCCAGGGCCTCCTCGCAGAGGTAGCGGGGCAGGACGGCGAGCCCGGCGCCGGAGGCGGCGGAATCCCGTACGGCGCGCAGATCGGGGGCGATCACGGTGGCGGCGACCGCCGGGTCGGTCTCGAAGACGCTCGCCCAGTAGCGGGCGACGAACGGCAGCGACTCGTGCACCTCGACCACGGGAAGCTGTTCGAGGGCCACCGCGCCCTTGTGCGGGAGCACCTCGGGGGAGAGCCGGGCCGCCCAGCGGGGCGCCGCGACCAGGACGTACTCCTCGTCGCAGAGCGGGGTGGAGACCAGCAGACCGCCTCGGGGGCGGGCGGTGGCGATGGCCAGATCGTGATGGCCCGCGGCGAGTCCGTCGAGGACCTCCTCCGTGTTGCCGAGGAACGACGCCCGTACGGCGAGGCCCTGGCCGACGAGGGGGGTGAGGGCGGGCAGGACGCGGAGCGCCGTGAACTCCGGGGGGCCCGCGACATGGAGGGTGCGGATGCCGCTCTCCTCGGCGAGACCGGTCTCGGCGATCTCGACGAGCGCGTCCAGATGCGGAGCGGCCCGGTGCGCGAGCTCGTCGCCGATGGTCGTCGGTGTGACGCCGCGGGCCTTCCGGAGGAAGAGCGGCCGCCCGAGCTGTCGTTCGAGGGTGCGGATCTGGCTGGTGACGGCAGGCTGGGAGAGGCCGAGGAGCGCGGCGGCGCGGGTGAAGGATCCGGCCCGGTGCACCGCCACGAACGTGCGCAGCAGGGCCAGGTCCATGTCCGCCTCCTCCTGGCCGCAAGTCCGTTCGACCCGGGCGGTCGACCGACCGCGCCTCAGGACCGTCCAACTATAAATAAGTCGATAGGTCTCTGTCGCTACCGTGATTGGACACTGACGCTCAGTCAACTAGCCTTGTGCAGGCGGTCTCCGCGCGTGGAACGAGGGGGCTCCGAGCCACGAGGGGGGAGGCTCGGAGCACCTCGTTCCATGTATGAGCGGCCGGTCTCAGCCGGCGGTTCCGGCCGCGTCGAGGGCCCGCAGCACATCGGCGATCAGGTCTTCGGGGTCCTCGGCGCCGACCGAGAAGCGGATGAAGCCCTCGGCGACCGCGTCCCCGCCCCAGCGCCCGCGCCGCTCCGCCGTGGAGCGCACCCCGCCGAAGCTGGTGGCGTCGTCCACGATCCGCAGTTCCTCCAGGAACCGCTCGGCCCGCTTCCGGTCCGCGAGCTCGAAGGAGACCACGGGCCCGAAGCGCCGCATCTGCTCGACGGCCACCGCGTGCGAGGGATCGGTGGGAAGCCCCGGATAACGCAGCCCGGTCACGTCCGCGCGCTCGGCGAGCGTCCGCGCGAGCATGAGGGCGGTGGAGCACTGGCGGTCGATCCGCAGCTGGAGCGTGGCGAGCGAACGGTGGGCGAGCCAGGCCTCCATGGGACCGGGGATGGCCCCGACGACCTTGCGCCAGCGCCGCACCTCCGCCGCCCGCCGAGGATCACGGCAGCTGACGTGGCCGAGCAGGATGTCGCCGTGCCCGGTCATGCCCTTGGTGTCACTGGCGACGGAGAAGTCCGCGCCCAGTTCGAGGGGACGCTGGCCGAGCGGGGTCGCGAGGGTGTTGTCGACGGCGACGAGCGCCCCCACGGCATGCGCCGCGCTCACCAGGCGCCGGATGTCGCAGACGTCGAGCCCGGGATTGGACGGGGTCTCGATCCACAGGAGCCGGGCTCCTTCGAGCACGGCGAGCTGCCCGTCGCCGCCGGTCGGCGCGGTGCGGACCTCGATGCCGTACGCCCTCAGCTGCTCGTGCAGCAGGGGCAGCGCCTGGTAGCCGTCGGTGGGCAGCACCACCGCGTCGCCCGCCCTCAGCTGGGAGAGGAGGACGGCGGAGATCGCGGCCATGCCCGAGGCGAAGACCAGCGTCTCGACGTCCTGCTCCCCCGGCGCCTCCAGCTCGCCGATGGCCCGCTCCAGGTGGGTCCAGGTCGGGTTCTCGTCGCGGCCGTAGGTGTACGGGCCCGTCGGCTCGCCCGGCAGGTGGAAGTGCGCGGCGAAGACCGGCCCCGGCAGGGTCGGCTCGTACTTCACGGGGTCGGGCAGCCCGGCCCGCACGGCGCGCGTGCCGTCGCCGTATTCCTTGTCCGTCACGGTGTCCGTTCCTCGATCTCTCGGCGTACGGCCGCGAGCAGTCCCGCGCTCGCGGCCTCCACCATCTCCAGGCACTCCTCGAAACCCTCGCGTCCCCCGTAGTACGGGTCGGGGACGTCGAGTCCGCCCCGGGCGGACGGGTCGTAGGAGCGCAGCAGTCGTATCCGCGCCGCCTCCTCGGGCGTGCGGGCCAGCCCTCGCAGCTCCCGCAGATGTCCTTCGTCCAGCGCGATCACCAGGTCCAGGGCGGGGAACCAGGAGGCCTGGAACCGGCGGGCGGTGTGCGCGGAGGTGTAGCCGTTCTCGTCGAGAACGGCGACCGTGCGCGGGTCGGCGCCGTCGCCCTCGTGCCAGCCGCCGGTGCCGGCGCTGTCGATCTCCACAGCCGCGCCGAGGCCGGCCTCCTCCACCTGTCTGCGGAAGACGTGCTCGGCCATCGGCGAGCGGCAGATGTTGCCGGTGCAGACGAAGCAGACGCGGTAGGCCATGGTCCCCACTCAGTCGCCGTCGGGAAGCACGACGTTCAGCGCCCACGAGACGACGGAGATGATCAGACCGCCGAGGACGGCGGTCCAGAAGCCCTCCACGTGGAAGCTGAGGTCGAACTGCTCGGCCAGCCAGGAGGTCAGGAGCAGCATCAGGGCGTTGACCACGAGGGTGATCAGGCCGAGCGTCAGTATGAAGAGGGGCAGCGTCAGCAGCTTGACGACCGGCTTGACCAAGAAGTTCACGAGCCCGAAGACCAGGGCGACGAGAATGAGGGTCAGGGCCTTCTTGCCGGTGCTCTCACCGGTCAGGGTGATGTCCTGGAGCAGCCAGATGGCGACTCCCAGGGCGCCCGCGTTGGCGAGCGTCTTGACTACGAAATTCATCATGTGTCTGATCGTGGCAGACATGATCGGGCCGAGGCAGGGGCGGACGGCGATGAAGGCATTCCGACTGGACGAACTGGAGGCGGAGCGTGCCGCGAACAAGGGCGCGTACCTCCAGTTCCTGCGGGAGCGGAACATGTCGGTGGGCCTGTACGCGCTGGACGCGGGGGAGCTCGACCCGCAGCAGCCGCACCGCCAGGACGAGGTGTACTTCGTGGTGAGCGGCCGGGCGGCGATCACGGTCGGGACGGAGACGACCCAGGTGGCGCGCGGCAGCGTGGTCTACGTGCCGGCCGGGGTGGAGCACAAGTTCCACCACATCAGCGAGGACCTGCGGGTGATGGTGGTCTTCTCCCCGCCGGAGAGCTGAGTCCCTGACGGGCAGGGCACCCCTAGGGGTCGGATCAGGGGAGAGCGGGGGCCACGGCGTCCCCGTGGGCCCCTTCCGGCCCCTAGCCTTGAAGGTGTTCGGCGCGGAGTGCGCGGAACGGGACTCGGAGAGCGAGGTAGGACGATGGCCGTACAGGAGATGCTCACGGGGATGCCCTGGTGGGTGAAGTGGGTCGCCATACCGGTGCTCGCCCTGCTCGTCTTCGGCGGGCTGATCACCAGCGTGCTGGCCTTCGTGGTCGGGCTGCTCTTCAAGGTGCTGCTCTTCGTGGCGCTGGTCGCCGGACTGATCTACGTCGTACGGAAGTTCACCTCCTCCGACCGTTCGCGCGAGGACTGGTAGCACGAGCTACTCATCGGCATGAGACCGACGGAGGGCATTAGCCCGGCCGGGGGAACGCGCTGGTCGAATCAGGGCGTGGGCCCAGGGGCTGCCACTAGAGTGGAATCTCTCCGCCGCGTTGGGGACTACAGGCGTAGACCTCCATACTGACCAGCGGTTTCCCAGGCCCGGCGGGCGCGCGGGGGCGGCCCCCGCGGGCGGGTGCAGTGCATCCGTCGTCACGCCTGGGGGTGACCTTTGGCCACGGCTACGCAGACGGCTGCGCCTACCCTGATCGGCTCGGTACAGCGGGCGCTGAGACTTCTGGAGGCCGTGTCCTCCCATGAGGGCGGCGCACCGGCCAAACAGCTCGCGCGTGAGACGGGCCTCCCGCTGCCCACCACGTACCACCTGCTCCGCACCCTGACGCACGAGGGCTATCTGCGCCGCGAGAAGGGCGTGTTCGTGCTGGGTGACGCCGCCGTCCGACTGGCCGGCGGCGGAGCTGTGCAGAATCGTCGCATCAAGATCGAGGACTCCCTTGCCCGCTGGCGGGACGAGATCGGTGTGCCGGTCTACTTCGCCCTCTACCGCGAGGGGGAGATCGAGCTCGTCGCCGTCGCCGACACCCCTTCCGCGCCCGCGGTGGAGGAATGGGCCGACTTCCGCGAGACCGCGCACGCCCATGCGATCGGGCAGTGTCTGCTGAGTCAACTCGATCTGAGATCTCGTCAAGACCACCTTGACCGCCATCCGGTGGAAACCATCACTCCGTACACGGTGCGTAATCGCCACGTGCTTTTGGAGCGTTTGGGCGGTTTGGGGCGAATGGAGCCCCTGGTGGAGCGTCAGGAATATGCGCTCGGCACGATCTGTGCCGCGATCCCCATCACCGCGGGCTCCGCGGCGGCCGCCATGGCCATTTCCCTCCCCCTTCACCAGGAAGAACGGTTGCTCCCAGCAGTCGAGCGGCTACGTACGGAGATCGGAAGGCTCTTCAGTTCGCTCGCTTTCTCTATCAGTATCTGAAAAATCACTCCTTGTGATCTGCTAGCGCGTACAGCACGATTGCGTCAAGAGGGCCACGGGGGATCATTCCTGGCCGTTTCGGTCACAGCTTTCAGCAGCCGTTTTTTACACAACTGCTTCATCTACTGCGGGGTACACGATGCGAGAGTCCGTTCAGGCCGAAGTCCTGATGAGCTTCCTCGTCTCCGAGGAGCTCTCCTTCAGGATCCCGGTCGAACTGCGGTATGAGACCCGGGATCCCTACGCGGTGCGGATGACCTTCCACCTTCCCGGGGACGCTCCGGTGACCTGGGCCTTCGGCAGGGAGCTGCTGCTCGACGGGATCAACCGGCCGAGCGGGGACGGCGACGTGCACATCGCCCCGACGGAACCCGAGGGCCTCTCCGACGTCTCGATCCGGCTCCAGGTCGGCGGCGATCGCGCCCTGTTCCGGGCGAGCGCGCCACCGCTGGTCGCCTTCCTCGACCGTACGGACAAACTGGTCCCGCTCGGTCAGGAACGGACACTCGGCGACTTCGAGGACAACCTGGAAGCCGCTCTCGGCCGAATCCTGGCGGAGGAGAGCGCGGGGCCGGCCGCCTGAGCCGACGCCCGCCCCCTCGTACGCCGCACTACTTCGCGCGACGGCGTCGCCCGCCCCGTGCCGCCGTGGGCTTCCGGCTGCCCGTGCCCGGCCGCCCGTCGCCCTCCGTCCGGTCGGCGGAGACCACCAGCGCCGCGAGCGCCGTGGTCACCGGCACGGAGGCGACAAGTCCGATCGACCCCACCAGGGTCCGCACGATCTCCTCGGCGACCAGCTCGCTGTTGGCCACCGTCCCCATGCTGCTCTGCGCGATCGAGAAGAGCAGCAGCAGCGGCAGGGCGGCACCCGCGTAGGCGAGCACCAGGGTGTTCACGACCGAGGCGATGTGGTCGCGCCCGATGCGGATGGCGGCCCGGTACAGCGCGCGCGGACCCATGCCCGGATCGGCCTGGTGCAGCTCCCAGACCGCCGAGGTCTGGGTGACCGTCACGTCGTCGAGCACGCCGAGCGAACCGATGATGATCCCGGCCAGGAGCAGGCCGGACATGTCGATGCTCGGATACAGGCCGTGGATCAGACCGGTGTTGTCGTCGGTATTGCCGCTGAGTGATGCCCAGTCGATGAAGACGGAACCGAGCAGACCGATCAGCAGCAGCGAGATCAGCGTGCCGAGCACCGCGACCGAGGTGCGGGCCGAGAGGCCGTGGCACATGTAGAGCGCGATCAGCATGATCGCGCTCGATCCGACCACCGCCACCACCAGCGGATTCGACCCCTCCAGGATCGCCGGCAGGATGAAGAACGTGAGCACCAGGAAGCTCGCGGCGAGGGCGATGAGCGCCATCACGCCCCGCATCCTGCCGACGAGCACGACGACGAGGGCGAAGATCCCGGCGAGGACCGCCAGCGGGACCTTGCGGTTCACGTCGGTCACCGAATACTGGAGGTCACGCGGGGCGTCGGGGGCGTACGCCACCACCACGCCCTGTCCCTGGTCGAGTTGGCGCGGCGCGTCCGGCTGCACGATCTCGGTGAACGTACGGCCCTTCTCCGGGCCGCTGGTCACCTCGATGGTCGCCTTCTCGCACTGTCCCTGCTGGGCCTCGACCGCCTCGCGCCCCTCCGGGGTGGAGGTGTCCCCGGTCGGCGGGACCTGCGCGGCGTTCACGTCCTTGCAGTCGATCTGCTCGACGGCCACCACCTTGCCCTGCTCGGTCTGCCGGTCGAAGCCGACGCCGGTGCGCTCGTGGGCCGGGGCACCGCCGGGCCACAGCACCGCGAGTCCGACCAGGACGGCCGTGGCGAAGGGGATCAGGACCGCGGCGATGACCTTGCGCAGATGCCGGGACACCGGGGCGGCGGGGCCGTGGCTGTGGCTGTGGCCGTGCCCCTGGCCCGGCCCGTGGGAGGGGCCGGGACCGTGGTCGTGGCCGTGCGGCTCGGGGGTCTGCTGGGGGGAAGTCACCGACCGATCATCGCAAGAACGGCGGGGGCCCACTGTTCAGCACGCCAGGGATGACGCTAGCGTGGTGGCACCTTTGCACACGCGGGAGCTCGGAGCACCGGGCTGAGAGGGCGCTGATCACCGTACGCACGTACGGGAGGAGGCTGCGCCGACCGCCGAACCTGTTACCGGGTAATGCCGGCGTAGGGAGATCGGTCTCATGACCATTCAGGACGCACGCACGCCTGCCTCCGACCAGGACGGCACCTCCGTCGACGGCGAGCGCACGCCGGGCTGGCACAAGGGGTACGTCCAGGGCTCGCGCCCCGACCTCAAGGTGCCTGTCCGTCAGGTACACCTCACCAACGGCAGGGACGTCACGCTGTACGACACGTCCGGCCCGTACACCGACCCCACCGTCGACACCGACGTGCGACGCGGGCTTCCGCCGCTGCGCGAGAACTGGATCATCACGCGCGGCGACACCGAGGAGTACGCGGGCCGCCCGGCCCGCCCCGAGGACGACGGCATCAAGCACACCTCGCCGCGCGGTGGCGGGCTCAAGAACCTCGACGCCGTCTTCCCCGGCCGCCCGCGCCTGCCGCGCAAGGGCCGCGACGGGCAGGCGGTGACCCAGCTCGCGTACGCCCGCCGGGGCGAGATCACCCCGGAGATGGAGTACGTCGCGATCCGCGAGAACGTCTCCCCCGAGGTCGTACGGGAGGAGATCGCCGCGGGCCGCGCGGTGCTCCCGGCGAACGTCAACCACCCGGAGATCGAGCCGATGATCATCGGCAAGCGGTTCCTGGTGAAGGTCAACGCCAACATCGGCAACTCCGCGGTCACCTCCTCCATCGAGGAGGAGGTGGAGAAGATGACCTGGGCGACCAAGTGGGGCGCCGACACGGTCATGGACCTGTCCACCGGCCGCAACATCCACACCACCCGCGAATGGGTGCTGCGCAACTCCCCCGTGCCCATCGGCACCGTGCCGCTCTACCAGGCCCTGGAGAAGGTCGACGGCAGGGCCGAGGACCTGACCTGGGAGATCTACAAGGACACGGTCATCGAACAGGCCGAGCAGGGCGTGGACTACATGACGGTGCACGCCGGCGTGCTCCTGCCGTACGTCCCGCTCACCGCGCGCCGCAAGACCGGCATCGTCTCGCGCGGCGGCTCGATCATGGCCGCCTGGTGTCTCGCGCACCACAAGGAGAACTTCCTCTACACGAACTTCGAGGAGCTCTGCGAGATCCTGGCGGCGTACGACGTCACGTACTCGCTCGGCGACGGTCTGCGCCCCGGCTCGATCGCGGACGCCAACGACGAGGCGCAGTTCGCGGAGCTGCGCACGCTCGGCGAGCTCAACACGATCGCCAAGCGGCACAACGTCCAGACGATGATCGAGGGCCCCGGGCACGTCCCGATGCACAAGATCAAGGAGAACATCGACCTCCAGCAGGAGATCTGCGAGGAGGCGCCGTTCTACACCCTCGGCCCGCTGACCACGGACGTGGCGCCCGCGTACGACCACATCACCTCCGGCATCGGCGCGGCGATGATCGCCTGGTGGGGCACGGCGATGCTCTGCTACGTCACGCCCAAGGAGCACCTGGGCCTGCCGAACCGGGACGACGTGAAGACGGGCGTCATCACGTACAAGATCGCGGCCCACGCGGCGGACCTCGCCAAGGGCCACCCGGGCGCGCAGGAGTGGGACGACGCGCTGTCGGACGCGCGGTTCGAGTTCCGCTGGGAGGACCAGTTCAACCTGGCGCTCGACCCGGACACCGCGCGCGAGTTCCACGACGAGACGCTGCCGGCGGAGCCCGCGAAGACCGCGCACTTCTGCTCGATGTGCGGTCCGAAGTTCTGCTCGATGAAGATCTCGCAGGACATCCGTCGTGAGCACGGCGGTACGCAGCAGGAGATCGAGGCCGGCATGGCGGAGAAGTCCAAGGAGTTCGCCGCGAGCGGCAACCGCGTCTACCTGCCGCTGGCGGACTGACCCGCCCCGGCGCGTGCGCCGGCCCGCGGCCCCGGGGGGAGTCGCGGGCCGGTGGCGTGTCAGGGGTGGGGCGGTGACGGCGGGGCGGCCGGTGGGGCGGTGGCGGCGAGGACGTCGCGGAGGAAGGGGAGGATGCCCCGTTCGAGGAGGGCGCGGCGCCAGGCCTCCCGGGCGCGGGACAGTTCGTCGTCCGGTGCGGCTTCCGTGCTCACCTCGACCGGGCGGTTGCGCAGGGCGGTCAGGAGGAGCCCGACGGCCGCGCAGAGCAGCCCGGCCGCGGCCAGGGCGCCGAACACCAGACCGGCCGTGAGGAGCGTCGCACCGAACGCCACGGTGGGGGCGAGGGTCCGGAGCACGGCGCCGACCAGCAGGAAGATGAAGGCGGCCGCCCCCGCGAGGACGGGCACCATGACGGTGAAGATCGCGACGACGCCGGGGCCGGGGCCGGGACGGTCGGAGGGGACCGGTGTCCGGGCCCCGAGGGCAGCGCGGGTCTCCTCACGGACCTTCACGAAGTGCTCGTACTCGCTCGCCGCCGCGCTGGTCACCAGTGCCGTCGCGTTCAGCGTCAGGGCGCGCAGCTGCGCGAGCGTGAGCCGGGTCCCGGCTCCGGCGAGGTCCGGACGTGCGTGGGCGGAGCTCAGTGCGTCGTCGAGGACCCGCTCGTACTCGGCGCGGTCCTCGGTCAGCAGGTGCGGAGCCACGTTCATGTGCATCCCCCGATGCTCCGTGGGCCCGGGTCAGCCGTGGGGAACGGTGGGTCGGGCAGAAACGGAGGAGAGCCTGCTACGGATGGACCGATGGTATTGCGGCGGTGCCACGCGCTGACAGGGTGTTTCCCGAATTCGCCTTCTCCGGATGCGCAGGGTGACGCCTCAGCGGTCCAGCGGGAGTTGGACGACCAGTAGCTTTCCGGCCATGGTCACTCCGCCGTCCATGGCGATCGCCAGACCGTCCGCGTACACGTGGGGTCCGTCGACGACCGGGCCCGCGCCGTCCTCGCCGTCCTCCCCGCCGACCTGCCCGAGGAGGTACGGGATCGGGCTGTGGCCGTGCACGATCCGGTGGCCGCCGTAGGCGGAGAGCAGCTCCTGGACGGCCTGCGGGCCGCCTTCGTCGCGGAAGGCGAAGCGCTTGGTGAACTTGCGGAAGACGTCCCAGACCTCGTCCGCGTCGTTCCGGTTGAGGATCTCGTGGACCGTGTCGTTGACGTCCTCGATGGTCTCGCCGTATTCGAGGTACGCGGTGGTGTCGGAGTGCAGCAGGAGGTGGTCGTCCTCGCGCACCACGGCGTCGAGCCGGGACATCCACTGGAGGTGGACGTCCTGGAGCCGGTCCATGTCGTGCTTCTGGCCGCCGTTGAGCAGCCAGGCGGCCTGGAAGGTGGCGGTGCCCGCGCCGGAGTTCACCGGCGTGTCGCCGAAGCGCTTGGCGCCGATGAGCAGCAGCTCGTGGTTGCCCATCAGCGCCTTGCAGTAGCCGCCGGCGGCGGCGGCCTCGGCGGAGAGACGCATGACGAGGTCGATGACGCCGATGCCGTCGGGGCCGCGGTCGGTGAAGTCGCCGAGGAACCAGAGGCGGGCGTTGCCCGCGGCCCAGCCGCCGTTCTCGTCGATGAGGCCCTGGGCGCGCAGGGCGGCGACGAGCTCGTCGAGGTAGCCGTGGACGTCGCCGACGACGTAGAGCGGGCCGGGGCCCTCGCCGCTCGCCGGGGCGGGTTCGGCGGCGGTGGCGGGCTCGGAGGCGACCGGGACCTGGACGGTGTCGCCGCGGTTGATGACCGGGAGGTCGCGCTCGGTCGGGGTGTACCCGTCGGGCATCGCGTCCTCGGGGAAGGCGTTGCCGGGGTGGCCGGTGGCGACGGAGACGATGGAGGAACCGGCCGCGGCGGGGTACGCGGGCGCGGGACGGTGCCCCAGGTGGAGGGTCGGCTCGGCGGGCATGGGCGCGGTGGGCGCGGGCGCGGTCTGCCGCGGTGCGGGCGGCGGTGCCGGCGCGTCCTGCGGTGGCGCGGGCGGCGGTGTCGGCGCGGCCTGCGGTGGCGCGGGCGCGGGAGGTTGCTCGGCCGGCGGGGGCACGGGCAGAGGCTCCGCGGTCGTCGGTTCGGTGGCATGGCCCTGTACGGGCACCCGGGCGTACGGCGGTACGCGGAAGTCACGCAATGTCGCCGTGCGCACCACGGGCTCCTGCCCGGCCCCCTGAGTCATGGACCCCTCCACCACCGTCGCGATGCCCTGCACATCGCGGACCGGCCTGGTCGGGGAGGTCCGCGGTGTCGTGCGCCCATCATAGGAATGAGCGTCCTCCTGTGTGACGCACCAGGGGTGGTGAATCCGGGTCCACTCCGGGTTCACCGGTTGTTTCGCCCGAATTGAGAAGGTCCAGTCCAGGGTTGTGGCCGGTTCGGTGGCCGGTTTCGCCGTCCCCGCCCACGGGCAGGGGCGGGAACGGCGAAACCGGCGGGGCGGGGATCAGTCCTTCGCGGGTGAGCGCGGCGGGCTGACCGTCGTACGGGGCGAACGGCGCTGCGAGGAGGTGCGGACGATGAGTTCGGTCGGTATCACCTGCTCGACCGGGCCGTCGGTGTCGTTCCCCTCGATGGCGTCGATGAGGAGCTGGACGACGGCCGTGCCGATCCGGCGTGGTTTGAGCGAGAGCGTCGTGATGGGCGGTTCGGTGGTGGCGTAGACGGTCGACTCGCTGCAACAGACGAGCAGCAGGTCGTCGGGGACACGCAGTCCGTAGCGGCGGGCGGCCGCGAGGAGGTCGGTTCCGTTGGGGTCGAAGAGGCCGTAGACGGCGTCGGGCCGGTCGGGGCGGGCGAGCAGCCGGTCGGCCGCGACGGCGCCCGCGCACGGATCGTGCGCCGGATAGGCCTCGTAGACGGGGTCCTGGCCCACCCGCTCGCACCAGTTGAGGTACGCGGTGGTGGACAGGCGGGTGTAGGTGTCGGTGGTGGTTCCGGTGAGGAGACCGATCCGGCGGGCGCCGGCGGCGGCGAGGTGGTCGAGCAGGTCGAGGACGGCGGCTTCGTGGTCGTTGTCGACCCAGGCGGTGACCGGAAGGGTGCCGGCGGGGCGTCCGTCGGAGACGACGGGCAGGCCCTGGCGGACCAGTTCGGTGACGACCGGGTCGTGGTCGGAGGGGTCGATGACGACGGTGCCGTCGAGGGCGACGTTCGACCAGACGTCATGGCGGGAGGTGGCGGGGAGGATGACCAGGGCGTAGCCCCGGGCGAGCGCTGCCGATGTGGCTGCTCTGGCCATCTCCGCGAAGTAGGCGAATTCGGTGAAGGTGAAAGGTTCATCCCCGTACGTGGTCACGGTCAGGCCGATGAGTCCCGACTTCCCGGTGCGGAGCGTGCGGGCCGCCGCGGACGGGCGGTAGCCCAGCCGGTCGGCGACCTCGCGCACGTGCCGGCGGGTGGCGTCGGGGAGTCGGCCCTTGCCGTTGAGCGCGTCGGAGACAGTCGTGATGGAGACCCCGGCGGCGGCGGCCACGTCCCGGATGCCCGCCCGGCCCTGCCGGCTTCCCCGGGTCTGTGCCCGGCTCACCTGGTGCTTCCCTGCTGCTGTCATGGCGAGCCGATAGTAGGGCGATGGGAGGCCGTTGAGGCGGTCGCATATGCAGGCGTTGACAGGCACGTTTCTGCATGGTCGCAAGAGCTCAATAGGCAATGAATCGAAGGCAGTTGAGGGCTTTTACATGGAACCTGTGGCCATCGAGCCGTGTCGGCCTGGCGTGGGGGCGACGTCTCGAAGAGGTCTCAACTCACCTCTACGGGGGATGCGCGCCACGGCGCTCGCCACCAGCGCACGCCACCCCAGCGCGCGCCCCCTTTCTCGGGCCGCTCCGGGAGGCCGTGTCCACAGCGTGTCCCTCCTGTTGTGCACAGCCCATTCGCGCCGGAGGCGAATCCTCTTAAGGTGAGGAGTATTGGCGGCATGGACGGTCGAGGAGGCCACACAGTGAGCGAGACCAGCGGGACGAGTACGGGCAGCCCGAAGCTGCGCGCCGAGCTGGACGGCGTCCCCACCTACAAGCCGGGCAGGCCGGCGGCCACGGGTGGTCCCGCGGCCTTCAAGCTGTCCTCCAACGAGAATCCGTACCCGCCGCTGCCGGGGGTCATGGAGAGCACGCTGGCCGCCGCCTCGAACTTCAACCGCTACCCGGACCTGGCCTGCACGGGACTGATGGAGGAGCTGGCCGACCGCTTCGGCGTGCCCGTCTCGCACCTCGCCGCGGGGACCGGCTCGGTCGGCGTCGCCCAGTCGCTGCTCCAGTCGACCTCGGGCCCCGGCGACGAGGTCATCTTCGCCTGGCGGTCCTTCGAGGCGTACCCGATCATCACGCAGATCAGCGGTGCCACCTCGGTGCCGGTGCCGCTGACCGAGGGTGATGTGCACGATCTCGACGCGATGGCCGAGGCGATCACCGACCGGACCCGGCTGATCTTCGTCTGCAACCCCAACAACCCCACGGGCACCGCGGTGCGCCGGGCGGAGCTGGAGCGCTTCCTCGACCGGGTGCCCTCCGACGTCCTCGTGGTGATCGACGAGGCGTACCGCGAGTTCGTGCGGGACGCCGACATCCCCGACGGCATCGAGCTGTACCGCGACCGGCCGAACGTCGCCGTGCTGCGCACCTTCTCCAAGGCGTACGGCCTGGCGGGGCTGCGGGTCGGCTTCGCGGTCGCCCACGAGCCGGTGGCGGCGGCGCTGCGCAAGACGGCGGTGCCGTTCGGGGTGAGCCAGCTGGCGCAGGACGCGGCGGTGGCCTCGCTGCGGGCGGAGGACGAGCTGCTCGGCCGGGTCGGCTCGCTGGTGGCCGAGCGCGAGCGGGTCCACGCGGGGCTCGTGGCCCAGGGCTGGACCGTTCCGGACACCCAGGCGAACTTCGTCTGGCTGCGGCTGGGCGAGCGGACGACGGAGTTCGCGGCGGAGTGCGAGCGGCACGGTGTGACGGTCCGGCCGTTCGCGGGCGAGGGCGTGCGCGTGACGATCGGCGAGTGCGAGGCGAACGACCTGTTCCTGAAGGCGGCGGAGGGCTTCCGCAAGGGAAGCTGACCGGCTGCCTCGTCTTCCGACGGGCCGCCTCACCTTCCGGCCCCGGCCCCCGCGAGCATTTCGCTCGCGGGGGCCTTTGCCTTGCTATGCCCCGGGATGTGACTTTGTCCGCTTCCAAGGGACCCCGGTTGACGATACGGATTTCGTATGAGCCATAATAGCTTGTGAATGTGAACGCGTTCACAAGCGCCTCCGGTTCCTCCCCTTATGGGTGGGTTCAATGGGGGCGAACTGCCGATGTGATCGCGGCGATGTAAGGAGAGAACCACGTGGACCTCGCTCTGGCGCCAGAGACGTTGGCGCGCTGGCAGTTCGGCATCACCACCGTCTACCACTTCCTCTTCGTCCCCCTGACGATCTCCCTCGCCGCGCTCACCGCCGGGCTTCAGACCGCCTGGGTGCGGACGGAGAACGAGAAGTACCTCAGGGCGACGAAGTTCTGGGGCAAGCTCTTCCTGATCAACATCGCCATGGGTGTCGTCACCGGCATCGTGCAGGAGTTCCAGTTCGGCATGAACTGGTCCGACTACTCCCGTTTCGTCGGTGACATCTTCGGCGCGCCGCTCGCCTTCGAGGCGCTCATCGCCTTCTTCTTCGAGTCGACCTTCATCGGTCTGTGGATCTTCGGCTGGGACAAGCTCCCGCAGAAGATCCACCTCGCCTGCATATGGATGGTGTCGATCGGCACCATCCTCTCCGCGTACTTCATCCTCGCGGCCAACTCCTGGATGCAGCACCCGGTGGGCTACCGCATCAACGAGGAGCGCGGCCGGGCGGAGCTCACCGACTTCTGGCAGGTGCTCACCCAGAACACCGCCCTCACCCAGTTCTTCCACACCATGACGGCGGCCTTCCTGGTCGGCGGCGCGTTCATGGTCGGCATCTCGGCCTTCCACCTGGCACGCAAGAAGCACGTCCCGGTGATGCGGACCTCGCTGCGGCTCGGCCTGATCACCCTGATCATCGCCGGCCTCGGCACCGCCATCAGCGGTGACATGCTCGGCAAGGTCATGTTCAAGCAGCAGCCCATGAAGATGGCCGCGGCCGAGGCGCTCTGGGACGGCGAGGCACCCGCGCCCTTCTCGATCTTCGCCTACGGCGACGTCGACAAGGGCCACAACAAGGTCGCCATCGAGGTCCCCGGCGTGCTGTCCTTCCTCGCGAACGGCGACTTCACCTCGCACGTCCCGGGCATCAACGACATCAACAAGGCCGAGCAGGAGAAGTTCGGCCCCGGCGACTACCGGCCCAACATCCCCGTCGCCTACTGGGGATTCCGCTGGATGATCGGCTTCGGCATGGCCTCGCTGACGATCGGCATGATCGGTCTCTGGCTGACGCGCAGGAAGTTCATGCTGGCGCCCGGGATGCGGACCGGTGAGGACGAGGTGCCGAACCTGGTCCTGTTCAAGCGGAAGGCGCTCAGCCCCCGCCTGGGCAAGTGGTACTGGATCATCGCCCTCTGGACGATGGCGTTCCCGCTGATCGCCAACTCCTGGGGCTGGATCTTCACCGAGATGGGCCGTCAGCCCTGGGTCGTCTACGGCGTGCTGCGCACCCGGGACGCGGTCTCGCCCGGCACCACGACGGCCGAGGTGCTCACCTCGATGATCGTCTTCACGGCGCTCTACGCCGTCCTCGCCGTGATCGAGGTCAAGCTCCTCGTGAAGTACGTCAAGGCGGGACCGCCGGAGCTCACCGAGGACGACCTCAACCCGCCCACCAAGATCGGCGGGGACTCTCGGGACCCCGACCGCCCCATGGCCTTCTCGTACTGAGGCTGAGGAGATCGAGGCATGGAACTTCACGACGTCTGGTTCGTACTCATCGCCGTCCTCTGGATCGGCTACTTCTTCCTCGAAGGCTTCGATTTCGGGATCGGAGTCCTGACCAAGCTGCTCGCCCGTGACCGGGCCGAGAAGCGGGTCCTCATCAACACCATCGGACCCGTCTGGGACGGCAACGAGGTGTGGCTGCTCACCGCCGGCGGCGCGACCTTCGCCGCGTTCCCCGAGTGGTACGCGACGCTCTTCTCCGGCTTCTACCTGCCGCTGCTGATCATCCTGGTCTGCCTGATCATCCGGGGTGTCGCCTTCGAGTACCGGGTGAAGCGGCCCGAGGAGAACTGGCAGCGCAACTGGGAGCAGGCCATCTTCTGGACCTCGCTGGTCCCCGCGTTCCTCTGGGGCGTGGCCTTCGGCAACATCGTCCGGGGCGTGAAGATCGACGCGGACATGGAGTACGTCGGCGGCTTCTTCGAGCTGCTCAACCCGTACGCCCTCCTCGGCGGCCTGGTCACGCTGACCCTCTTCACCTTCCACGGTGCGGTCTTCGCCTCGCTCAAGACGATCGGTGACATCCGGACCCGGGCGCGGGCCCTCGCGCTCAAGCTGGGCCTGGTCACGGCGGTGCTCGCACTCGCCTTCCTGGGCTGGACCCAGCTCGACACGGGGAACGGGTGGAGCCTCGCGGTGATGCTGGTCGCCGTGGTCGCCCTCATCAGCGCGATCGTCGCGATCAGGGCCGGGCGCGAGGGCTGGTCCTTCGGGCTCTCGGGCGTCACCATCGCCGCCGCCGTGGCGATGCTCTTCCTCGCGCTCTTCCCGAACGTCATGCCGTCTTCGCTCAACCCGGAGTGGAGCCTTACCGTGACGAACGCGTCATCGAGCCCGTACACGCTCAAGATCATGACCTGGTGCGCGGCGATCGCGACCCCGCTGGTGCTGCTCTACCAGAGCTGGACCTACTGGGTCTTCCGCAAGCGGATCGGTACGCAGCACATCGCCGACGCCCACTAGTCCCGCCCGCTGGTCCCGACCACCGGCCCCGCCACTGGTCGGCCCTTCCCAGGGAGCATGTTTCACGTGAAACCGATCGATCCGCGCCTGCTCCGGTACGCCAGGGCCACCCGTGTCTTCCTGCTCGCGGTGGTGTTCCTCGGCCTCGTCGGGGCGGCGCTGGTCATCGCCCAGGCGATGCTCATCGCCGAGATCGTGGTGGGGTCCTTCCAGCAGGGCCGGCCGGTCTCCGAGCTGACCGACGCCCTGCTGCTGCTCGCGGGCGTCGCGGTGGCGCGGGCGCTCGTCTCCTGGCTGACCGAGCTCGCCGCCCACCGGGCGAGCGCGGCGGTCAAGTCCGAACTCCGCGGCCGACTGCTCGACCGCGCGGCCGCGCTCGGACCGGGCTGGCTGAGCGGTCAGAAGGCCGGTTCGCTGATCGCCCTCGCGACACGGGGGGTGGACGCCCTCGATGACTACTTCGCCCGCTATCTGCCCCAGCTCGGCCTCGCGGTGGTCGTACCGGTGGCGGTCCTTGCCCGGATCGTCACCGAGGACTGGGTCTCGGCGGCGATCATCGTCGTCACCCTGCCGCTCATCCCGGTCTTCATGATCCTCATCGGCTGGTACACCCAGGCCCGGATGGACCGGCAGTGGAGGCTGCTCTCCCGGCTCTCCGGCCACTTCCTGGACGTGGTGGCCGGGCTTCCCACCCTCAAGATCTTCGGCCGGGCGAAGGCCCAGGCCGAGTCGATCCGCGCGATCACCTCGGAGTACCGCCGGGCGACGATGCGCACGCTGCGGATCGCCTTCCTCTCCTCCTTCGCCCTGGAACTCCTCGCGACGCTCTCGGTCGCGCTCGTCGCGGTGACCATCGGCATGCGGCTCGTCCACGGCGAGCTGGACCTGTACATCGGGCTCGTCATCCTGATCCTCGCCCCGGAGGCGTATCTGCCGCTGCGGCAGGTGGGAGCGCAGTTCCACGCGGCGGCGGAGGGGCTCGCGGCGGCGGAGGAGATCTTCGACGTCCTGGAGCAGCCGGTACGGGAGGGTGGCACGGGTGCCGCCGCCCCGGACTCCGTCCGACTGGAACTGGAAGGGGTGACCGTACGCCACGCCGGGCGCGCCGAACCCTCGCTCGACGCGGCGACGCTGACGGTCGAGTCGGGCGAGACGGTGGCCCTGGTCGGGCCGAGCGGCGTCGGGAAGTCCACGCTGCTCGACGTCGTGCTCGGGTTCGCCGTGCCGGAGGAGGGCGGGTCCGTGCGGGTCGGCGGGTCCGCGCGGGACGGCGGTGAGGACCTCGCGGCGCTCGACCTGGAGGAGTGGCGGGCCCGGATCGCCTGGGTGCCGCAGCGGCCGTACCTCTTCGCGGGGACGGTCGCCGAGAACGTCCGCCTCGCCCGCCCGGACGCCTCCGACGAGGCGGTACGGGAGGCGCTGCGGGACGCAGGGGCCGACGGGTTCGTCGCGGGGCTCCCGCAGGGGCTCGACACGCTGCTCGGCGAGGACGGTGCCGGGCTCTCGGCCGGGCAGCGGCAACGCCTCGCGCTGGCCCGGGCCTTCCTGGCCGACCGGCCGCTGCTGCTGCTCGACGAGCCGACGGCGGCGCTGGACGGCGAGACGGAGGCGGGCGTGGTGGACGCGGTCCGTCGCCTCGCGGCGGGGCGGACCGTACTCCTGGTCGTACACCGGCCGGCGCTGCTCGCGGTCGCGGACCGGGTGGTGACGGTCGGCGGCGCCGCGCCGGTCGCGGATTCCACGGGTGCGGGCCCGTCTTTGACGGGCGCCACGGCGGTGGGGGTGCCACGGGGCGAGGGCGCTGTCGTGGCGGACGAGGCCGGGGTGGACCGGGGCGCGGAGGGCGACGGGCCCGGTGCGGGCCGGGGCGCGGAGGGTGACGGGCCCGACGTGGGTGCGGGGACGTCCGTCCTGGGACGGGTGCGGGGCATGGCCGGGGAGCTCAAGGGGCGGATGGCGCTCGCGCTGCTGCTCGGGAGCCTTGCCCTCGGTTCCGCCGTCGGGCTCATGGCCGTGTCCGGCTGGCTCATCTCCCGTGCCTCCGAACAGCCTCCCGTGCTGCACCTGATGGTGGCCGTCACCGCCACGCGGGCCTTCGGCATCGGGCGGGCCGTGTTCCGGTACGCCGAGCGGCTCGTCTCGCACGACGCCGTGCTCCGGATGCTCGCCGAGCTCCGGGTCTCCGTCTACCGGCGCCTGGAGCGGATCGCCCCGGCCGGGCTGCGCCGCACGCGCCGAGGCGACCTGCTCGCCCGGCTCGTGCAGGACGTCGACGCGCTCCAGGACTACTGGCTCCGCTGGCTGCTCCCGGCGGGTGCCGCGCTCGTCGTGGGGGTCGCGTCCGCCGGGTTCACCGCCTGGCTGCTGCCCGAGGCCGGTGCCGTCCTCGCCGTGGGCCTGCTCGTCGCGGGAGTCGCCGTACCGGCGGCCGGCGGGGCGCTCGCCCGCCGGGCCGAACGGCGGCTCGCCCCCGCGCGCGGCGCCCTGGCGACCGCCGTGGCCGACCTGCTCAGGGGCTGCGCCGAACTGACCGTGGCCGGTGCGCTGCGGGAGAGGCTCGACCGGGCGCGGACCGCCGACCGGGCGCTCACCGGCATCGCCTCCCGGCAGGCCGCCGCCACCGCGCTCGGAGCCGGACTCTCCGCCCTGGTCTGCGGACTGACGGTGGTCGCCGCCGCGGTCGTCGGCGTCCAGGCCGTACGGGACGGGCGGCTCGACGGGGTGGCCCTGGCCGTCATCGTCCTCACGCCGCTCGCCGCCTTCGAGGCCGTCACGGGACTGCCGCTCGCCGTGCAGTACCGGCAGCGCGTGAAGCACAGCGCCGAGCGGGTCTTCGAGGTGCTCGACGCCCCCGTGCCCGTACACGAGCCGGCCGCGCCGGAGACTCCCCCGGCGAGCCCTTTCCCGCTGGAGCTGGCCGGGCTCTCCGCCCGCCACGCCGGACAGGAACGGAGGGCGCTCGCCGACTTCCGGCTCACCCTGGAGGCCGGGCGCCGGGTCGCCGTCGTCGGCGCGTCCGGTTCCGGCAAGACCACGCTCGCCCAGGTACTGCTGCGGTTCCTGGACGTGGAACAGGGCACGTACCGGCTCGGCGGGGTGCCCGCCCGGGAGCTGGACGGCGACGCCGTACGGCGGCTCGTCGGCCTCTGTGCCCAGGACGCCCACCTCTTCGACAGCTCCGTCCGCGAGAACCTGCGGCTCGCCCGTACCGGTGCGAGCGACGAGGAACTGCGCGAGGCGCTGCGCAGGGCCCGGCTGCTCGACTGGGTGGACGGGCTTCCGGACGGGCTCGACACCCTCGTGGGCGAGCACGGCTCCCGGCTCTCCGGCGGCCAGCGGCAGCGCCTGGCGCTCGCCCGCGCGCTCCTCGCCGACTTCCCCGTCCTCGTCCTCGACGAGCCGGCCGAACACCTGGACCTGGCCACCGCCGACGCGCTCACCGACGACCTCCTCCGGGCCACCGAGGGCCGTACGACCGTCCTCATCACCCACCGGCTGCACGGCCTCGACGCGGTCGACGAGGTCCTTGTCCTGGCCGAGGGCCGGACCGTGCAGCGCGGCCCGTACGCGGAGCTGGCCGCGGTGGACGGCCCGCTGCGCCGGATGCTGGAGCAGGAGCGGGCGACCGACCTGCTCGCCACCTCCGCGGTGGTCGGCACGGCGGTCGGCACAGGACGGCCGACTTTTCTCGGCAAATAGGACTTACTAGGCTCAACTCCATGACCGTCGCCGCAGCGTCCGACGCCTCGGACCCCCTGGAAGCCGCCACCCGGGCCGCCCACAGCCTCCAGGGGCTGTCGACCGAGCTCACCGCCCGCGTGCCGCAGCTCCTGGAGGCCATGCGCTCGGTCGGCACCGGGCTCGAACTCCATTCCACCCTCGACCGCATCTGCGAGACCGCCGCCGAGCTCGCCGACGCCCGCTACGCCGCGATCGGCGTCGTCGACGAGGAGGGCAAGGGCCTGTCCGACTTCGTCACCTTCGGCGTCGACGAGGACGCGGCCCGCCGGATCGGGCGCCGTCCCGACGGCCACGCCGGGCTGCTCGGCGCGCTGATCCAGGACTCCCGGACGATCCGGCTCGCCGACCTGTCCACCGATCCGCGCTCGGCCGGCTTCCCTGCGGGACACCCTCCGATGCGGAGCTTCCTCGGCGTCCCCATCCGGGTCCAGGGCGAGATCTTCGGCAATCTGTACCTCGCGGAGAAGCGCGGCGGGCGCGAGTTCGACGACTACGACGTGCACATGGTCCGGGTCCTTGCCACCGAGGCCGGCATCGCCATCGGCAACGCCCGGCTGTACGAGGCCGCCCGGCAGCGCGAACGGTGGATCGACGGCTCCGTCGCCGTCACCACCGCGCTGCTCTCCGGCGGCGACGCGGACGACGCCCTCACGGTCGTCGCCGAGCAGGCCCGCCGGCTCGCCGACGCGGACGCGGGGATCGTGCTGCTGCCCGCCGAGGACGGCGGGCTCGAGATCGTCGCCGTCTCCTCGCCCCGGCCCACGAAGTCGCTCGGCGTGGTGATCCCGCCCGAGAGCGCCGTGGTGCGGCGGCTCCTGGAGGGCGAGGCGGTCTTCGTGACGGACGCGTCGAAGGACCCGCACATGATCAGCCGGCTGACCTCCCCGTACGGGCCGAGCATGATGCTGCCGCTGCAGAGTGGCGGCCGGGTGCTCGGCGCGCTCGCCACGCCCCGGGCGCGGGGCGCCCGCCAGTTCACGGAGACGGAGCGGACGCTGGCCACCCAGTTCGCCTCGCAGGCGGCGCTCGCCCTGATGATGGCCGACGCGCAGCGGGACAGGGAGCGCCTCGCCGTGTACGAGGACCGCGACCGGATCGCCCGTGACCTGCACGATCTGGTGATCCAGCGGCTCTTCGCCACCGGCATGATGCTGGAGAGCGCCCAGCGCAGGTCGATCGTGCCGGCCGTGCGGGACGGCGTCGGCAAGGCGGTGGACGAGCTCGACGTGACCATCCAGGAGATCCGTACGGCGATCTTCGCGCTCCAGCAGGGGCCCGCCGAGGCGCCCTCGGGGCTGCGCACCCGGGTGCTGCGGGAGATCAACATGGCCGCCGTGCCGCTCGGCTTCAAGCCCGCGCACCGCTTTGTCGGCGCGATCGACTCGACGGTCGGCGAGCTCACCGGCAAGAACCTCGTCGCCGCGCTGCGCGAGGCGCTCTCCAACGCGTTCCGGCACGCGGAGGCGAGCCGGATCGAGGTGGTCGTCGACGCCGGGGTCACCCTGCCCGACGGCTCCGCGGGGGTCCGGCTCTCGGTCGCGGACGACGGCATCGGCCTCCCGGCGGGCGGACGCCGCAGCGGCCTGCGCAACCTGGCGCGACGGGCCGAGTCGCTGGGCGGCGCGAGCTGGTGCGGACCGGGCATCGGCGAGGGCGGCGGCGGCACGGCGGTGGTGTGGGAGGCCCCGCTCTAGGGGGCCTCGGGCCGGTTCTCCGCGGCGTGGTGGACCTCGGCGACCAGCTGCTCGATGACGACGGCCACGCCGTCCTCGTTGTTGCCGACCGTACGGCCGGAGGCGGCGGCGATCACGTCGGGGTGGGCGTTGCCCATCGCGTACGAGCGGCCCGCCCAGGTCAGCATCTCGATGTCGTTGGGCATGTCGCCGAAGGCGACCACCTCCTCGGCCGTGATGCCGCGCTCGACGCAGCACAGGGCGAGCGTGGAGGCCTTGGAGACACCGAACGCGCTGATCTCGATGAGGGCGGTGGGGCTGGACCGGGTGAACGCGGCCCGCTCTCCCGCGGCCTCCCTGGCCACCGCGAGGAACACGTCCGGGTCGAGCTCCGGGTGCTGGGCGAGCAGCTTGAGCACCGGGGCCGCGGCGCCGGGCGTCTCCTCGAAGAGGAGCTTCTCGGCGGTGGCGACGGTCGCGCCGGGGTCGAGGTAGAACGGCGGGTACTGCGGCTCGTAGTGGATGCCGGTGGTGAGCTCGACCGCGAAGGAGGTCCCGGGCGCGGCGGCGCGCAGGGCCCGGACGACGTCGAGGGCGATCGGCCGCTCCAGCGGATGGACCTCCAGGAAGGTCCCGCCCGCGTGGAGGTCGACGACGGCGGCGCCGTTGGCGCAGATCGCGAGACCGTGGCCGTGGACGTGGTCGCTGACGACGTCCATCCAGCGGGCCGGTCGGCCGGTGACGAAGAAGACCTCGATCCCGGCCCGCTCGGCCGCGGCGAGTGCGGCGACCGTGCGCTCGGAGACGGACTTGTCGTCACGCAGCAGCGTGCCGTCGAGGTCGGTGGCGATCAGCCGGGGCACCGGGGCGGAAGTGCGCGGGGCACGGGGAGAGGTCACCGTGTCATTCTTCCGCACCGAACGCACGGGCGTGCGGGGAGCCGCACATATGAGTGGTCCGGGCGGTGCCGGCCCGGTCCGCCAAGGACCGGGCCGACACGGCCGACGGGTACGCCCCGACGTGGCCGTAAACGTCCGTTCGTTTTCGGGTCCGTCGGGGAATGTCCCTGGAGAGCTGACGGGTCTCAAGGGGGCGGGGCATGGGCCAGGGCCGGCGAAGTGACGTGTGCGACTCCTGCGGCGCGCCGTACGCGACGTGGGTCGCGAGCCTCGGCACGGCCCTCTGCCCGGGGTGCGAGGGGACCGGCGCGGGCCGTTCCACGCGGGACCCGGTGCTGGTGGGCGATGTCCTGGCCGGTCTGGCCGGCCTGGTCGCCCGGGACGGTCGGGTCGACACCGTGGCCCTCGCGGACCGGACCGGGCGTCTCGTACCGGATCGGCGTCTCGGACACGGCGTACCGGATCAGGGTTCCGGACACGGCGTACCGGATCAGCGTTCCGGACACGGCGTACCGGATCAGCGTTCCGGGCATCTCGTACCGGAGGACGTGGCTCCCGGTGGTGCGGTCTGCGGGCGGTGCGGGGCCTCTGCCCGCTGGCACCGCACGGTGCGTGGCCGGTGGGTCCTGATCGAGCCCGGCGAGCTGACGACCAGGGCCGTCCCCGCGGGCAGCCGTTGGCGCGTCGCCGGCGACGGGACCGCGGTCGGCCTGGGGTCCGCCGTGCCGTCCGGCACGTGCCGGGTCAGCCACTTCGACGTCTGCGCGGCGAATCCGGAACCGGTCGGCTCCCCCGTCCTGCTGGCGCTCTGGCGCGGTCACGCCCGGCGGTTCGCCGTGCACGGTGACCCCCGCGCGTGAGGGCCGGGACGGGGGCGAAGGCCGGGACCGGCACTGGGGGCGGTGTCAGCCCCAGATCATGTCGTCCGGCGCGGGGCCGCTGACGACGACGGAATCCGTGGTGTCGCCGGAAGCGGCGAACGCCGGGGTCATGAGGGCGAGGGCAGTCAGGAGAACGGCAGCCCAGCGGGCGGAGCGAAAGCGCAGCACCGGATGATTCCCTTCCGAAGTCGGTGAGTTGTTCCTTCTCTGACGCAAAGCTTCGTCAAGCGGAAACGCCTTCGGAAGAGAGATCCGGTGGACGGAAGGGGCCCTGGACCGAAGCGGTCAGCGGGCCACTTCTCAGAGCTCGGTCCAGAAACCCTCAAGGCCGTACGGGGCCAGCAGCGGCGCCTCGGAACGCCCGACCCGCCACCCCGGCAGCGGACCGGCCTCGGCCACCGCGCGCCCGCACAGCCTCGCGGCCGTCTCCTCGGCTTCGAAGAGGCGGTCGGCCAGCAGGTAGACGCCCACGGTCATCCCACGTCCCGGGTGGCGGTGGACGACCACGTGTTCCACGCCGTCGTCGGGGCGTGCCAGGGAGCGAAGGAGATCCCCGAGGTTCTGAGGGATGCACAAGTCCGCCTTCCCGCTAAGGAGTTCGGTGTGAACGAGATACACGCCTCGCAGTTTCCCAAAAGGGCGAACAAGGGAGAAGAGCACCAGAAGTCCCATTCCGGCAATGGCCGGTACAGGCCATGTCACCTTCTGTAGAAAACGCGCCACACGTGTGATGATGTGGATGCCTTTACTGCGACAGCTCCGGGGGGAGACGCACCGTGCTTACGTCGCTTGGTCTCGATTCCATTGCCGAGGCCGTCTACCGGGGACTCCTCGCACAGCCGCGTGACGGCGTGGCGGAACTCGCCGAGCGACTGGGACTCACACCCGAGCAGGTACGCGGCGGACTGGACACCCTGAGCGAACTGGCCCTGCTCAGACCCTCCTACGACCGGGAGGGCGAGCTGTGGCCCGTGTCGCCCGAGGTCGGCCTCCAGATGCTGATGGCCCGGCAACAGGCCGAGCTCGCGGCGCACCAGAAGAAGCTGGAGGACTCGCGGGCGGCCGCGGCCCGGCTGATCGCCGAGTACGCGGAGGCACAGCCGGCCGACACCCGCTCGAACAGCGAGCGCCTGACCGGGATCGACCAGATCCGTGACCGGCTCGCGGCACTCACCCGGGACACGCGGGAGGAGGTCATGACCTTCGCCCCGGACGGGCCCCAGCGGCCGGAGCACATCGAGGCCGCGAAGCCGCTCAACCGGGAGCTGCTCGAACGCGGTGTCCGGATGCGGACGGTCTACCTCAACAGCGCCAGCAACAGCCCGCACACCCTCCAGTACGTGAGCTGGCTGTCCAAGCTGGGCGGCGAGGTGCGGACCGTACCGACGCTGCCGACCCGGATGATCGTCGTCGACCGCAAGGCCGCCGTCATCCCGGTGAACAGCGACAACAGCGCCGAGGGAGCCGTGGTGCTGACCGGCCACGGCACGCTGACCGCGCTGTGCGCGCTGTTCGACAGCGTCTGGAGCAGCGCGCGGCCGCTCAACGAGGAGAGCAGGGCCGACGACCAGGGGCTCACCGACCAGCAGTCGATGGTCGTGGTCCTGCTGGCCGAGGGCCACACGGACGAGACCATCGCCAAGAGGCTGGGGGTGTCGCCGCGCACCGCTCGGCGCCTTGCCTCCGAGCTGATGACCCGGCTCGGGGCGCGCAGCCGGTTCGAGGCGGGCGTGCGCGCGGTGCAGAACGGCTGGCTCTCGGACAACCGCTGAGCATCGCCGTACGGGCTGCCGCACGGGCCTGACGTACGGGCCTGACGTGCGGGACCGTCGTACGGGCCGTCGCACGGATCCGTCGTACGGGCCGTCGCACGTGCTGCCGTACGAGCCGTCGTCACCGGCCGCCCCGTCGCGGGCCGGTCGTTCCGGCGTACCCCCGTGTCCTCCGGAGTCGTGCCGGCGCGGCCGGATGTCCCCTTGTGTCCAGGGCCCCAACGGGCCAGCGGAGTTGTCTTCCGGTGGCGGGGTCCGGTCGTGGAGATTGGCGCCGTACAGCCGGAGCGGACCGGAGCCGGCGCAGACGGGGAGTCGACATGACGCGTGCCGGGATCTTCGTCCGGAACCAGCTCGCCCTGTTGGGCATCCGCCATCTGCTCGACGCGGAGGACGACATCCAGGTCGCCTTCGCCACGAGCACCCCCTTCGCGGTGGCGGCCGGCACCGTCGACTGCCTGGTCCTCGACCGGGGCCTGCTCGACGAGCTGCCCGCGCCTCCGCGCGGGACGGCCGGGGTGCCGGCGGCCCGGACGGTCCTGCTGACCGGCGGCGGCACCGGAGACGGGACCGCCGACGGCCGGGCCGCGGGTCGGGAACGGATGGGCGAGACGCATCCGTTCGACGACGCGCCGCTGCTCCTCGTGGACGCCATCCGGCGGGTGGCCGGCCCGGGGCCGGTTCCGGCCGGTGCCGGGACCGTCGTACGGCAGGGCGTCGCCACGCTCTCCCCGCGGGAGCGCGAGGTGCTCCGGCACCTCGTCGAGGGCTGCACCCATGACCAGGCGGCCCGGCGGATCGGCATCAGCCAGCACACGGTCGACACGTACGTGAAACGCATCCGTTCCAAGCTCGGCGCGCACAACAAGGCACAGCTCGTCCGTGCCGCCCTGACCGCCCCGCGCACCCCGTTCCCGCCCATCGAATCCCGACAACGACAGCAGGTGGAGACATGACGTCCGAAGGCATCGGCACCCAGCTCGTGGTCCGCAATCACGAACTGCAGTACTCGCTCTGGCCCGCCGACCGTGAGCTGCCGGCCGGCTGGGAGCCGGACGGCTTCCGCGGCGACCGGCAGCAGTGCCTCGACCACATCGAGCGGGTGTGGACGGACATGAGGCCGCTCAGCGCCCGGTCACCGGAGCCCGCGGCGGCCCCGCGCTGAAGGCGGCGTCCGAGGGACGGCTCCGGGAGTAGGCCGTGAAGGCCGGCCGCCCGCCGCCGATCACCGCGACCGCGGCCGCGCAGCCGCCGCCCGCCTCCAGGTCGGCCAGGACGAAGTCCTCGGCCGGCCTGGCCGCCGGGCCCCCCAGGAACAGCACCCTCGGGTCCTCTTCCGGGGCCGACACCCCGATCTCGGACAGCGGCACCCGCAGCCCCAGACCCGTCGCCTTGAGCACCGCCTCCTTCCGGGTCCACATCCGGTGGAAGCCGCTCGCGGTGGCGTGGGCGGGGGTACGGGGCTCCAGCGGCCCGAGGACATGGGGGAGCAGCTCCGCGGGGGAGACCGAGGCGCTGATCTCCTCCACGTCGATCCCGACGGCGCCGGCCCGGGTGACGGCGACGCCCACCCGGGAGCCGGAGTGGGACACCGACACCTGCAGCCCGGTGCCGGGCAGTTCGGGCTTCCCGTGGTTCCTGGAGCAGTCGGGACAGCGGGCGACGACCTCGACGTGCCGTGGCGCGACACCGAGGTAGCCGGCCGCGGCGGTACGGAGCAGGGCCCGGCCGGCGATGAACCGTCCGCGGTCCTCCGCCCTGCGCAGCTGCGGGATCCGTTCCTGTTCGACCTCGTCGAGCAGGGTCAGGCAGTCGTCGGTGACCGTGGCCGGATCGGTCCACCAGATGTGGCAGTCGGCCGGGCCGAGCACCGGGACGGCCGGGGGCGCGTCACGCAGCACGGGCGCTCCCCGCGGTCGCGGCACGGGGACTCCCCGTGGCCGGGAGCAGCGCCTTCCCGACGCGCTCCACCATGGAGCCGAACGAGGCGTCGACGGCCAGCTCGCTGCTTCTCACCTCGACGCCGAAGGCATCGGCCGCCCGTGCGGTGACCTGGACCGCGAGCAGGGAGCGGCCGCCGGCGGCGAAGAAGTCCGTGCCGTCCTCGACGTGGTCCACGGCGAGCGCCGCGCACCAGATCTCCGCCAGCCGGCCACGTACGGCGTCGAGCCCGAGGTCATCCTTCACCGCATCGCCTTCCACTGCCGGACGGGGGGCTACCGCAGGGACCGGTAGTCCTCCCATGGTCACGGCAAGGCGGCGCGAACACACGCCCCCGAAAGCCGTGACACCTGTTTAGGGGACAACGCGCTGTCCACCCCTTGGACGGAATTGCGCGCCCCCGTCAATGACCGGATCAGTCCAGGGTCCTGATATTGCCCGCCGGCTCGACGCCCGTCTAACGTCGCCGTCGTGATCGAAAGTCAGGGCCTCTCCTCACAAGGAATTCTCATGGCGATAACCCCCTTCAAAACGTCTCCCCTTTCCGATCACCACGGTCTGGTGATCGAAAGCGCCGATCTTCCCCTCGCCGAGCTTCCGCACACCGAGATCGCCGAACTCTTCAAGCAGCACGGCACGTTGATGTTCCGCGGTTTCGGGGCCACCGCCGACGATTTCCGCGCGCTCGTCCAGAAGTTCTCCTCGAAGCTTTTCTTCCACCAGAACCCCAACCGCGAGACGATTTCCGACGACGGCGCCGTGCTGCTCGTCGACGCGCACCGGAACCCCATTCCGGCGCACTCCGAGATGAGCTACTGCCCGCTGCACCCGGGCCTCCAGTGGTTCTACTGCGTGCGGCCGGCCGACGAGGACGGTGAGACGACGGTCTACGACGGCGTCGAGGCGTACAAGCGGCTCGCCCCGGAGACCCGCGACCTGTTCGACAAGCTCAGGCTGACCTGGCGCCTGCCGTTCCCGACCGCCCCCGAGCACCAGGAGCGCGTGTTCGGCACGGCCGACCGCGCCGAGCTCGAGGCGCTGTTCGCCACGTTCGACGACTTCGCGTACGACTTCGACGAGGCCGGGAACCTCAACTGGCGGTGGACCGTCTCCGCGGTCCCGCAGGCGCCCTACGTGGACGCGCCCACGCTGTGCAACAGCTACCTGGGCTCCGGCGCGATCGTGTCCTTCGAGGACGGGTCGACCATTCCGCAGCACGTCCGCTGGGACGCGCTCGACGCCACCGAGCAGGTGCGGGTCGACCTCCGGTGGGAGTCCGGCGACATCGTCATGATCGACAACAAGCGCGTGATGCACGGCCGGCGCGGCTTCGAGGACCCGGACCGCAAGGTCGCGGCGATGCTCTCGACGCCGAACTTCTGACCGCCTCTTCACGGGCCCCGCGCCCCTCGTCCGTCGCCCGGTGACCGTCTCCCCGCGCCCCGCGCCCCGCGCCCCTCGTCCGTCGCCCGGTGACCGTCTCCCCGCGCCCTTCATCCGTCGCCCGGTGACCGTCTCCCGTCGCCCGCCGACCCCGCGCCGACCTCCCGTCGCCCGTCGACCGCCCCCGCGCCGGCCTCTCGCCTCCCGTCGACCGCCGCCCCCGCGCCCCCACCCGTCGCCCGTCGACCGCCGCCCTCACAGTTTGGATGCGACTCCATGACCCACGCCGTCGGCCTGCCCATGCTCACCGCTCCGACCGCACCGCTCTCGTCGTTCTACGAAAACGCCCTGCACGCCATGGAGCTCGGGGACCCCGCCCTGTACGGGCTGATGGACGACGAGCTCCGCCGGCAGAGCGAGACCCTCGCCCTGGTCGCCTCGTGCAGCCCGGTGACGCCCGCGGCGCTGCTCGCCGAGGGCAGCTTCTTCGCGAACGTCACGGCCGAGGGCTACCCGGGCCGCAGGTTCCACGCCGGCTGCGTCAACGTCGACAAGGTCGAGGAGCTCGCGGTCGAGCGCGCCAAGCAGGCCTTCGGCGCCCGCTACGCCAACGTGCAGCCCCACTCGGCGAGCACCGCCAACCAGGTCGTCATGAACTCCCTGCTGAAGCCCGGCGACCCGATCCTGGGCCTCGACCTGGACGCGGGCGGCCACCTCAGCCACGGCGCCTCGGTCAACATCTCGGGCCGGATCTTCGACGCGCACAGCTACGGCCTCGGGCCCGACGGACTGATCGACTACGCGGAGGTGCGGGCCCAGGCCCTGCGGCACCGGCCGCGGCTGATCGTCGCGGGCACCACCGCCTACCCGCGCACCCTCGACTGGGCCGCGTTCCGCGCCATCGCCGACGAGGTGGGGGCGTACCTGCTCGCCGACATCACCCACATCGCCGGTCTCGTCGTGGCCGGCCTCCACCCGTCCCCGCTGGCGCACGCCCATGTGGTGACCACCTGCACCCACAAGCAGCTCTACGGCCCGCGCGGCGGTCTGATCCTGCTCGGCGACTCGGCCGACATGGTGCTCCCCACCGGCCGCACGCTCCGGCGGACCCTGCAGAGCGGCCTGTTCCCGCTGATCCAGGGCGCGCCCGTGGTGAACAGCATCGCCGCCAAGGCCTACGCCCTGGGGGCCGCGACCACCCCGGAGTTCACCGCCAGGATCCACCGGGTGCGCGACCTCGCGGCCGCGCTCGCCGAGCACCTCACGAGCCGCGGCGTGCGGGTCATCTCCGGCGGCACCGACAACCACATCGTCGTGGCCGACGTCCTCACGACGTACGACGTCACCGGTGTCAACGCCGAGAAGGCGCTCGAACAGTGCGGCATCCTCGTCAACAAGAACCGGATCGTCGGCGACACGCACTCCGCGATGGTGACGTCGGGCGTGCGCTTCGGCAGCAACAGCATGGCGGCCCGCGGCTTCGGCCCCGGTGACGTCGCGGAGGTGGCGGACCTCGTCCACGAGGTGCTGACCGCCACCGAGAACACGTCCCCCACCACGTACGCGCTCGACCCCGCGCTGCGGGCCCGTGTCCAGGACCGGATCCGCGCCATCTGCCACCGCCGGCCCGTCGCCGGCTACTGACCGCGATTCCCCCGCGGGCCGGCCTTCCCCTGCCGCCGGCCCGCCCCGCGGTGCGCACACAGGCACCCACCCGTCCGGGCCCCAGAACTCCACGCCGATGCGAGAACGGTCTATGTACGCAAACAATTCTGTCGTCGATGTCATCCGCCGCAATGTCTCCGAGCGCGGCACCGATCTCAGCTACGCATTTCTCGCCGACGCCGGCGGTGTCGACACCGAACTCGGCATGGTCGAGATCGACAGGCGTGCGCGGGCGATCGCCGTCTCACTCCTCGAGCGGGCGAGGCCGGGTGCACGGGTCATGCTGCTGTATCCACCGGGCGAGCACTTCGTCGTGGGATTCGTGGCCACGCTCTACGCCGGTATGGTCGCCGTCCCCGTCTACCCGCCGGACCCGATGCGGATCGCCCGTACGCTGCCCCGGCTGCGCGCGGTGGTGCAGAGCTCCCGGGCCGAGATCGTCCTCTCGGACAGCCTGGTGCGGGCCTTCACCCACGAACTGTTCGAGCAGCAGGCGCCCGAGGTGGCCGGACTGCCCTGGGTGGTGACCGAGGACGCGATGCTGGAGGGCGCCGACGACTGGCGCCGCCCCGACCTGACGCCCGGCTCCGTCGCCCTGCTCCAGTACACCTCCGGCTCCACCGGCACCCCCCGCGGTGTCGTGGTGACGCACGGGAACCTGCTGTCCAACGGCGCGGCGATCGCGAGCGGTTTCGGGCTGGGCGAGGGCGACGTCGTCGCCTCGTGGCTGCCCTTCTACCACGACATGGGTCTGCTGGGCGGTGTGCTGCAGCCGATGCTCTCCGGCCTGTCCAACGTCCTGATGTCCCCGCTGGAGTTCATGCGCCGGCCCATGCGCTGGCTCGAGGCCATCTCCTCCCGCGGCGCGACCGTCAGCGGCGGCCCGAACTTCGCCTTCGACCTCTGCGTCAACAAGAGCACCCCCGCCGAGCGGGAGAGCCTCGACCTGTCGTCCTGGCGGGTCGCCTTCTGCGGCGCCGAGCCGGTGCGCCACCGCACCCTGGAGCGCTTCGCCGAGGCGTTCGCCCCCAGCGGTTTCGACAGGTCCGCGCTGCTGCCCTGCTACGGCCTCGCCGAGGCCACCCTGTTCGTGGCCGGAAGCGGTCGCGGCAACGGTGCCCGCACCACCCGTGTCGACCGCGCGGCCCTGGAGCGGGGCCGCGCCGAGACGCGTGCGGACGGCGACCTCCTGGTCTCCTCCGGACAGGTGGCCGAGGGGCACGAGATCGCCGTCGTCGACCCGGAGTCCGGCGAGCGCGCCGCCCCCGGCACGGTGGGCGAACTGTGGGTGCGCGGCACCTCCGTCGCCTCCGGCTACTGGGAGGACGAGACCGCGACAGAGGCGTCCTTCGGCGCCCGGCTCGCGGACGACCCGAAGCCCTATCTCCGCACCGGCGACCTCGGTTTCGTCCTGGACGGCCAGATCCACGTCACCGGCCGCCTCAAGGAGATGATGGTCGTACGCGGCCGCAACCTCTACGCGCACGACCTGGAGGAGACCGTCGTGGCGGCCTCGCCGTGGGCCCGTCCGGGCTGCGGCGCCGCGTTCTCGGTGGAGACCGGGAACGGCGAGGAGTGCGTGGTCCTGCACGAGGTCGCGGTCGGCACCCCCGAGGAGGAACTGCCCGGGATCGCCGACGCGATGGCCGCCGCCGTCCAGCAGGAGCACGGCATCGCCCTGGCCGACGTCGTCCTGCTCGGCGCCCGCAGCCTGGCGAAGACCTCCAGCGGCAAGATCCAGCGGCTGGCCGGCCGGACGGCGTACACCGCGGGTCAGGTCGAGGGCGAGCTGTACCGCCGCTCCGCGACCGCGCAGGCCCGCGGCGAGCGGCGGCAGCTCACGCTCCCGTCGCGCCCCGAACTGCTCGCGCTCTCCCCCGAGGAGCGCGTCGACGTGATCGAGCGCGCCCTGAGCCTGGTCGGCCGGGGCGAGGGCGACGCGCCCGCCACCATGGTCGCCGAGCTCGACCTCGACTCCCTCGCCGCCGTCGACCTCGCCTTCCGGATCGAGGAGCAGCTCGGCGCGGTCGTCGACCCGGGGCTGCTGCTCCGGCCGACGAGCCTGCGCGAGGTGGCCGCGGCGGTCGAGGAGCAGGCGCGCACCGCCCCCGAGGCACCCGTACGCCAGGAGGCCGGGCGGCGCGGCGGCGCCGTACCGCTGTCCGCCGGTCAGCGGTCGCTGCTGTTCATGCGGGACCTCGAAGGTCCGGACTGCCTGCAGAACGTCTCCGTCGCGGTCCGGCTGCGCGAGCCGGTCGACGCCGGGGTGCTGTCCGCCGCCGTCCGTCACATCGGCGCCCGCCACCCCGTCCTGACCTCGCGCTTCGACGTCGACGGCAGCCGGACCGCGCAGCTGATCGACCCCGGTGTCCCGTTCGAGCTCGACGTCGTCGACCTGACGGGCGAGGCGGAGCCGGTGCTCAGGGCCCGGGTCGACGCGTGCGCCCTCGCGCCCTTCGCCATCGAGCACGGCGACGTCGCCCGCGCGAAGCTGTTCACCGGCTGCGGCGCCCCGGTCCTGGTGCTCGCGCAGCACCACGCCATCACGGACTTCTGGTCGGTGGTGACCCTCCTCGACGAGCTGACCACCGTCTACGGCGACCTGCTGCGCGAGCGGACCCCCGAGCTTCCGGAGGCCGTCGGCTACGAGGAGTTCGTCCGCTGGCAGCAGGACTACGAGCGCTCCCCGCGGTGGGAGGCCGATGAGCGGTACTGGCTCGACCTGCTGGCCGGCGACGTCCAGGCGCCGACGCTTCCGGTACGGGAGCGTCCGCGGCCGGAGAAGGGCATCGCGAGCCACCGGGTGACGGTGGACGCCGAGCTGCTCGCCGGGCTCGAACGGGCCGCGGGCGACGGCGGTACGACGGTGTTCTCGGTCCTGATGGCGGCGTTCGAGGTGCTCGTCGCGGCGCACAGCGGCGCGCGTGACTTCGTGATCGGCGCCACCACGGCCGGCCGTCCGCAGGCGCGTTTCCGCAACACCCTCGGCTACTTCGCCAACACCCTTCCGGTCCGCGCCGAGCCCACCGCCCACCGAAGCGTCACGGAGCTGATCCGCAGCACCGGGCAGCAGCTGCGGCAGTCGCTCGGCCACCAGCACTTCCCGGTCAGCCGGCTCGTCGAACTGCTCCGCGCCCAGGGCAACACCTCGGCCGCGATCAACACGGCGGTCGTCTTCGAGCGGCCGCACAACGCGATCGCCGAGGACGTCACCTCGGTGCTCTTCGGCGCGGGCCGCGACAGCGCGGTCCTCGGCGACCTCACCATCGAGCCGTTCCCGGCCGGCGAGCTCGCCACCCAGTTCGACATCACCCTGCACGCCGTTCCCGCCGACGGCGGCCTGCTCGCCCACATGCTGGTCCGCTCGGACCGCTTCGAGGAGTCCCTCGCCGGGCAGCTGGGCGAGCAGTTCCTCGAACTCCTCCGGCAGATCGTCGTGCACGGCGACTCCCCCGTCTCCGCGCTGCGCCTCGCCGGCGCGACCGAGTCCCTCACCCGGGCCGACGTCCCCGCCCGCACCCTGCCGGACGTCACCTCCGTGCACGAGCTGTTCGAGGCGACGGCCGACCGCACCCCCGACAGGACCGCCCTCACGGCCGGCGCCGTCGAGCTGACGTACGCCCAGGTGGAACGCGCGGCGAACCGCCTCGCGCACCGCCTCCGGCAGGACGGCCTGGGGGCCGAGGACACCGTCGGCCTGTGCCTGGAGCGCTCCCCCGAGCTGATCGTCGCGATGCTCGCGGTCATGAAGTCCGGGGCCGCCTTCGTCCCGCTGGACCCGACGCTGCCGCAGCCCCGCCTCGCCGACATGGTCGGCGACGCGCGGTGCGCGCGGATCCTCTGCCACGCCGCGACCGAGGAGCTCGCGGGCTCCCTCGGCACCGCGACCCGCGTCGACGACGATTCCGCCGCGGACCTGCCCGATGACCGGCCCGCGCTCGCCGTCACCGGCGACAACCTGGCGTACGTCATCTTCACCTCCGGTTCGACCGGACGCCCCAAGGGCGTGCAGATCGAGCACCGGTCGCTGCTGAGCTACCTGCTGTCCTTCCTCGACGCCTTCGACGTCGAGGAGGGCGACCGGGTGCTGCAGTTCGCCCCGCTCACCTTCGACCCCTGCCTGGAGGAGATCTTCTCCGCCTGGACCCGGGGCGCGGCGCTCGTGCTGCGCGACGAGTCCGTGCTGGGCTCGCCGGAGCGGTTCTGGGCCTGGTGCGAGGAGCAGCGGCTCACCCTGGTCGACATTCCCACGGCCTTCTTCCACGTCCTCGTCACCGCCCTGGAGGCCGGTGCGAAGGTGCCGCCGACGCTGCGCTCGATCCTCATCGGCGGCGAGGCCACCCACCCCGACAAGCTCGCCCAGTGGTTCGCGGCCGACCGCGGCCACGTCGAGCTGTACAACCGCTGGGGCACCACCGAGACCACGGTGTGCTCGACCGTCGCCCACCTCGGCCCCGAGTCGGGTCAGGTCTCCCGCGCCCGGGACGTGTCGGTCGGCGCCGACATGACGGACGCGGTGATCCACGTCCTCGACGCCGAACTGCGGCCCGTCGCCGACGGTGTCGTGGGCGAGGCGTACATCGGCGGCGCCGGTGTCGGACGCGGCTACGCGTCGGCGCCCCGCAAGACCGCCGAGCGGTTCGTCCCCGACCCGTTCGCGACCGGCCCCGGCCGGCGTCTCTACGCCACCGGCGACCTGGTGCGCCGGTCCGCCGACGGCGAACTGCGCTACGTCGGCCGCGCCGACCAGCAGGTGAAGGTACGCGGCTACCGCATCGAGCTCGGCGAGGTCGACGTGGCGCTGCGGCGCCACCCAGAGGTCGCGGAGGCGGCCGTGGTCGCCTCCCGGGGCACGGGCGAGACGGAGCTGATCGCCGCCGTCACCGGCGAGGGCGTCGGCGTCGAAGGGCTGCGCGACTGGCTCAACCGCGAGCTGCCCGGCTACATGGTTCCCAGCCGGCTGCTCGTCCTCGACCGGATCCCGCTCACCTCGAACGGCAAGGTGGACGCGCACGCGCTGCGCGAGCTCGCCCTCGACGTGTCCCGCTCGGCCGGATCGGCGGACATGTCGCCCCTGGAGAGCAGGCTCGCGGCGATCTGGCGCGAGGTGCTCGAAGTCGCCGGGGTCGGCCTCGACGAGGACTTCTTCGCGCTCGGCGGGCACTCGCTGCGCGCGGCGGAGCTCAACACCCGGGTGCGCCGGGAGTTCGGCGTGCAGCCGCCGCTGCGGATGTTCTTCGAGTCCGTGACCGTACGCGCCCAGGCGGCGCGGATCGCCGAACTCGTCGCCACGGCACCGGCCGAGGCCGTCGCCCCGACGGAGGCCGCGCCCGCCGCCGACGTGCCCGCTACCGACGTGCCCGCCGCCGACGCGCCCGTCCTGTCGCTGGGCCAGCGCCGGCTGTGGTTCCTGGAGAAGTTCGCCCCGGGCTCCCGCGCCTACGTCGTGCCGGGTGTCCTGCGGCTGTACGGGGAGCTCGACCGGGCCGTCCTGCGCGGCGCGCTCGACGCGATCGTCGAGCGGCACCCCGCGCTGCGCACCGGCTTCAAGGACGAGGGCGGCCGGCCCGTGCCCTTCACGCACGCCGGCTCGACCTGCCCCTTCGAGGTCATCGACCGGACGGCGGTCGCCCCCGCCCGGCGCGAGACCGAACTGGCCGGACTCGTCGGCGACCACGCCCGCCGGCTCTTCGCGCTCGACGAACCGCCGCTGATGCGCGCCGCCCTGGTGGAGTTCGGGCCCGACGAGCACGCCCTGCTCCTCGCCTTCCACCACATCGTCTCCGACGGCCGCTCCATGGAGGTCATCGCAGGTGAACTGGCCGCGCTGTACGCGCACGGCGTGGGCGCCGGCGACGGCGAACCGCCCGCGCCCGTCCACGAGTACGCCCGCTGGGCGGCCGACGAGAGCGCCCGCCTCGACTCGGCCGAGGGCCGGCGCGGCCTGGAGTTCTGGACCGGTCACCTCGGTGGGGCGCCGCTCGCCCTCGACCTGCCCGTCGACCGGCCCCGGCCGGCCGTACAGACCTTCGACGGCATGCGGGTGCCGCTGACGCTGAGCCAGGACGACTCCGACCTGCTGCGCTCGCTCGCCCGCGACCAGGGGGCGACGGTCTTCATGGCGCTGGCCGCGTGCATGACCTCGACCCTCTCCCGGCTGACCGGGCAGGACCGCGTGGTCATCGGCGTACCCGACGCCAACCGCACCGGCGACGGCGCGTACGACGACGTCGTCGGCTTCTTCGTGAACACCGTCCCGCTCTGCTTCGAGGCGCCGGCCGGTGCCACAGGGCGTGACCTCGTCGGCCGCGCCCGGGCCACCACGCTGGAGGCGATGCCGCACAAGTGGGTCCCGTTCTCCGCGATCGTGGAGGCGAGCGGTCAGGACCGCGACCCGAGCCGCAGCCCGCTCTTCCAGGCGATCCTGGACGTCCGCAGCGGCGCGCTGCCCTCGCCGGCCCTGCCCGGCCTGCGGGTCGAGACGGCGCCGCTGTACACCGGCACCGCCAAGACCGACCTGACCTTCGAGATCACCGACGACGGCGGGCCGCTGACGGGCTGGCTGGAATTCAACTCGGACCTGTTCCGGCCGGAGACCGCGCGGCTCGTCGCCCGGCTGTTCGGCGAGACGGCCCGCGCCATGGCGCGACGGCCCGACGAGCGCGTCGAGACCCCCTCGGCTGCGGCGGCCCTCGACCGCTGGCCGTCCGCACCGGACACCGAGCAGCGGCCCGACACCTTCTGGGCGCGGTTCGAGCAGATCGCCGACAGCCGCCCCGACGACGTCGCCCTGGAGGGCGCCGACAGCGCGCTGACCTACGGCGAACTGCGCACCCGGGTGGACCGGGTCGCCCGGGTGATCGCCCGGGAGTTCGCCGTGCGCCCCGGGGACGTCGTCGCCGTGGCGGTCGAACCGTCCGTCGAGGCGGTCGTCGCCGTCCTCGCGGCGCAGCGCTGCGGAGCGGCGTACCTGCCGATCGACCCCGCCTACCCGGCCGAGCGCAAGGACTTCATGCTGGCCGACTCGGGAGCGCGCGGTCTGGTGACCCGCGACCTCGTGGAGGCGGCGCTGCGCGAGGCGCCCGCCGGGACGGCCGCGCTGCCGCAGGCGGTTCCGGACGCCCCCGCGTACCTCCTGTACACCTCGGGATCCACCGGCCGCCCCAAGGGCGTCCTCGTCTCCCACCGCTCGCTCGCCAACCTCACGGCGTACCAGGCGCCCGTCTTCGGGATCGACGCCGGCACGCGCATGCTCCAGTTCGCCAGCCTCAGCTTCGACGCCTCCGTCTGGGAGATCTTCTCCACGCTCGCCGCGGGCGGCACCCTGGTCGTCGTCGGCCGTGAGCACGCCCTCGTCGGCGAGGCGCTCGCCGACGTCCTCGCCGAGCGCGCCGTCACCGTGTGCCTGCTGCCGCCGTCGGTGATCGCCACCCTGCCCGCCCGCGAACTGCCGGCGCTCACCACCCTGGTGTCCGGCGGCGAGGCCTGCCGTGCCGAGCTCGTCGAGCGGTGGCAGCCGGGCCGGCGCTTCGTCAACGCGTACGGCCCCACCGAGTGCACCGTCGTCATCACGGCCGCCGCGTGCGAGCCGGGGCGTCCCGCCTCGCTGGGCGCGGTGCTTCCCGGCGGGACGGCGTACGTCCTGGACGCGGAGCTGCGGCCGGTGGTCGCCGGCGCGGTCGGCGAGCTGTACGTCGGCGGCGCGGGCCTGGCCCTCGGCTACCACGGCCGGCCCGGACTGACCGCCGGACACTTCCTGCCCGACCCGTTCTCCGCCGTCCCCGGCGCCCGGATGTACCGCACGGGCGACCTGGTCCGGCTGCGCGCCGACGGGACCCTGGACTACCGCGGGCGTGGCGACAGCCAGATCAAGCTGCGCGGCTACCGGATCGAGCCGGCCGAGATCGAGTCGGTGCTGCTGGCCCTGGACGGTGTGACGCAGGCCGTGGTGAGGGGCGTCGACGGGGTCCTGGTGGCCCACGTCGAGTCCGCAGACCCGGAGCTGAACCCGCGGGCGCTGGCGAAGCTGTGCGCGGCCGCACTGCCGCCGCACATGGTCCCGGCCGCGTTCGTGGTCCGCGGCGAGCTGCCGCGGCTGCCCGGCGGCAAGATCGACCCGGGCCGTCTCGGACGCCCGCGCCGCGCCGACTTCGCGCACACCGACTTCGCCGAACCGGAGACGGAGACCGAGCGGACCGTCGCCCGCGTCTGGGCCGAGGTCCTCGACGTCGACGCGGTCGGCGCCGACGACGACTTCTTCACCGTCGGCGGCCACTCCCTGCTCGCGACCGTGATCACCTCGCAGGTGGCCGAGGAGCTCGGCCGGGAGGTCCCGCTGCGGGCCCTGTTCGAGGCGCCCGTGCTCCGCGACTACGCCGCCCTGTGCGACGCCGCCGCCGTCCGGGACACCTCCGGCGGGATCGCGTCCCACGCCGCCGGCGGAGGCGACGCGCCGCTGTCGGTGATGCAGGAGCGGCTGTGGCTCCTCGAGGAGATCGAGAACGGCTCCGGCCACAACGCCTTCACCGGCCGCTACCACCTGGCCGGCGCGATCCGCCTCACCGGCGCACTCGACGAGGCCGCCCTCCAGCGGGCCGTCACCCGCCTGGTGGACCGGCACACCACGCTGCGCACGACGGTCGCCCACCACGAGGGCGTGCTGACGCAGACCGTCCTCGACCGCGCCGACATCACGCTGACGCGCACCGCCCTGACCGGCGCGACCGCCGAGGAGCGGGCCTCCGAGGCCCTCGCCCTGGTGGCGCGCGAGGCGGCCGAGCCGATGGACCTGGCGACCGGCCCGCTGCTGCGGGTCCGGCTGCTCCGGCTCGGCGACGACGACGCGGTGCTCGTCCTGACGCTGCACCACATCGTCGGCGACGGCTGGTCGATGGAGATCCTCAAGCGGGACCTCACGCACTTCTACGCGGAGGAGACCGGCCACCGGCCGGACACCCCGCTGCCGCCGCTGAAGGTCACGTACGAGCAGTTCTCCCGCCGGCAGCGCCACCAGCTCGACTCCGGCGGCCTCGACGCCTCCGTCGCGTACTGGTGCGAGCAGCTCGACGCGCTGCCCTCGCTCACCCTGCCGGTCTCGCGCGGCACGTCCGAGCCCGCGTCCGACCGGGGCCACCGGGCCACGGCGACCGTCACGCCGGAGCTGCGCGAGGCGATGGAGCGGCTCGCCGCCGAGTCCGGGGCGACCCTGTTCATGGTGCTCGCGGCGACCCTCCAGCTCACCCTCGGACGGCTCGCCGGGCAGCGGGACTTCGCGATCGGCGTGCCCATCGCGGGCCGCCGGCACCGCGAGGTGGAGGACCTCATCGGTTTCTTCGTCAACTCGCTGGTGCTGCGCGCCGACCTGTCGGGCGACCCGACCTTCGCCGAGCTCCTCGACCGGGTCAGGAGCACCACCCTCGACGCGTACGAGCACCAGGACGTCCCGTTCGAGACGCTGGTCGCCAGGCTCGCCCCCGAGCGCGACCTGAGCACCACACCGCTGTTCCAGGTCTACCTGAACCTGCTCAACATCCCGCCGCACCGGGCCGAGCTGCCCGGCCTCACGGTCGACACCTTCGCCGTCCCCGACCTGGGCGCCAAGTTCGACCTGACCTTCTACGTCGACCCCGCGCGGGAGGGCCTCTCGCTCGACCTGATGTACGCCGCCGACCGCTTCGACGAGGCGACGGTGGACGAACTGCTCGCCCAGTGGATCAGGGTCATCGAGCAGGCGGTCGCCGACAGCGGCAGCCCGATCGACTCCCTGCGGCTCGACACGCCGCTGGCGCGCCGCGAGCTGCCCGACCCGGCCGCCCCGCTCGACACCACCTGGTACGGGTCGGTGGTCGAGCAGTTCGAGCGGCGGGCCGCCCGTGAACCGGGGCGGATCGCGATCAGCGAGCCCGGCCAGGAACTCACCTACGGCGACCTGGCCCGGGCGACCGCCGCGATGTCCGGGCTGCTGAACCGGCAGGGCGTCGCCAAGGGCGACGTGGTCGCCATCTACGGCGAGCGCGGCGCTTCGCTGGTCTGGGCGATCCTGTCCGTCATGCGCGCCGGCGCCTCGTTCGCCGTCCTCGACCCGAGCTACCCGGCCGACCGCATCGCCGACTGCCTCGCGGTGGCCCGCCCGAGCGCCTTCCTCCAGCTGGAGGGGGCGGGGGCCGTACCGCTCGCCGTGGACACCGCGCTCCAGGAAGCCGCGCTGCGCTGCCGCTTCGAGCTGCCGACCCGTCTCGCGGACGCCCGGCACCTGGTGCCGCAGGACGCGGAGCAGGCCGCGGCGGTCCCGGTGGGGCCGGGGGACTGCGCGTACATCGCGTTCACCTCGGGTTCCACCGGCAAGCCGAAGGGCATCAGGGGCAGGCACGGCTCCCTCACCCACTTCGTGCCGTGGATGGTGGAGACGTTCGGACTGCGCGAGACCGACCGCTACAGCCTGCTCTCCGGCATCAGCCACGACCCGCTGCACCGCGAGGTGTTCACACCGCTCGTCACGGGCGCCACGATCTGCGTGCCCGACCGGCTCGACGTGGAGACCCCGGGCCGGCTCGCGCAGTGGTTCCGTACCGCGCAGGTCTCGGTCAGCCACATGACGCCTCCGATGGCCCGGCTCTTCGACCAGCTGTCGGTCGCCCCGGGCACCCTGCCGCTCCTGGAGCGGGTGTTCTTCCTCGGCGACACGCTGACCAGCCGTGACGTACGGGCCATCACCCGCATGGCGGGCTCGGCGACCTGCGTCAACCTGTACGGCTCCACCGAGACGCAGCGCGCCGTCGGCTACCACGTGGTGCCCGCGGCCCACGGGACCGCCGACACCGACCCGGGGGTCACGTACCCGCTGGGCCGCGGCATGAAGGACGTCCAGCTCCTCGTCCTGAACGGGGCGGGGCAGCAGGCCGGCGTCGGCGAGCCGGGCGAGATCGCCATCCGCTCCCCGCACCTCTCGCTGGGCTACGCCCACGACGAGAAGCTCACCGCCGCCAAGTTCGTGCGCAACCCGTTCGGGGACGACGACGGCGACCGCGTGTACCGCACCGGCGACCTCGGCCGGTACCTGCCCGACGGCTCCGTCGTCCCGCTCGGCCGCGCCGACAACCAGGTCAAGATCCGTGGCTACCGCGTCGAGACGGACGAGGTGCAGCACGTGATCTGCGCCGCGCCGGACGTCCAGGACGCCCTGGTCATGGCCCGGGAGGACGCGAGCGGCGAGAACGCGCTGGTCGCGTACGTGGTGTCGAGGCCGGGCACCAGGGCGGTCGGCAACGAGGTGAAGGCCTTCGTCCGCAAGCGGCTCCCCGACTACATGGTCCCGGCCTTCGTCGTCCCGCTCGACGCCTTCCCGCTGACCCCGAACCGCAAGATCGACCGGGCGGCGCTGCCCGAGCCCTCCTCGGCGACCGGCGCCCACGAGGACGGGCCGCGCGCGCCGCTGACCCCCACCGAGGAACTGGTCGCCGGACTGTGGCAGGACGTGCTCGGCGCGCCCAAGGTGGCCCCCGAGGACAACTTCTTCAACCTCGGCGGGCACTCCCTCATGGCCACCCAGGTCGTGTCGCGGATCCGCCGGGTGTTCGGCTGCGAGATCGCGCTGCGCACGCTGTTCGAGAAGCAGACCGTCCGGGACCTCGCCGCGCACATCGACGGCGTCGCCGGTGGCGCCACCGCCACCGAACCCGTCGTCGCGCTGCCCCGTACCGGCCCGCTGCCCGCCTCCTACGGTCAGGAACGCCTCTGGTTCCTCGACCAGCTGGAGGGCGACACCGGTGCCTACAACAGCCCCACGGTCGTCCGCATGCGCGGGCCCCTCGACACCGACGCCCTGGCCGCGACGCTCGACGAGCTGGTCGCCCGGCACGAGGTGCTGCGCACCCGCCTGGTCATGGACGACGGCCGGGTCGGCCAGATCGTCGAGCCGGCCGACGCGGTCACCATGCCGCTCACCGTCGTCGACCTGAGCGACGAGCCGGCGGAGACCGCGGAGGAGCGCTGGCCGCGGCTCGTCGACGAGGCCGCCCGCCACCGCTTCGACCTGGCCGAGGCCCCGCTGGAGCAGGCGACCCTGATCCGACTCTCCGCCGAGGACCACGTCTTCGTCCTCACCGTGCACCACGTCGTCGCCGACGGCTGGGGCCTGCAGATCCTGGTCCGCGACTTCGCGGCCCTGTACCAGGCACGCCGCCAGGGCACGGCCTCCCCGCTGCCCGAGCTCGACGTGCAGTACGCCGACTGGTCGAGCTGGCAGCGCGACCGCGTCGAGGGCGGCGACCACCGGGCGCAGCTCGACTTCTGGTGCGAGACGCTGGCGAAGCCGGCGCCGCTCCTGGAGTTCCCGGCGCAGCGGCCGAGGCCCGCGGCGATGACCAACCGGGGCCTGACCGTCCGCCGGGTGATCGACGCCGAACTGGTCGGCGAGGTCCGGCACGTGGGCCGCGAGCACAACGCGACCCTGTTCATGACCCTGCTCGCCGCGTTCAACTGCCAGCTGCACCGCTACAGCGGCGCCGCCGACATCGCGGTCGCCACCCCGGTGGGGACCCGCTCGGTCGAGATCGAGGACGTGGTCGGGTTCTTCGTGAACACGATCGTCTTCCGCAACACGCTCTCCGCGGAGGAGTCCTTCACCGACCTGCTCGAACGCGTCCGGTCCACGACGCTGGCCGCCTACGCCAACCAGGACGTCCCCTTCGACCGGGTGGTGGACGCGCTCCAGCCGAGCCGGGACCTGAGCATGAGCCCGCTGTTCCAGGTCATGTTCACCCTGCACAACGCGCCCTACTCGGAGATCGACCTCGGCGACCTCAGGCTGGAGCGGCTGCACGCGCCCTCCCTCAACGCCAAGTTCGACCTCAGTCTCGACCTGGCCGAGGAGAAGGACGGCCTGCACGCGACGCTCGAACTCAACGCCGACCTCTTCGACGAGGAGACCGGCGAGACCCTCCTCGACCACTTCGAGGCCCTGCTCGGCAGCATCGCCGCCGCCCCGGCACGGCCCGTGGCCGACCTGGAACTGCGCCCGGACGCCGAGGCCGCGGCCCAGGACGCCCTGAGCGCGGGACCGCCGGCCTTCACGCCGATGACCACGGCCGAGTCCCTGGAGCACTGGGCGCGGCACGCCCCGGACGCCCCCGCCGTCATCGACGGCGACACCGTCTGGACGTACCGCGAACTGCGCGACCGGGTCGCGGCACTCGCCGAACGGCTGTCCACGGCGGCCACGGGCCCCGAGCCCGCCGTGGTGGTGTGCGCCGGGCGCTCGGCCCGGCACATCGCCGCCGCCCTCGCCTGCGGCGCGGCCGGCGCCACCTACGTGCCGGTCGGCCCTGCCGTACCGGACCGGCGGATCGCCGCCGTGCTCGACCGGCTCGGCGAGGTCGTCGCGGTCACCGACGACGAGCAGGCGGACCGTATCGCCGGCCTGCTCGGCGAGGGGCGCGGCACCTGCCTCGTCCTCGACGACTCCGTCTCGGACCGTCCGCTCGACACGCGGGACACCCACCCGGCCCGCCGCGCCTACGTCATCTTCACCTCCGGTACGACCGGTGAGCCCAAGGGCGTGGAGATCGAGCGGGCCGGACTGCTCAACCACCTGGAGCTGATGGCCCACGACCTGGCACTGACCTCGGACGACGTCATCGCCCAGACCGCCTCGCAGTCGTTCGACATCTCCGTCTGGCAGATGCTCGTCGCGGTGACGCGGGGCGCGGCCACCGTCGTCGGCGACGACGCCACCAGCAGGGACGCCGAGGCGCTGCTCGCCCTCGTCCGGGAGCGCCGTGTCAGCGTGCTCCAGCTGGTGCCCGGCATGATCAGGGCGCTCCTCGACCACGCCGAGGAGGGCGACCTGGCGAGCCTGCGGTATCTCATCGCCACCGGCGAGGCCCTGCCGCCGGACCTCGCGGCGGACTGGCTGCGCCGCTTCCCCGGGATCCCGATGGTCAACGCCTACGGACCGGCGGAGTGCTCGGACGACACCCACCTCGCGGTGCTCACGACACCGCCGCCGACCGACCGGGCGGTCACGCTCGGCGGTCCCGTCGCCGGTGTGACCTCCTACGTCCTCGACGCGCAGGGACGGCGCCTGCCGTTCGGCGTGCCGGGCGAGCTGGCCATCGGCGGACCGGTGGTCGGCCGCGGCTACCTCGGTGACCCGAAGGCCACCGCCGAACGGTTCGTCCCCGACCCGTACGCGGCGGAGCCCGGAGCCCGGCTGTACCGCACCGGCGACCGGGTGAGGCTGGGAGCCGACGGCCGTCTGGAGTTCCTCGGACGGCTCGACGACCAGCTGAAGATCCGCGGCTTCCGCATCGAGGCCGGTGAGGTCGAGACGGCCCTGTGCGAGCTGCCGGCCGTACGGGAGGCGGCGGTCGTCCTGCGCGACTGCGACGGCGAACCGACCCTGGTGGCCTGCGTGGTCGGCACCGAACGCGACCCGGCCGTCCTGGCCGCCGCCGTCGGGACCCGCCTGCCGCGCTACATGGTCCCCACCGGCTACGTCTTCGCCGACCGGCTGCCGCGCACCCCGAACGGCAAGGTCGACCGGGCCGCGCTCCAGCGGGACGACGTCACCGTCGAGCGGGTCCGCCGGCGCTTCGAGGAGCTGTCGGGTCCGACCGAGCGGCTCGTGGCCTCGGTCTTCGAGGAACTGCTCGGCACCCCGGCGGTCGGCGCGTCCGACGACTTCTTCACCCTGGGCGGCCACTCGCTGCTCGCCACCCGTCTGGTGGCCGAACTGGCCGCGCAGACGGACATCGAACTGCCGTTGCGCGCGGTCTTCGAGCAGCCCACCGTGCGCGGCGTCGCACAGGCCCTGGAGGAACTCCAGCTGGCCGGGCTGAGCGAGGCCGAGCTCCTCGAACTCGAGGTGCTGCTCGACGGAGTGACCGACGACCAGGCCCGCGAGCTGCTCGCGGCCGGCGAGGAGAGGGACGCATGATCCGGGAAGCCGCCATCGAGCGGGAGAGCGTCGAGAGCCTGTCCGCTGCCAAGCGGGAGCTGATGGCCTCGCTGCTGCTGGCCCGCGGAAGGCAGCGGGCCGCGGCACGCGTCATCCGCCGCCGCGACCCCGCGAAGCCCGGCCCGCTGTCCAGGGGCCAGGAGCAGCTGTGGGTCGCCGAGTCCCTCGCGGACGGCCGGCCGCTGTACAACGTGCCCTACGGGGTACGGCTGCGCGGTGCCCTCGACGTCACCGCGCTGCGGACCGCGCTCGACGGGCTCGTCGCCCGCCACGCCGTCCTGCGCACCGTCTACCGCCAGCTGCCGGACGGTGGCCTCGAGCAGGTCGTCCTGCCGGCCGGTCCGGTGGAGCTGCCGGTCGAGGAGGCCGGTGACGAGGAGGCCGCCGTGGCCGCCGCGCAGCGCGAGGCGGCCCTGCCGATCGACCTGACGGACGGCCCCGTGATGCACGGACGGCTGTTCCGGATCGCCGCCGACGACCACCTCCTCGCCCTGGTCGTGCACCACATCGCGACCGACGCCTGGTCGGTGGGCGTCCTCCTGGAGGACCTCGCGGAGCTGTACGACGCGGCCCGCGAGGGCCGGTCGCCCCGGCTGCCCGCCCTCGGCATCGACTACGCCGACGCGGCCGCCCACGAGCGGGCCCAGGAGCCCGAGGACTACAACTGGCTGGTCGCGCAGTGGCGCGAGCAGCTGGCCTGGGCCCAGCCGCTGGGCCTCTCGCCGAACGGGGACCGGGGCACGGCCCGTACCGGCCGGCGCATCCGCCGCCAGTGGGACGGGCAGTTCGGCCGCGATCTCCAGCGGACCGCGGAGGCCCACCGTACGACCGTCTTCAACGTGATGCTCACCGCGTTCGCGGTGCTGCTCAACCGGTACACGGGTACCTCCCGGTTCGCCGTCGGCACCGTCATGGCCAACCGGAACCGGCAGACCGAGCGGCTCGTCGGCTACTTCGCGAACACCGTCCCCGTGGTGGCCGACCTGTCCGCCGGCGGCGGCAGCCTCGGCGACGTCCTCGCCGGGATCACCCGTGAGTCGCTGTGGGCGCAGGAGCACCAGATCCCCTTCGACGTGCTCGTCGACAAGGTCGCGCCGCAGCGCACGCTGGCCGAGAGCCCGCTGTTCGAGGCCATGTTCGTCTTCAACAACGGCCCCGGCCACGAGATGCGGCTGCGCGACCTGTCCCTGACCCCCACCCATCTGCACTCGGGTACGGCCAAGTTCCCCCTGGACCTGTCCTGCGCGGTGACCGACGACGAGGTCATGGTGTCGCTGGAGTTCGACGAGTCGGTGCTCGACACCGCCGCCGCCGAACGCCTCCTCGGCCACTACCGGCGGCTCCTCACCGGGCTGTGCGAGACCCCGGACGTCCACGTCGACAACGCGGACCTGCTCACCCCGGCCGAACGGGAACTGGTCGTCGGCGAGTGGAACCGTACGGGCGAGGAGTACCCGGAACACGCCACCGCGCACGGCCTGTTCGAGCAGTGGGCGGACCTGGAGCCCGACGCCACCGCCGTGACCTGCGGCGACGAGGCCGTGAGCTACGCCGAACTCGACGCGCGCGCCAACCGGCTCGCCCATCTGCTCCTCGCGGAGGGCTGCGGCCGCCACCAGCGCGTCGGCGTCTGCCTGGAACGCGGCATCGACCTGGTCGTCGCCCAGCTCGCCGTCGCCAAGACGGGCGCGGGCTACGTCCCGCTCGACCCCGGCTACCCGGCCGAGCGCCTCCAGTGGATGCTGGCGGACTCCGGTGCCCGCCTGGTCGTCACCCGTGACGACCGGCTCGCCGGCGACGGCGTCACGTCCGTCGACCCCGCCTCCGCCGCGTCCCGCCCCGCGACCCGGCCCGAGCGCGAGGTCCGCCCGGACGACCTGCTGTACCTGATCTACACCTCGGGCTCGACCGGCCTGCCCAAGGGCGTACTCCTCGACCACCGGGGCCGCGTCAACAACTTCACCGACTTCAACCGGCGCTTCCTCGTCGGCCCCGGCGACAAGGTCCTCGGCGTCTCGGCGCTGGCCTTCGACATGAGCGCGTACGACGTGTTCGGCACGCTCATGGCCGGTGCGACCGTGGTGTTCCCGACCCCGGAGGACGAGCGCTCCCCGCACCGCTGGATCGAGACGATCGAGCGCGAGTCCGTCACCGTGTGGCACTCGGTCCCGGCGCTGTTCGGGCTCCTCGTCGAGGAGTGCGAGACACGCGGCGGGGAACGGCTGCCGATCCGGCTGGTGCTGCTCGGCGGCGACTGGATCCCGCTGGCGCTCCCGCAGCGGGGAGCCGCGCAGCTCATCCCCACGGCGCAGCTGGTCAGCATGGGCGGCGCCACCGAGGTCTCCATGGACTCGACGATCCACCTGATCGGCGAGGTCCTGCCGGAGCAGCGCAGCATCCCGTACGGCGCCCCGATGGCCAACCAGACCGCGTACGTCCTCGACGCGGCCCTGTCGCCGCTGCCCGTGGGCGTGGCCGGCGAGCTGTACCTCGGCGGCGCCGGGGTCGGCTGGGGCTACCACAACCGGGCCCGGCTGACCGGCGAGCGCTTCCTGCCCGACCCGTTCAGCGCGCTGCCCGGGGCCCGGATGTACCGCACCGGCGACCGCGCCCGCTGGATGCCGGACGGCGACCTCGAACTGCTCGGGCGCATCGACTTCCAGATCAAGATCAACGGCTACCGGGTGGAGACCGGCGAGATCGAGTCCGCCCTGCGGGAGGTGATCGGCGGCGGCTCCTGCCTGGTCGCCGCGCACGGCCCGCGCGACGGCGCGAAGACCCTGGTGGCCTACCTGGTGGCGCCCCCGGGCGGCGGGATCCCCGAGGACGCCGAGCTCAAGCGGCGGCTGTCGGCGCGACTGCCCCAGCACATGGTGCCCGCCTCCTTCGTCCGCATGGAGGCCTTCCCGCTGACCCACAACGGCAAGATCAACCGGCGCGAGCTGCCGGCGCCCACGGCCGCCGTCCTCACCGGGCGCGCCGCGGGCACCGCGACCGAGCGGGCCCTCGTGACGCTGTGGCGCGAGGCGCTGGGCCGCGACGACGTCCCCGTCGACATCGGCTTCTTCACCCTCGGCGGCAACTCCATCGCGGTCATCCGGATGGTGAGCGCCGCCCGCCGCGCCGGGATCGAGATGACCCCGCGCATGGTGTTCGCCCACCAGACGATCGAGGCCCTCGCGAAGGCGGTCGACGAGGGCGAGGCCTCTCCGTCCTCCTCTTCGGCCACCGCCGCCGCGGCGGGCCGGACGAGGACCGGCGAGCCCGCGGTGACGCCCGGCCAGCAGCACATGCTGGACGTCCTGGAGAACGCCTGGGTGCCGGGCCTCTACCAGATGCAGTCCACGACGGAACTGCCCTTCGAGATCGACCCCGACCGCTTCCGGGACGCCTGGCAGCAGCTCACCGACCGCCACCCCGCCCTGCGCACCGGCTTCCGGCGCGACGGCGACGGCGCCTGGACCCCGGTCGTCGCCGACCGGCTCGCCCCGGTCATCGAGGTGCTCGACCGGAGCGGTCACGAGCCGGACGCGGTCGCCGACGAGCTGATCGCCCTCCTGGAGGCCGAACGCGCCGCGCCCTTCGACGTGTCCGAGCCGCCCCTGTGGCGGGTGTGGCTGGTGCGCGGCCCGTCCAGCTGGTGGCTGGGCCAGATCCAGAGCTACCTCCTCGCCGACGGCTGGTCGAACCTGGTGCTGCTCGACGAACTCCTCGCGCTCTACCTCGCCGCCCTCGAAGGCCGCGAGGCCGACCTCCCGCCGGTCCCCGCGCTCGACGCCGCCGAGGACACCGACCCCGCGGCGGACCGCGCCTTCTGGCAGGCCAGGCTGGCCGGGGCGCTCCCGACACGCCTCGCCGCGGAGCCCGGCCGGCTCGGCCCGTCCCGCTTCAGCCGGGTGGCGGACCGGGTGGACCCGGCCGTCGCCGAGGCGCTGCGCGGACGGGCCGCCGAGCACGGGCACACCTTCTCGACGCTGGCCTGCGCGGCCTGGGCCCTGCTCGCCGCCTCGCGCCTGGAGCGGGCCGACGTCACGGTCGGCGTGGTCTCGGCGGGCCGCGACCGGGCGGTCGACGGCCTGGAACGCGCCGTCGGGCTGTTCATCGCCGCCCTGCCGGTCCGGATCGGGGTGGACAAGGACGAGACCCTGACCGCCCTGTTCGACCGCTTCCAGCTGGCCCGCGTCGAGGGAGCCGAGCACACCTCGGTGCCCACCGGCGCCCTCCAGCGGATGGGGGCCGGCGAGGGACCGCTGTTCGACTCGGTCGTCGTCGTCGCCAACTACCCGGTGTCGTCGGCGCTGCGCGCCCAGCAGTCCGCGAGCGTGCGGCGGGGCGCCGAGAGCGACGGCACCCGCAACCAGACCGAGTACGCGCTCCGCCTGGACGTGACCGACGACGCCGAACCCCGTATCGCCCTGTCGTACTACGGCGACCGCGTCGCCGACGACGACGCCCGGCTGCTGCTCGACGACTACCTCGCGCTGCTCGCCGCCGTGGCGCGCACACCTGCCGCCACCGTCGGCCAGGTACTCCCGCTCTCCCCCCTCCCGATTGGAGACCCCCGATGACGGTCCTGGCAGATCTCACCGCGACCACCGAGGCGTTCGAGACGACGTCCACCGAGGTCTTCGAGTCCGCGTCGGCCGCGGCCTTCGAGACCGCGTCCCCCCGGGCGTTCGAGACCACGTCCGCCCAGGTGCCCGAAGCCGCCTCCACCCAGGTCTTCGAGACCCGGGAGTCCGCCGTCCGGTCGTACTGCCGGGCGTTCCCCGTCCTCCTCGCCTCGGCCCGCGGCACCACGCTGATCGCCGAGGACGGCACGGAGTACGTCGACTTCTTCTCCGGCGCCGGCGCCCTCAACTACGGCCACAACCACGAGCACATCAAGCGCCAGGTCGTCGCGCACCTGGAGGGCGACGGACTGCTGCACGCGCTGGACTTCCACACCGCGGCCAAGCGCGAGTTCCTCGACCGCTTCGCCCGGGAGATCCTGGAGCCGCGCGGACTGCACCACCGGGTCCAGTTCTGCGGCAGCACCGGCACCGACGCCGTCGAGGCCGCCCTCAAGCTGGCCCGCAAGCACACCGGCAGGACGCAGGTCATCGCCTTCTCCGGCGCCTACCACGGCGTCAGCCGCGGCAGCCTCGCCGCGACCGCCGACCTGTCGCTGCGCAAGGTGGCGGGAACGCACCTCGGCGAGGTCACCCACCTGCCGTTCCCGGTCGGCCCGCGCGGCGCGTTCCCGACCATGGACCTCCTGGAGCAGTACCTCGGCGACGACCTGTCCGGGGTCGAGGTGCCCGCCGCGGTGATCCTGGAGGTCGTCCAGATGGAGGGCGGCGTCTACCGCATCCCCGACGCGGACCTGCGGCGGCTGCGCGACATCTGCGACCGGTACGGCATCGTGCTGATCGTCGACGAGATCCAGGCCGGCTGCGGCAGGACCGGCGGCTTCTTCTCCTTCGAGCAGGCCGGGATCGTGCCCGACCTCATCACCGTCTCGAAGTCCATCGGCGGCCTGGGCCTGCCGATGTCGATCCTGCTCATCCGCGAGGGGCTCGACTCGTGGCAGGCCGGTGACCACCCGGGCACCTTCCGCGGCAACCAACTGGCGTTCGTCGCCGCCTGCGGCGCCCTCGACCTGTGGCGGAACCAGGCCTTCCTCGACCAGGCCCGCGACGGCGCCGAACTGCTGCGCTCCTTCTGGGAGAGCCACCCGCTGCCCGGCGTCGAGGTGCGCTGCGAGGGCCACGCGATCGGCATCGACCTGACCCACGCGGGCGGCCGCCGGGCCGCGGACGCCGTGGTCGCCCGGTGCTTCGAGCGCGGCCTGATCGTCGAGTCGACGGGCCGCGACAAGGCGGTCCTCAAGCTGCTGCCCGCTCTGACCATGGAGCCCGACGTGCTCCGCCACGGCTGCGAGCTGATCCACGAGGCCCTGCGCACGGAGCTGTCCCGCTGACGCGGACCGGCCCTCCCGACATCCCCACCCCACAGGACACAGGAAAAGGAACAGGACCCGAGATGACCATCGAATCGACCGAGAAGGCCGGGACCGTCCCCGGCACGATCTTCCCCGGGGCCACGGTGAAGACCGACGCGATCGACCGGATCCACGCGCCCTCCCGCGAGGAGTTCACGCGCGAGTACGTCTACAAGCGCAAGCCCGCCGTCATCACCGGCCTGATGGACTCCTGGCCGGCCATGGAGCGCTGGAACCTGGACTACTTCCGCGAGCACTTCGGCGACCTGGACATCCACGCCAACCTCCAGCGGCTCGACAACGAGCTGATCCTCGGCAACGTCGGCGGCTTCCGCGGGATGAAGCTGGCCGCCCTGCTCGACGAGATCGAGAAGAACACCGACGACAACCGCGCCTACTACTTGCGCGCCTACCCCGTCCACCGGATGGTCGAGCACTTCCCGGGCCTCGAGGAGGACTACGACCTCCCCGACCTGGCGCCGAACTGGGCCGACATCCGCTTCAAGGCGGACTGGCGGACCGGCACGGCCAACCCGGCCAGGCTCCTCGGCCTCTACCTCGCCAAGACCTTCCTCAACCGGGGCGGCGGCAAGGGCGCCCCGCGCGCGACCGTGTCCTCCCGCGTCGCGGCCGTGATGTTCGTCGGCAGCAAGGGCACCGTCACCCCGTTCCACAGCGACGGCATGCAGACCGCGGCGTACCTGAGCCAGGTCGTCGGCCGGAAGCGCTGCTACTTCGTCTCCCCCGACCAGCACGCGAAGCTGTACCCGCGGCCGTTCCGCCGCCAGTTCGGCATGGCGCAGGTCGACTACCGCAAGCCCGACCTGACGCGCCACCCGCGCTTCGAGGACGTGGTCGTGGAGGAGACCGTCCTGAACCCGGGCGAGACGCTGTACGTCCCCAGCGGCTACTGGCACGCCATCGAGGCCATGGACACCTCGATCTCGTACAGCCACCAGATCGTGGGCGAGGACAACGCCCTCGGCTGGCTGACCTGCATCCCCGAGCGCTACCTGGCGCAGCTGTACTTCAAGTCCCAGGGCGGTCTGCGCAACGTGACCGGCGCCAAGGACTGGGACGACTGGGCCTGACGGTGAGCACACCAGCGAGCACATCCGCGAGCACGGCCGCACCCGCGAACGCGGCCACCCCCGCGGGCACGGCCACGCCTGCGAGCACGGCCACCCCCGCGGGTACGGCCGCGCCCGCCGGCCGGAACCTGCTGCGGGACCGCGACTTCCTGCTGTTCGCGGGCGGCCAGGGCGCCTCGGCACTCGGCGACGCGCTGAGCAAGACCGCCCTGCCGCTGCTGGTCCTGGCCCTCACCGGCTCCGGACTGCACATGGGCCTCATCGCCATGCTGACGGCGTTGCCCATGATGCTGCTCGGCGTCGCCGCGGGTGCCTGGGCCGACCGTTTCGACCGGCGTCGGATGATGCTCTGGTCGGACGTCGGGCGGGCCGTGCTGGTCGGCGCGGTCCCGGTGGCCGCGGTGCTCGACCTGCCGATGCTGCCGGTGCTGTACGCGATCGCCGTGCCGGTCGGTGTGCTGTACGCCGTCTTCGAGGCGGCCTGCCTGTCCTGTGTGCCGTCGCTCGTCGGCCGCGACCGGATCGGCGAGGCCAACTCGCTGCTCTCGATCGGCAACGCGCTCGGCTACATCGCGGGACCCGCGCTCGCCGGTGTCCTGGTGACGGGCATCGGCGGGGCGGGCACCCTGGGCGTCGACGCGCTGACCTTCGCGGTGTCGGCGGTCTCCCTGATGCTGATCCGCCGCCCGCTCCAGACCGCCCGGGACCGTCCGCCGGCTCCGATGCGCCGGCAGGTCCTGGAGGGCTTCCGGTTCATCGCCGGGCACCGGCTGCTGCGGGCGGCGCTGCTCTACTGGGCGGCGATCACCTTCTTCACCGCGCCGATCATCATCTGTGCCACGTACTTCATCCGTGAGGACCTCGGCTGGTCGCCCGGCGTCCTGGGGTCGATCATCGCGGTCTACGCCGTCGGGGCGATCGCCGGCGCGGTGCTCGCCTCGCGGATCAAGGAGGCGTCCGTCGCGGTCATGTGCGCGGGCACGGTCCTCGGCAGCGTCGGACTGCTCGTCCTGAGCGGCACCGCGTCGCTTCCGCTGGCGCTCGGCGTCGTCCTGCTCGCGGGCGGCGGGGAGTCGCTCTCCGCGATCCTCTACAGCACCCTGCGCGCCCGGCTCACCCCGGACGAACTCCTCGGCCGGGTCACGACGACCGCGCAGGTCGCCGCGTTCAGCCTGAAACCCCTCTCCGTCCTGGTGGCCGGCATCGCCCTCGAGGCGACCTCCGGCTCCCTCACCCTGACCGTGATCGCGGTCTCCTGCATCACGATCGGCGTCGCCTTCGGCGTCTACAGCCGCCGACTCCCGACGGCGGCCCCCGAGATCACCCTTTCCCCGGCCCTTACCCCCCAAGAGGTAGTGCGATGACTGTGACCACCGTGGAACCCGAGTACGTCGTCGTCGTCAACGACGAGGAGCAGTACTCCGTCTGGCGGAGCGACCGCGAGCTGCCGGCCGGCTGGGCGGCCGACGGGCCGACCGGTACCAAGGACGAGTGCCTCGACCACATCGAGACGGTGTGGACCGACATGCGTCCGCGCTGCGTGCGGGGCTGATCGGCCGTCATGACGTTGCTCAGAAGGCTCAGCGCCGGTGACGGGACCAGCCGGATCGTCTGCCTCCCCTACGCGGGCGGCAACGGGACGGTCTACGAGAGCTGGACCGCGTGGCTCCCCTCCGACGTGGAGCTGTGGGCCCCCGACCTGCCCGCACGCGAACAGCGGATGCTCGAAGCGCCCGTGGAGGACATGGACCTGCTCGTCGCCACCCTGGCCGGCGAACTCGCCGCGGACGGCCGGCCGACCAGCCTGTTCGGCCACAGCTTCGGCTCCCTCGTCGCGTTCGAGGTGGCCCGCCGGCTCCAGCGGCAGGCACTGCCGGTGAACTGCCTGGTCGTCTCCGGCATGGCGGCGCCCCAGGTGCTGCCCGACCGGCTCGCGCCCACGGACGCCGAGATCCTCGCCAACCTCCGCTCGCACGGTGTGGCACCGCCGGAGTTCTTCCAGCAGCCGGATCTGCTGGAGCTCGTCATGCCGGGCCTGCGCGCCGACTACCGGATGGCGATGGGCTACCGGTACCAGGACGGCGAGAAGCTCTCGGCGCGCGTGAACGCCCTGGGCGGCACCGACGACCCCGGTGTGCCCGCCGAGGGGCTCGAGGCCTGGGCGGAGCAGTCCGGGAGCGGCTGTGCGACGCGGATGTGGGAGGGCGGCCACATGTATCTGCTGAGTCATGCCGAGGAAGTCGCCGCATTCGTGATCGGCTGCCACATGCGGTCGATCGGCCGCCCTCTGCAGTCATTGGAAGGATGAACATGGAAACGCGTGACATCACGGTCCCCGGCGGCTCGCTCCGGACCGTCAGCAGCGGCGCACCGGCCGCCTCGGCCTCCACCACCGCCACCGTCATGATCCACTCCGGCATCGCCCACGGGGAGATGTGGTCCCCGCTGCTGCGGGCCCTCGACGGCGAGGCGTTCGGCGTCGCCTACGACTGCCGCTGCTTCGGCCGGTCCACGACGACGCTCGACGGCGAGTTCTCCGACATCGACGACCTCGGGCTCGTCCTCGACGCCTACGGACTGGAGTCCGCCGTCCTGGTGGGGGAGTCGCGGGGCGCGCGGCTCGCGATCGACTTCGCGCTGGCCCACCCGAAGCGGGTCCGCGGCCTCTTCCTGCTCGCCCCCGACGTCTCGGGCTTCGACGGACCGGTCGCGGACGGCGAACGCCCCCTCCTCGACGCGGTCGAGGCGGCCGAGGAGGCCTGGGACGCCGCCGAAGCGGCCGACGCCGACCAGGCGGTCGAGGAGCTGATCGCGCACGAGGTGCGGCTGTTCGTCGACGGTCCCGGCCGCGAACCGGCGCCCGCGCGGGCCGCCGTGCGCGAGACGGTCGCCGACATGCTGCGGCTCAACTACACGCAGCAGAAGGACACTCCGGACTTCGTGAAGCCGGAGCCCGCCGCGGGCCGACTGGCGGAGCTCGGCTTCCCGGTCCGGGTCCTCGTCGGGGACGCGGACACCGCCGGCATGCGGGCCACCGCGGAGGAGATCGCGAGCGCCGCTCCGCAGGCCACGCTCGTACGGGTCCCGGACGCCGCGCACGCCCTCACCCTCGAGCACCCGGAGACGGTCGAGCGCGAACTGCGCGCCTGGCTGCGGGAGATCAAGGTAGCCGGGTCATGACCGAGGGGGCAGGCACGGCGGTGAGCACGCCGAAGTCCGGGGTGGACGAAGGCGTACGGGACGAGGCCGGCACGCGGTCCGTACGGGACGGTGCCGAGGGCGTGCGGTCCGGCCTCGGCGATGTTTCACGTGAAACACCGCGCTTCGTGGGTGTCGCGGGCCGAGCCGGTCCGGGCCGGTTCGCCGTCACCTGGGCGGTCGTCGGCCTGCTCCTGGTCATCGCGTTCGGACTGGCGCACTGGGCGACCCGCCCGGCGCCCGACGGGGAGGCGGGCCGGGCCGCGCTCGCCACCACCCAGCGTCTCGAGGACCTGGGCCCGCACGTCGCGGGGAGCCCCCAGGTCGCCGAGGCGCTGGACATCGTCGCCGGCGAACTGGAGACGGTCCCGGGCCTCGAAGTGGAACGGCAGCGCGCCTCCGGCTCGTACCGCTTCCACGACCGCGCCATCGACTACGACGTCGAGAACGTGATCGCCCGCCAGCCCGGCGACACCGCCGACACCCTCCTCGTGAACGTCCACGTCGACTCCGCGATGGAGGGGCCCGGTGCCGCCGACGACGGCGTCAACGTCGGTGCGCTGATACAGGCCGCGCGGCAGCTGGCCGGTCAGGACCACCACCGTACGGTCGTCTACCTGTTCAACGGGGGCGAAGAGGTCGGCCTCACCGGGGCGGACGCGTTCACCCGGCACCCGTGGGCGGCGGACGTCCGCTGGTTCCTGAATCTGGAGGCCGTCGGCTCCGGCGGACTGCCCATCCTGTTCCAGGCGGGCGAGGACGACGGCCGACTGATCGAGCTGGCCGGCACCACCGAACGGCCCTACGGCTCCGTCCTCGGCCAGTGGCTGTTCCAGGCGGGCCTCATCAACTCCGACACCGACGCCCGGGTGTGGCGCGCCCAGGGCTGGTCCGGTCTCGACTACGCCCTCTTCGAGGACGGCTACCGCTACCACACGCCGAACGACCGGGTCGTCGGGATCGGCTCCGGATCGGCACAGGCGGTCACCGACATGACCGTCCGGTTCGCCACCGGCGTGGCCGGGTCCGCCGATCTGAGCGACCGGAAACCCGCCCCCTACTACTTCGACGTGCTGTCGCGCGGGTGGGTGACGCTCGACCCGTTGCAGATGAGGATCGGCACGCTCGCGCTGCTCCTCGTCCTCGCCGCACTGACCTGGCGTGCCTGCCGGGTCTGGGACGTCCGGCCCGGCCGGGTCGCCGCCACCGCGGGCGCCGCGCTCCTCGGCCTCCTGGCGGCCGTACTCACCGGCGTCGTCCTCGGCGCTGCCCAGTCCCTCGTCGGCCCGCACTCCTGGTTCGCGCACCCGTGGCTGGTCCACGCGGTGACGCTGCCCCTCGTCGTGCTCGGCGCGCTCGCCCCCCAGCTGCTCCTGGAGCGCCGGCGCCGGCGCCGCGCCCCGGACGCCACCCGGCGGGCGGCGGTCCGCACCGCCCTCCTCGCCAACACCTGGGCGGCCGCCCTGCTCGGGGCGGTCACCGCCTGGCTCGGCGTCGGACCCGGCTATCTGCTGTGGATCACCTCCGCCCTCCTCGTCGTGTCGATCGGCGGCTTCCTGCTGCTGCCGGGCCGCTGGCGCGCGGTGCCGCTGCTCGTGGGCGCGTTCGTGTCGTTCGTGCTGATCGCGCAGTTCACCCGGAACCTGTTCGAGCTCGCGGTCCCGATGATGGGCCGGCTGCCGACCGCCATTCCCATGGACGCGGCCCTCGCCGTGGCGTCCGTCCTGGTCGCCGTGCCGCTGGCGCTGGTCCTCGCGCCGTTCGGCGCCTACGCGGGCCGGCCGCCGCGCCGGTCCGGGCTCGCCCTGGCGGTGTACACCGCCTGCGGCCTCCTCGTCGTCGGCCTCGTCGGGCCGTACGACAGCGCGCATCCCAAGCTGGTGGAGCTCTTCCAGGAGCAGACCGACGGCGGGGACGCGCGGATCGTGCTGGAGGGCCGTGACTACCTCACGCCCCAGAAGCTGGGCGTCGTCGACCAGGTCGCACGCGACACCGGTCTGCGGGCCCGCGACGGCGCGCTCGTCGCGCGGGAGGTGTCCGTACCGGAGGGGACCGTCTCCTTCGACACCGCCGGTACGACCGCGCCCGTCCGGATCACCCTCGGCGCGCACCGCGCGGAGCTGATCAGGATCACGGTGAAGGGTCCCGGGCTCTCCGTCGGCGGCCGGTCCTTCGAGGGCGGCGAGGCGGTGGTCGACGTCGTCGGCCGCTTCGACGGCCACACGGTCACGGTCGCACGCTCCGGTCCGGTCGAGATCCAGGTCGACCAGGTGTTCCTGCGGACCGGGGAGGACGCGAAGCGGGCCCTGGCGGCCCTGCCGGACTGGACGGTGGGCCACGCGCAGACGGTCGTCCAGCGCACCTGGTCGGACGGCCGCCGCTGAGAAGAACGTGACCGCCGAGGCGCCGACGGAGGTGGCACGACCACCGCCTTCGGCGCCTCGGCGCCTTCGGTCCTATCGGGCCTCGCCGGTCCATTCCGTCGGAAGCCGGTAGCTCAGGTCGGCCTCGACGGTCGCCACGTCCATCTGGGCCTTCTGCAGCGAGCCGGAGAAGTCCCAGTTCATCGACTGCCAGCGGGTGAACTGGTCGAGCACCCACACGCCGGACTGGCGGCTGCCGTTGCCGGACTTGCCGTTGCCGCCGAACGGGAGGTGGGCCTCCGCGCCCGAGGTGGAGTTGTTGACGCTGACCATGCCGGCGCCGACGCCCTGCCGGAAGCGGAACGCGGTGGCCGGGTCGCTGGTCCAGACGGCGGCGGACAGCCCGTACCCGGGGGTGTTGGCCAGTTCGATCGCCTCGTCGAGCGTCCGGTACGTGGTCACCCCGACGATCGGTCCGAAGGTCTCCTCCAGGAAGATCCGGTCCGTGGGCCGGACCCCGTCGACGAGGACCGGGTGGTAGTACAGGCCGTCCGAGGGGTCACCGACGAAGCCCTCCCGGGGCGACTCGGCCGTGATCCTGCCGACGGCGCTCGAACCGAGCACCGTGTGGTGGTCGTCGATCCAGCTCAGCGCGGTCTCGTAGGAGCGCGCGAACTTCTCGTCGAGCAGCGGGCCGTAGACGACGCCCTCGGACGGGTCGCCCACCGGCGCGGTCCGCACGGCCTCGGTGAAGCGGCGCACGAACTCGGCGCGCACGTCCTCGTGCGCGATGACGGTACCCAGCGAGGTGCAGCGCTGCCCCGCCGTGCCGTAGCCGGAGAACAGGGCGGCCTGCACGGCCAGGTCGAGGTCCGCGTCGGGCGCGATGACCATGGGGTTCTTGCCGCCGAGCTCCAGGCAGGGCGTCTGCAGGTGCCGGCCGCACAGCTCACCGATCCGCCGGCCGACCACGGTGGAGCCGGTGAATCCGACCTTGTCCACGAGACCGCGGGACAGGGCGGCGTCCAGCCCCTCGAAGGTGGTCTCGCCGTCGGCGTAGACCAGGTTGAGGACACCGGCCGGCACGCCCGCCCGCCAGGCGAGTTCGGCCAGCGCGCGCGCGGTCGCGGCCGCGTACTCGGCGGGCTTCCACACCACCGCGTTGCCGCACAGCAGGGCCGGGGCCAGGTACCAGGACGGCACCGCGACCGGGAAGTTGCCCGCCGTCACGATGACCGCCACCCCGACGGGCATCCGGAAGGTGAACAGCTGCTTGTCGGGCATCTCCGACGGCACGGTGTGCCCGTACAGGCGCCTGCCCTCGCCGAGGAAGAACTCGCAGGTGTCGATGATCTCCTGGACCTCGCCGAGCGCCTCGGCGTACGTCTTGCCCACCTCGCGGGTGACCAGCCGGGCGAGGCCCTCCTTGTTCTCCTGCACCAGGCGCCCGAAGGCCCCCACGACCTGCCCGCGCACCGGGGCGGGCACCCGCGCCCACGCGCGCTGTGCGTCGCGGGCCGCCGCGCAGGCGTCCTGGAAGGTCTCGGCGTCGGCCAGCCGGACCTCGGCGACGACATCGCTCAGGAGTGCCGGGTTGCGCGAGGTGTGGGTGACGCCGTTCCCGGCGGTCTCCTTGCCGTCGATCACCGAGTTCAGCGCAGTCGGAGCCGCCACTGGGACTTCCTCTCACCATGTCGAATGCGGCCGCGAGTATAGCCGTCGGTCACCCGCCCTCACCGGTCTCCGTCCTCGGGGGAGGGTTCCGGGAGGCCGAGCAGGTGCCGCATCGACTCCGCGGCGCGGACGGCGGCGTCGCCGCAGCAGTTGTTGAACAGGACGTGGACCTCCCGCGCCCGCTCGGCCATCTCCCGGACGCGCGGTACCCACTCCGAGAGTTCCGCGGGCGTGTAGGCGTGCCGGAACCGCTCCTCCTTGGTTCCGGTGCCCCAGGCGCTGTTGCGGCCGTGGAAGCGCACCAGGGCGAGGCCGGGGGAGGTGACCCGTACGACCGGCGGTACCGAGGTGGGCAGCGTCTGCACCATGTCCACGGCCACGGCCGCCGTGTCCAGCTCCGTCAGCAGGGCGGTCGTCGCGTCGACGTGCTCCTCGCGCCACCAGTCGGGGTGCCGGAACTCCACGGCCATCGGCCACCCCGCGGCGCGCTCGCGGCACCGGCGCAGGAACTCCACCGCCGGTCCTCCCGGTGCGAGCCGGTGCGGGAACTGGAACACCAGCGTCCCCAGCCGGTCGGCCTCACGCAGCGGTTCGAGGGCGGTGCTGTACCGGTCCCACACCTCGTCGAGCAGTCCGGGGTCGGTGCCCGCCCGCTCCCGCCGCTGCCGCGCGAAGGCCGGCCTGAGATCGGCGGGCAGCGCTTCCGGTCGGGTCGGATGCCCGGTGAGCAGCGAGAACGCCTTCACGTCGAACCGGAACCCCTCGGGGGTCCGTTCGGCCCACAGGTGGCTGTTGCGGGTGCTGGGCAGCCCGTAGTACGTGGAGTCCACCTCCGCCACCGGGAACCGCGTGGCGTAGTGCCGCAGTCTGCCCGCCGCGTCGCGGTGGCCCGTCGGGTACCAGCCGCTGGACACCAGCGCCTTGTCCGTCCACGAGCAGGTTCCGACCCGGATCTCTCCCATCCGGCCAGTCTTCCCCGGGCCCGGTGACGGATTCGTCCGGCACACGGGTGCTTTCACACGCGGGTGCTTTCACCGCCGAGGGCAGGCGTCGTAGCTCTTCGGCGTCAGGACGGGAAGCGGAGGAACGCCGGGGGGACGGTGTCGGCCAGCCAGACCCCGTTGGCGCTGACGCGGAAGACGTGACCGGCCCGGTGCATGGCACCGGCGTCGACGGCGAGCACGACCGGCCGTCCGCGGCGCGCGCCGACCCGGGTCGCGGTCTCCCGGTCGGGGGAGAGGTGCACGTGGTGGCGGGCCATGGGGCGCAGCCCCTCCGCCCGGATCGCGGGGAGCCGGTCCGCGACCGTACCGTGGTAGAGGTACGCGGGCGGTTCGGCGGCCGGCAGGTCCAGGTCCACCTCGACGGTGTGGCCCTGGCTGGCGCGGATGCGGCCGCCCTCGATCGCGAAGCGCTTCTTGTCGTTGGTCGCGACGACGTGGTCGAGTTCCTCGCGGGTGATCGGGAAGCCGTGCCGCGCGGTGGCGTCGAGCAGCGTGTCGATGTCGGTCCAGCCGTGGGGGTCGAGCGTGAGGCCGATGCGCTCGGGCTGGTGGCGCAGGTGCTTGGAGAGGTACTTCGAGACTTTCACCGTGCGGCGCTCGTCCGGCGGTTGTCGGCGGTTCATTCCGTCAGGATGCCGGAGACCGGATCGCCCGGCCATCGATTTCGGGCGGGCAGGTTTGGTCCACAGCCAAACCGACTTATCCACAGGATGGTTGGCGATTCTGTGGACAACCAGGCTGCACTTTCAGGCGAATTGGGCAAATTAATCCGCTATGGGGCGACTTGCGGTGAGAGCGTCCAATGTCCTTTTGTGGACCTCCCGTTCGGTGGCGGCGGCGACGAAGGCCGCGACGCCCTCCTGACCCACCAGCCCCTGAACCGCCCTGAGCGTCGCGGCCGGAAGGGTCACGGGGCGCGGTCCTTCGTCCTCCCTCCGTGGCGCGTCGGGCGGCAGATGGGGCTGGAGCTGCAGCTGGAGGTGACGGGTGGCCAACAGCTGCATCGCGCGGGCGAGTTCGGCGTCCACGGTCTGCTGGGCGAGCGGGCGCAGCCGTCGCACCATCGCCGCCGCCTCCGCCGCGTCCGCGTCCGTCGGCGGCCGGTGTTCCAGGTAGCGGGCGAAGACGTACTCGGTCGTGAACTCCAGGAAACGGGAGGCGATGTGCTCCACCTGGCCGCGAAGTTCCCTCAGATGTCCGGTGATCGCCGCGAGCGGAACACCCGCCGCGTACAACTCGGCGGCCACGGCCAGCTCCTGGGGGCTGGGGACGAGGTACTCCTCCGTCTCCCGGTCCGGGATCCGCTCCAGTACGCCGAGCTCGACGGCCTCCCGGACGGCCGCCTCGTCCGGCGTGCCGCCGAAGCGGGCGTCCAGCTCCGCGCGCGAGATGCGGGCCGCCTCCTCGTCCGTCCACGGCCCGTGGACCTCCGCGACCAGACCGAGCACCCCGCCGAGCCCCCGGCCGGTGTCCCAGGCCTCCAGGAGCTCCTTGATCGAGGCCAGGGTGTAGCCCCGGTCGAGGAGGTCGGCGATCTGCCGGAGCCGCGCGAGGTGCGCGTCCCCGTACACGTTCGACCTGCCCCGCCGCTCCGGCCGGGGCAGCAGACCGCGGTCCTGGTAGGCACGGATCGTCCGGACCGTGGCCCCGCTGTGATGGGCGAGGTCCTCGATCCGGTACTCCGGCTGTGCTGACTGCTCGGACAAACCCGCTCCCACCGACCGCTCGCTCCACCCCGCCTGGACGGAACCCCTCCTGCCAGGGATCGTACGACCGCCACCCCGCCCCCACCGCGACACGGGCGTCAGGATCCCGTCCGGACCCGTCACACCCCGGCGGCCGGGACCTTCCGGCCCCGTCCGCCGCCCGCGCCCACCGGGCCCCGCCTACGACGGCGGCTGCCAGCGCGCGAAGGCCCGCAGGGCTCCCGGGCTCAGCCGGGACAGGATGTGGACGCCCCGGGCCTCGGGCGTCACCGGCACGACCGCGCGGTCGTGGAGCACCGCGTCCAGGATCGCGTCCGCGACCTTCTCCGGCGGATAGTTCCGCAGGCCGTACAGCCGCGAGGCCTTCTTCTGGCGCCGCTTCTCCTCCGCCGCGTCCGTGACCCCCGCGAACCGCGCCGTCGCCGTGATGTTGGTGTTGACGATGCCGGGGCATATCGCGGAGACCCCGATGTCCTGCCCGGCCAGCTCGGCGCGCAGGCACTCGCTGAGCATCAGCACCGCCGCCTTCGACGTGCTGTACGCGGGCAGTGCCCGGGAGGGCTGGAAGGCCGCGGCGGACGCGGTGTTCACGATGTGGCCGCCCTGACCGCGCGCGGTCATCTGCGCGCCGAAGACCCGGCACCCGTGGATCACCCCCCACAGGTTGACGTCGAGGACCCGCTTCCACTCCTCGCTCGTCGTGTCGAAGAAGGAGCCGGTGAGCCCGATGCCCGCGTTGTTGACGAGGACGTCGACGGTCCCGTACTCGCTCGCCACCTTCGCGGCCAGCTTCTCCATCGCCTGCTCGTCGGCGACGTCGACGGTCTCGGCCCAGGCCTCGGGGGCGCCGATCAGCCGGGCCATCCCGGCCGTGCGGACCGCGCCCTCGGCGTCCCTGTCCACGGCCACCACCCGGGCGCCGGCCTCCGCGAAGGCGAAGGCGGTGGCCCGCCCGATGCCGCTGGCCGCCCCGGTCACCAGGACCAGCTGGCCGCCGAACCGCTCCGCGTGCTCCGGCCTCACCCCGCTCCTCGCCGCCGACGCGGGGGCGGGCCGAAGAGCACCCGGCGCCTTGGCCGCCGGTTCCTCGTTGGCCCGGACGAACTCACCGATCCAGGCGGACAGCTGGTCCGGCCGGGTGCGCGGCACCCAGTGCTTCGCGGGCAGCGTGCGCCGGGTCAGGTCCGGCACCCAGGTACCCAGGTCGTCGTAGAGCCGCTCGGAGAGGAAGGCGTCACCGGTCGGCGTGATCAGCTGCACGGGCGCGTGCGCGTACGCGTCGGGGCGCGGCCGCCCGAGCCGGGCGCGGACGTTGTCCCGGTAGAGCCAGGCGCCGTGCGCCGCGTCGCTCGGCAGCGACGGCGTCGGGTAGCCACCGGCCGGCACCTTCTCGATCCGCTCCAGGATCCTCGGCCAGCGCTTGCCGAGGGGCCCGCGCCAGGCGAGCTCCGGAAGGACGGGCGTGTGCAGCATGTACACGTACCAGGACTTGGCGCCCTGGCCGAGGAGCTGGCCGATCCGGCGCGGGGTGGGCCGGCTCGTCCGCCGCTTGATCCAGTGCCCGAAGTGGTCGAGGGAGGGCCCCGACATCGAGGTGAAGGAGGCGATCCGGCCCTCGGTGCGCCGGACGGTCACGAACTCCCAGGACTGCACGGAGCCCCAGTCGTGGCCGACGAGGTGGACCGGCCGGTCCGGGCTGACGGCGTCGGCGACCGCGAGGAAGTCGTCCGTCAGCTTCTCCAGGGTGAAGCCGCCGCGCAGCGGGGCCGGCGCCGTCGAGCGGCCGTGGCCCCGGACGTCGTACAGCACCACGTGGAACTCCTCGGCGAGCCGGGTCGCGACCTCCGACCACACCTCCTTGGAGTCCGGGTAGCCGTGCACGAGGAGGACCGTCGGCCGGTCCGTCCCGCCGAGCTCGGCCACGCACAGCTCGATCCCGCCCGTCCTGATCCGGCGCTCCCGCGCGCCCTCGATTCCCGTCGGTCCGCCGGTTCCCGTCATCGGGCCGCCCCCTCGTTCCAGCGCCGCACGTGCGGCAGATCGTCGTCCAGCCAGAACGCGCTCTGCTCGGGGTCCCGGGAGTCGGTGACGACCAGGATCTCCTCGAACTTCGCGCCCGTCCCCCGGAATCCGAGGTGCGGCTCGACCGCCCACAGGCCGGGCTTCGGCGGGTGGTCGGAGAACGTGTACGGCGACCAGAGCGGCGACCAGCCGTCCCGGTGGCCGCGCAGGGCGTCGCTCGCGAGGCCCTTGAGCGCCTGGGTGCCGAAGCCGAAGAGCGTCGGGGACCAGCGGCGCTCCCTCACCCGGTCGATCTTGTGGGCGATGACGCCGAAGGGATAGGCCCGGTGCCGGTTCGCGTATCCCTGGCGGACCATGAGCCGGTCCACGTCCTGGTAGATCTCCCGGAGCGTACGGCGCTCGCGGACCTCGCGCAGGATCAGCTCGCGGTGGTCCTCGAGGTCGGCGAGCAGCTTGTCGTGCAGGGGGTCGAGTCCCAGGCAGCCGCTGTAGCCGATGTCGGCCGTGTACCCCTGGTAGACCGGGGCCATGTCGAGGATGAACGGCATCCCCGCCTCGAGGCGCCGGTTCGTCGGGAAGAACTGCAGCGGGACCTTGAAGTCCACGAAGGCCGTGCGGTCGCCGAACCAGGCGAACGGCCGGTGGAACCAGTCCCGCACCCCCCGCTCGTACAGCCACTCCCGCTGCATCCGCGCGGCCTCGCGCTCGGTCACGCCCGGCCTGAGCTGCGCCGCGACGGCCTCCGCGCACTCGTAGGAGAGCCGCTGTACTTCCTTGAACCCCCGCAGCTCCGCGGAGAGTTCCCCTGTCACTGCCGAGGCCATGCCACCCGCCGTCCCGTGTGAGCGTCCGGTCGCGCTACGCGTCCGTAACCTGCCATCGATGAATGTGACAATGCCCGGCGGCTACGTCAAGGGGCCGGACGCCGGCCTGTGGAAAACTCCGGCGGCCGCCCCGCGGGAAGACCTGCGGGAAGACCTGTGGAAAAAGACTTTGGTCGCGACGCCCCTACTGGCTTGTACTCCTGTAGTCGGAGAAGGACCGAGCCGTTGGGCTGACGACCGCTGTGGCCCGCGCCACTACCGTCGAAGCGTGACTGTGATCGCGACCGAAAGCCTCAGCAAGCGGTTCCCCCGGGTGACCGCTCTTGACCGGCTCTCCCTGGACATCGGACCCGGTGTGACCGGACTCGTGGGTGCCAACGGAGCCGGCAAGTCCACCATGATCAAGATCCTGCTCGGACTCTCCCCCGCCACGGAGGGCCGCGCCGAGGTCCTGGGCCTGGACGTCAGCACGTCCGGCGCCGAGATCCGTGAGCGCGTGGGATACATGCCCGAGCACGACTGCCTCCCGCCCGACGTCTCGGCCACCGAGTTCGTCGTCCACATGGCGCGCATGTCGGGGCTGCCCCCGACCGCCGCCCGCGAGCGGACCGCCGACACCCTGCGCCACGTGGGTCTCTACGAGGAGCGGTACCGCCCCATGGGCGGCTACTCGACCGGCATGAAGCAGCGGGTGAAGCTCGCCCAGGCGCTGGTCCACGACCCGAGGCTGGTGCTCCTCGACGAGCCGACCAACGGCCTGGACCCGGTCGGCCGGGACGAGATGCTGGGACTGATCCGCCGGGTCTGGACCGACTTCGGCATCTCCGTCCTGGTCACCTCGCACCTGCTCGGCGAGCTGGAGCGCACCTGTGACCACGTCGTCGTCATCGACGGCGGGAAGCTGCTCCGCTCCAGCTCCACCAGCGACTTCACCAGGACCACCACGACGCTCGCGGTCGAGGTCACCGACTCCGACACGCACCCCGACGGCACCACGGCGCTCCGCGCGGCCCTCGTCGCGGCGGGTGTCACGATCCACGCGGGCGTGGAGGAGGGCCTGCCCGGCGCCGGCCACATCCTGCTCCTGGAGGCGCCGGGCGAGGAGACGTACGACCTCGTGCGGGACACCGTCGCCGGCCTCGGCCTCGGTCTCGTCCGCATGGAGCAGCGCCGCCACCACATCGCCGAGGTCTTCCGGTCCGAGGCGTCCCCGCAGCACGAGGAGGTGCCGGCCCGATGAGCACCCAGACCCCCCAGCCCTCCCAGGCCGCTCCGGACACGACGCAGATCCACAACATCGGCTACCGGTCCTACGACGGCCCGCGCCTCGGCCGGGCGTACGCGCGCAGGTCGCTGTTCTCGCAGTCGCTGCGCGGCGCGTACGGCCTGGGCCGCAGCGCCAAGTCCAAGGTGCTGCCGATGCTGCTCTTCGGCGTGATGTGCGTCCCGGCGCTGATCTTCGTCGCGATCGCGGTCTTCACCCAGCAGTCCAAGCTGACGATCGAGTACACGCAGTTCGCGATCTACCTCCAGGTCGTCATCGGCATCTACCTGGCCTCGCAGGCGCCGCAGTCGGTCTCCCGCGACCTCAGGTTCAGGACCGTGCCGCTGTACTTCTCCCGGCCGATCGAGCGCGCGGACTACGTGCTGGCCAAGTTCGGCGCGATGGCGTCGGCACTCTTCATCCTCACGGCCGTCCCGCTGCTGATCATGTGGATCGGCTCGCTGCTCGCCAAGATGGACTTCGCCGAGCAGACCAAGATGTTCGGCCAGGGCCTCGTGTCCGTGGCGCTGCTCTCGCTGCTCTTCGGCGGCATCGGTCTCGTCATGGCGGCCCTCACCCCGCGCCGCGGCTTCGGCGTCGCCGCCGTGATCGGCGTCCTGACCATCTCGTACGGCGCGGTCTCGACGCTCATGGGCATCGCCTACGCCACGGAGAACACGGGCGCCATCGAGTGGCTCGGCCTGTTCTCGCCGATCACCCTCATCGACGGCGTGCAGACCGCCTTCCTGGGCGCACCGCCCATGTTCCCCGAGCTCGGGGGGCCGGGCGCCGGCGTCGGCGTGGTCTATCTGCTGGTCGTCCTCGCGCTGATCGCCGCCTCGTACGGCATCCTGATGCGCCGCTACCGAAAGGTCGGGCTGTGACAACGCTCCACATCGACCACGCCTCCCGCTGGTTCGGAAACGTCGTGGCCGTGAACGACGTCACGATGACGGTGGGCCCGGGTGTCACCGGCCTCCTCGGACCGAACGGCGCCGGGAAGTCCACCCTGATCAACATGATGGGCGGCTTCCTCGACCCCTCCACCGGTTCGGTCACCCTCGACGGGCAGACGATCTGGGGGAGCGAGTCGGTCTACCGCGAGATCGGGGTCGTGCCCGAGCGGGAGGCGATGTACGACTTCCTCACGGGCCGCGAATTCGTCCTGGCGAACGCGGAGTTGCAGGGCCTCGGCGCCAAGGAGGCCCAGCGGGCCCTGGGCACGGTCGAGATGGAGTACGCCCAGGACCGCAAGATCTCCACGTACAGCAAGGGCATGCGGCAGCGCGTGAAGATGGCCTCGGCCCTCGTCCACGAGCCGTCCGTGCTCCTGCTCGACGAGCCGTTCAACGGCATGGACCCGCGCCAGCGCATGCAGCTGATGGACCTGCTGCGGCGGATGGGCGCGGACGGCCGCACGGTCCTGTTCTCCTCGCACATCCTGGAGGAGGTCGAGCAGCTCGCCTCCCACATCGAGGTGATCGTGGCCGGACGGCACGCCGCCTCCGGTGACTTCCGCAAGATCCGCCGGCTGATGACGGACCGGCCGCACCGCTACCTCGTGCGCTCCAGCGACGACCGGGCGCTCGCCGCGGCGCTGATCGCCGACCCGTCCACGGCCGGGATCGAGGTCGACCACGGCGAGGGCGGTCTGCGCGTGCAGGCGGTGGACTTCGGGCGGTTCACGGAGCTGCTGCCCAGGGTCGCGCGGGAGCGGGGGATCCGTCTCCTGACGGTCTCGCCCTCGGACGAGTCCCTCGAATCGGTCTTCTCGTACCTCGTCGCGGCCTGAAAGGAGCCTGACCCGATGTACAACCCCACAGTCGCCCGGCTCACCTACCGGGCCCTCCTCGGCCGCCGCAGGGCCCTGATCCTCTTCCTGCTGCCCGGCATGCTGCTGCTGATCTCGGCGGCGGTGCGCGCCTTCAGCGGCGTGGACGACCAGGTCGCGGCCGATGTCCTCGGCGGCTTCGCGCTCGCCACGATGGTCCCGCTGATCGGCGTGATCGCCGGCACGGGAGCGATCGGCCCGGAGATCGACGACGGCTCGATCGTCTACCTGCTGTCCAAGCCGGTGAAGCGCTCCTCGATCATCTTCACCAAGCTGATCGTGGCGATCGCGGTCACCATGGTCTTCTCCGCGGTGCCGACGCTCATCGCCGGATTCATCCTCAACGGCAACGGCCAGCAGGTGGCCGTGGCCTACACGGTGGCGGCGCTCGTGGCCTCCATCGCGTACAGCGCGCTGTTCCTGCTGCTCGGCACGATCAGTCGGCACGCGGTGGTCATCGGTCTGGTCTACGCCCTGGTGTGGGAGACCCTCTTCGGCTCCCTGATCGCGGGCGCCCGGACCCTGAGCGTGCAGCAGTGGGCGCTGGCCCTCGCGCAGAAGGTCACCGGCGACGGCCTGATCACCTCCGACGTCGGGCTCCCGACGGCGGTGGCGCTCCTCGCGGGCGTCACGGTCGCGGCGACCTGGTTCGCCGGTCACAAGCTCAACAGACTGACCCTGGCGGGCGAGGAGTAGCAGCGGGGGAAACACCGATGCGGTACGGCTCCGCGGGTCGTCGCCCCCTCTCCGGGAGGCCCTCCCGGAGCCGTACCGCCACCCCCGACCCTCAGACCGTGCGCTCCCGGGCCGCCAGCAGGCCCGAGGCGAGGGCCACCGCGCAGACGCCCAGGACCAGGGCGATCGGCAGGGTCCAGGAGCCGGTGGCCTGGTGCAGGGCGCCGGCGGCCAGGGGGCCCACCGCGCCGAGCAGATAGCCGACCGCCTGGGCCATCCCGGACAGCGCGGACGCGGTCACCGCGTCCCCCGAGCGCAGCACGATCAGGGTCAGGGCGAGGCCCAGCGCACCGCCCTGGCCGACGCCGAGGACACCCGACCAGAGCCAGGCGCCCCCGACCGGCGCGACGAGCAGGCCGACGTATCCGGCCGCGACCAGCGCCGTGACCAGCACGATCAGCGGACGCTGACTCCGCATCCGGCCGGCGAACAGCGGCACCGCGAAGGCGCCCACGATCTGCGTGAGGGTGTTGAAGGCGAAGAGCAGCCCGGCCGTGGAGCGGCTCATCCCGTGGTCGGTGAAGATCGTCGGCATCCAGGCGATCAGCACGTACGTCCAGGTCGACTGCATGCCCATGAAAAGGGTCACCTGCCAGGCCAGCGGCGAGCGCCAGACGCTCACCGGGCGGGCGCCGGCGGCAGGGACGGCCCGTACCTCGCGGCCCGTGCGCCCCCGGGCGATCACCACCTGCGGCAGCCAGGCCACCGCCGCCGCCACGGCGAGCAGCGACCAGACGCCGAGCGAGGCCTCCCAGCCGCCGCCGAGGGCCTCCTCCAGCGGCACCGCGGCCGCCGCCGCCACCGTCGCCCCGGCGATCATCGCGCCCGTGTAGACGGAGGTCATCGCCGCGGCGCGGTCCGGGAAGTCACGCTTGATCAGGCCGGGCATGAGCACGTTGAGCAGGGCGATCGACGTGCCGACGAGGACGCCGCCGCCGTACAGCGCGTACGCGGACGGCAGTACGCGCGCGAGGATGCCGACGCCGAGCAGGAGCAGTGCCGCGAACAGCACGCGCTCGACGCCGAACCGGCGCCCCAGCCACGGCGCGAACAGCGCGCCCACGCCGAGGAACAGCACGGGCACCGAGGTCACGAGCGAGGAGGCCGTCGCGGAGAGCCCGAAGGCCTCGGACATCTCGCCGACCAGGGGAGCCACGCTCGCCAGGGCGACCCGCATGTTCAGGGAGGCGAGCACGATCCCGGTGAGGAGCAGCGCCGGACGGGCGAACAGGGCCCGGCGGCCCACCGCCCCCGGGGCCGGGACCAGACTCCCGGCCCCGGCGAGCACCGCCGCCGACGCACCGGAATCAGCCACCGAGCCCGCCGCAGGCGTCTCCGCAGTCATCAGGAGCGCCCCGTCAGCGCCGCGACCGTCTCCATCGGCACCCGCAGCAGCTCGCGGGCCTGCCGCTCCGCCGCGTCCGGGTCGGCCGCCTCGATCGCGGCCACCAGCGCCTGGTGGGCGTCGATGTCGACCGGCGGCATCTCCCGGTCGCCGAGGGCCTCCACGAGGACCTCGTGGACCTGGGCGGAGAAGAACCGGTACACCTCGACGAAGGCCGCGTTGTGCGTGGCGCCGACGACGGCCAGGTGGAAGGCGAGGTCCGCGTCCGCGTCCCGGTCGCCCTCCTCCCGCAGACCGGTCAGGGCCGCCCGCAGCCGAAGCAGGTCGTGGGTGTCCCGTCGTGCCGCCGCGAGCCTGGCGGCCTCGGCCTCCAGGGCGACGCGGAGTTCGAGGACGTCGGCCGCGCCGGCGTGCCGGACCCCGCGCAGGACGGCCGCCGGATCGGCGGTCGACCTGACGAAGGTGCCGTTGCCCTGCCGGGACTCCAGGAGGCCCGCGTGGACGAGGACCCGGACCGCCTCGCGGACGGTGTTGCGGCCCACTCCGAGCTGCTGCGCGAGCTCGTGCTCGGTCGGGATGCGGTCGCCGACCGCCCACTCGCCGTCCGCGAGCTGCGTCCGCAGCTGCTCCACCACGGTGTCCACCAGCGAGGTCCGCCCCGCCGCCCTGAGTGCCATGCCGCCCCGCCCCTTCAGTCGCCCGGTTGCCCGGTCATCCTACAACTGACCGCGCTGTGAACACCGGACTACTGTGGGCCCGTACGCGGACCGAACACCCTCACCACCCTCGGGAGTCAGTCATGTCAGACCGCTTCGACGTCGTCGTACTCGGAGCTGGCCCCGGCGGCTACGTCGCCGCCATCCGCGCCGCCCAGCTGGGCAAGCGGGTCGCGGTCGTCGAGGAGAAGTACTGGGGCGGTGTCTGCCTGAACGTCGGCTGCATCCCCACCAAGGCGCTGCTGCGCAACGCCGAACTCGCCCACATCTTCAACCACGAGGCGAAGACCTTCGGCATCAAGGTCGACGGCACCGTCACCTTCGACTACGGCGACGCCTACCGCCGCAGCCGCACGGTCGCGGACGGCCGCGTCAAGGGCGTCCACTTCCTGATGAAGAAGAACAAGATCACCGAGTTCACCGGCCGGGGCACCTTCCTCGACGCGAACACCCTCCAGGTGGCCAAGGCCGACGGCACCTCGGAGACGATCACCTTCGACAACTGCGTCATCGCCACCGGCGCCACCCCGCGGCTGCTTCCGGGCACCGCCCGCAGCGAGCGCGTCGTGTCGTACGAGGAGCAGATCCTCGCCGAGGACGCCCCGAAGTCGATCGTCATCGCGGGCGCCGGCGCCATCGGCATCGAGTTCGCGTACGTTCTCAACAACTACGGCACCAAGGTCACGATCGTCGAGTTCCTCGACCGGATCGCCCCGCTGGAGGACGAGGAGGTCTCCAAGGAGCTGGCGAAGCAGTACCGCAAGCTCGGCATCGACGTCCTCACCTCCACCCGCGTCGAGACCATCGACGAGTCCGGCCCGCAGGTCCGCGTCACCGTCACCGGCAAGGACGGTGCGAGCAAGGTCCTGGAGGCCGACAAGGTCCTCCAGGCCATCGGCTTCGCCCCGAACGTCACCGGCTACGGCCTGGAGAACACCGGCGTCGCCCTGACCGAGCGCGGCGCGATCGACGTCGACGGCCGCTGCCGCACCTCCGTGCCGCACATCTACGCCATCGGTGACGTCACCGCGAAGCTGATGCTCGCGCACACCGCGGAGGCCATGGGCGTCATCGCCGCCGAGACCATCGGGGACGCCGAGACCATGGAGCTCGACTACCCCATGATCCCGCGCGCGACCTACTGCCAGCCGCAGATCGCGAGCTTCGGCTGGACCGAGGCGCAGGCCCGCGAGAAGGGCTTCGACGTCAAGGTCGCCAAGTTCCCCTTCGTGGCGAACGGCAAGGCGCACGGTCTCGGCGACGCCACCGGCTTCGTCAAGATCATCGCGGACGGGACGCACGGCGAGATCATCGGCGCCCACCTGATCGGCCCCGACGTCACCGAGCTGCTGCCCGAGCTGACCCTGGCCCAGCAGTGGGACCTCACCGTCCACGAGGTCGCCCGGAACGTCCACGCGCACCCGACCCTCGGTGAGGCCGTGAAGGAAGCGATCCACGGCATCGCCGGACACATGATCAATTTCTGAGGTCCCTCCCGGCTCCGGGTGATAGGCACTGAGAGGTGCCGAGCGAAAACCTCCCGGGTGGCGAACCGTCCCGACCGATCAGGTCGTGGGTGCGTTCGTCACCCGGTACGCATCTGTGGCTGGCGGTCATCGCGATCACCGGCCTCGTCATCGCGCTGTCCCCCGAGGGCCTCGACGCCTCTCTCCTGCACCGCAGCAGCAGCAATCTCCACGAGCTGTCGCACCACCCGCTGCGCGCCCTGCTCGGCAGCGCGTTCTGGATCGAGAACCCCGCCGACCTCCTGCTGTACGCGGCGCTCTTCGAGCTGATCCACGCGCCCGTCGAGCGCTGGCTCGGTACCCCGGGATGGCTGCTCACCGTCGCCACGGCCCATGTCGTGGCGACCCTCGTCAGCCAGCAGGTCGTCCTGGTCGCCATCCGCCACCACGACGTGCCGCGCAGCATGGCGCACGTCGTCGACATCGGCGTCAGCTACGGCCTCGCCGCTTCCGTCGGCATCCTCACCTACCGGCTGGCCCGGCCCTGGCGTTGGTTCTACCTCGCGGGAGCGGTCGCCTTCTTCCTCGCACCGCTCGCCGCCGACCGCACGTACACCGCCCTCGGGCACGCGATCTCGCTGGCGACCGGACTCGCCTGTCACCCGCTGACCCGCGGAAAACCGGTCGCCCCCGAACAGGGGCCCGGAGCACACTAGTCGTGCGGGGGAAACGGGGGATCTCCCGGGACGGCCGCTTCGAGCGCGCGGGCCCAGGTCCGCGCGAGGCCGTGCACGCGAAGGCCCGCTCCCTCAAGGGGAGCGGGCCTTCGTACGCTTCCTTCGTACGCTTGTCAGGAGGCCGGCTCAGGCGGACAGCAGGCGCTCCAGGACGAGCGCGATGCCGTCCTCCTCGTTCGAGGCCGTCACCTCGTCCGCCACCGCCCGCAGCTCCATGTGCGCGTTGCCCATGGCCACGCCGTGGGCCGCCCAGCCGAACATCGGGATGTCGTTCGGCATGTCGCCGAAGGCGATCGTCTCCGCGGCCTTCACGCCGAGCCGGCGCGCCGCGAGCGAGAGCCCGGTCGCCTTGCTGAGGCCGAGCGGGAGGATCTCCACGATGCCGGGCCCGGCCATGACGACGTCCACGAGCCCGCCGACCGTCTCGCGGGCGGCCCGGGTCAGCTCGTCGTCCGACAGCTCCGGGTGCTGGATGTACAGCTTGGTCAGCGGCGCCGCCCACAGCTCCGCCGGATCCTCGTACGGGACGTACGGCAGCGGCCCCTCGTGGGCCCGGTAGCCGGGACCCATCAGGACCGCGCCCTCCAGACCGTCGCGGCTCGCGGCCAGCGCCAGCGGGCCCACCTCCGCCTCGATCTTGGAGAGCGCGAGCCCCGCGAGCTGCCGGTCCAGGGTCAGCGAGGTGAGCAGCCGGTGCTCACCCGCGTGGTAGACCTGCGCGCCCTGCCCGCACACCGCGATCCCGTCGTAGCCGAGGTCGTCCAGGATGTGCCGGGTCCAGGGCACCGCCCGGCCGGTGACGACGATGTGCGCGGCGCCCGCCGCCGTGACGGCGGCGAGCGCGTCCCGCGTACGGTCCGAGATGGACTCGTCGGCCCGCAGCAGCGTGCCGTCGAGGTCCGTCGCGACCAGGCGGTAGGGGAAGGAGCTCACTTGGCGATCGGCTCCAGGACCTCACGGCCGCCGAGGTAGGGCCGCAGGATCTCCGGCACCCGCACCGAGCCGTCGGCCAGCTGGTGGTTCTCCAGGATCGCCACGATCGTGCGCGGTACGGCGCACAGCGTGCCGTTCAGGGTGGCCAGCGGCTGCACGGTCTTCTTGCCGCCCTGCTCGTCGCGCATCCGGACGGAGAGGCGGCGGGCCTGGAAGCTGTCGCAGTTCGAGGCCGAGGTCAGCTCGCGGTACTTGCCCTGGGTCGGGATCCACGCCTCGCAGTCGAACTTGCGGGAGGCGGAGGAACCGAGGTCACCGGTGGCGACGTCGATGACCTGGAACGGGAGCTCCAGGGCGGTCAGCCACTGCTTCTCCCAGTCCAGGAGCCGCTTGTGCTCGTTCTCCGCGTCCTCGGGCGCGACGTACGAGAACATCTCGACCTTGTCGAACTGGTGGACGCGGAAGATGCCCCGGGTGTCCTTGCCGTACGTGCCGGCCTCGCGGCGGAAGCAGGGCGAGAAGCCCGCGTACCGCAGCGGCAGCTTGTCGGCGTCGATGATCTCGTCCATGTGGTACGCCGCGAGGGGCACCTCGGACGTGCCGACGAGGTAGTAGTCGTCCTTCTCCAGGTGGTACACGTTCTCCGCGGCCTGGCCGAGGAATCCGGTGCCCTCCATGGCGCGCGGACGGACGAGCGCCGGGGTCAGCATGGGGATGAAGCCGGCCTCGGTGGCCTGCGCGATCGCCGCGTTGACCAGGGCGAGCTCCAGGAGGGCGCCGACGCCGGTCAGGTAGTAGAAGCGCGAGCCGGAGACCTTGGCGCCCCGCTCCACGTCGATGGCGCCGAGCGCCTCGCCGAGCTCCAGGTGGTCCTTGGGCTCGAAGCCCTCGGCCGCGAAGTCCCGGATGGTGCCGTGCGTCTCCAGGACGACGAAGTCCTCCTCGCCGCCCACGGGCACGTCCGTGTGGACGATGTTCCCGAGCTGGAGCAGGAGCCGCTTGGCCGTCTCGTCGGCCTCGTTCTGCTCGGCCTCGGCGGCCTTGACGTCGGTCTTGAGCTGCTCGGCCTTCTGGAGGAGCTCGGCGCGCTCCTCGGGCGTGGCCCTGGGGATCAGCTTGCCGAGCGCCTTCTGCTCGGATCGGAGCTCGTCGAAGCGGACGCCGGACGACCTGCGCCGCTCATCGGCGGAGAGCAGGGCGTCGACGAGCGCGACGTCCTCTCCACGGGCGCGCTGGGAGGCGCGAACACGGTCGGGGTCCTCACGGAGCAGGCGAAGGTCAATCACCCCACCAGGCTACCGGTGCCCGTTCGCCCGGCCCCACCGGATAACCTCACGCGTGTTGTTTTGCCCGAATTGAGGCCGGGGGAATGTGCGAGGCCGGGTCCGCGCATTCAGTTATCCACAGGCTGTGCGAAAGATCTGTGGACTACGGGGGAGAGCGTGGGGATTTCCCGCTCGGCGCCTGCGAATTCCGTGATCAAACGCCATTCAGCCACTCATTTGGGTGGGAAATGCTCGCTCCAACGAGTGGTGGAGTGGGGGGTGCTGACGCCGACGCCGTTCCGGATGTGTGGACAGGTGGAGTGCGAACGGGAATGACTAGGCCGATTTGTCGACCTTGTCGGCGCGGGCTGTCGACTTGTCCCCAGGTTATGAAGAGTCCCTGTGGATAACTGCTGTGGGTAACTGAAAAGTGCGCAGGTAGGACTAGTGGCTCGTACCTGTGGACGACCGATCCCGGCGTCGGAAGCGGTCCGGCGCCATCGGGTCAGGCCCGACCGTCCTGGGCCCTCGCCAGCCAGTCGGAGGCCGCCATGAACTCCCCGTCCGATGTACCGCGCCGCAGCGCCCGCACGTCCTCGGCCGCCACACCCGCCCTCGGGTACGAGCCGAGGAAGCGCACCTGGGGGCAGATCCGCTTGAGCCCCATCAGCGCCTCGCCCACCCGCCGGTCCGAGATATGGCCCTCGGCGTCCACGGCGAAGCAGTAGTTCCCGATCCCCGCCCCCGTCGGCCGGGACTGGATCAGCATCAGGTTCACCCCGCGCACCGCGAACTCCTGGAGCAGTTCGAGGAGGGCACCCGGATGATCGTCACCCAGCCACAGCACCACCGAGGTCTTGTCCGCGCCCGTCGGGGCCGCGGGCCGGGCCGGCCGGCCCACCAGCACGAACCGGGTCTCGGCGTTCTCCGCGTCGTGGATCTCGGTGACCAGCGCCTCGAGGCCGTACGTCGCCGCCGCGAACTCCCCGGCGAAGGCGGCGTCGAAGCGGCCCTCCTGCACCAGCCGGGCCCCGTCCGCGTTGGAGGCGGCCGACTCCCACAGCGCCTCGGGCAGGTTGGCCCGCATCCAGTTCCGGACCTGCGGCTGCGCCACCGGGTGGCCCGTCACCGTCTTGATGTCCGACAGCTTGGTCCCCGGCCGCACGAGCAGCGCGAAGGCGATCGGAAGGAGCACCTCGCGGTAGATCATCAGCGGCTCGCCCGAGGCCAGCTCGTCCAGGGTCGCCGTCACCCCGCCCTCGACCGAGTTCTCGATCGGCACGAGCGCGGCGGCGGCCTCCCCGTTCCGAACGGCGTCGAGTGCGGCCGGGACCGAGACCATGGGGACGAGTTCCCTCGTCGCGGCCTCGGGCAGCGTACGCAGCGCGGCCTCCGTGAAGGTGCCCTCGGGGCCGAGATACGTGTACCGGGTGGCGGACATACCGTCACCCTAATGGGCTCCGGCGGCGCCGGTCGCCCGCCCGGGGCGTCACGATTCCAGGAGCCGCTGCCCCACGTACTCGCCCTCGGCGGGACCACCAGGGACGGCGAAGAGACCGCTCGCCTCGTGGCGGATGAACGCCGACAGGGCGTCGCCCCGATCGAGCTTGCGCTGCACCGGGACGAAGCCCCGCAGCGGATCGGCCTGCCAGCAGACGAAGAGGAGACCGGCGTCCGGTGTCCCGTCGGGGCCGATGCCGTCGTGGAAGGAGAACGGCCTGCGCAGCATGGCCGCACCGCCGTTCTGTTCGGGGGCGGAGATCCGGGAGTGCGCGTTGTCAGGGATGACCGTCTTCCCGTCCGGACCGAGCTTGTCCAGATCGAGCTCGGTGGTCTCCGTGCCACCGGTGAGCGGGGCGCCGTCGGACTTCCGGCGCCCGATCACCTTCTCCTGCCGGTCGAGCGGCAGCTTCTCCCAGTCGTCGAGCAGCATCCGGATCCGGCGCACCACCGCGTACGATCCGCCGGCCATCCACTCCTGCGCGCCGCCGGCCCCGGCCGGGACGAAGATCCGCCGGTCGAAGTCGGGGTCGGTCACCTTCGGGTTGCCCGTGCCGTCGACCTGGCCCATCAGATTGCGCGCGGTCATCGGCTTCGCGGTGGCACCGGCCGAGCGGTTGAAGCCGTTCATCTGCCAGCGCACCCGGGCCGCGTCGCCCGCGTCCTTCTGGAGCGCGCGCAGCGCGTGGAAGGCGACGAGGGCGTCGTCGGCACCGATCTGCACCCACAGATCACCCTCCGAGCGCCGGGGATCCAGAGCGTCGGAGGAGAAGGCGGGCAGCGGGTCGAGCTGGCCGGGGCGGCGCGCGGTGAGACCGGTGCGGTCGAAGAACGTGCGGCCGAAACCGAAGGTGACCGTGAGGGAGGAGGGGCCCGCGTCGAGCGCGATACCGGTGTCCACGGCCGGGGCCTCGCCCGACATCAGTACCTTCGCCGTCGCCGACCAGCGGCGCAGCAGAGCGACGGCCTCCTTGCGCCCGGCGCCCGGCGCGAGGTCGAAGGCGATCAGATGCCCCCGGGACTGGAGGGGGGTGGTGATGCCGGCCTGATGTTTCCCGTGAAACATCACCTCGGTCGAACCGACCGTGGTCAGCGCGGCGGCGGTACCACCGGCTCCGCCGACGGTGGCGGTGTCCTCGCCCGACACGGCCGCGGTGACTCCGACGCCACCGGCCGCGCCGATGACGAGACCGGCCGCGCCCGCCGCGCCGACGGTTCCGAGCAGTCGTCGCCGGGAGATCTCAAGGTTGTCGTTCTCGGTCACGGATCAGCCGATCTTCACGTTCTTGTCGATGGTGGTCTGGTCGATCTCGGAGGTACGGACGGTCACCTGGATCCGCCACTCCCCGGGCATCGGGATCTGGACGCCGCTCGCGGTCCAGTGTCCGGTCTGGATCCGGTCGGGGGCGACGGGCAGCGGGCCGACGTCCTTCGCCTCCAGGGTGAAGGCGACCTTGATCTCCGGGACGTCCAGCGGTTTGCCGTTGGGGCGCTCGACGAAGAGGTGGAGCGCGTTGGCACCGGTGCGGCCGGGGTCGAGGCTCAGCCGGACGACACCCTTGCCGTCGACACCGCCGGTGTCGAAGGGCAGCCGGATGTCGACGGGCCGGTCGGGTACGGCGGCCGGGCCGGAGGCGGCGGTGACCCGCGCGGCCTCCTCCTCGGTCCGGCCGGGCTCGGTCGAGGTGAGGACGGTGGTCACGGTGAGGAGCACGACGGCGACCGCGGCCTCGGTCAGCACCGAGCGGCGCAGACCGGCCCGCTCGGGATCGGCGTCCCGCTCCCGCTTGCGCCGCGCGGTGGCGACGGCGGCCCGCTGCCGGGCGAGCTGAGCGGCCCGCTCGGGATCGGCGACTTCGGCCTCCTCGGCGACTTCGGCCTCCTCGGCGACTTCGGCCTCCTCTGCCTCCTCGGCCTCCTCAGGCTGGTCGGTCGCTTCGGTCGGTTCAGCTGCTTCGGCCTCGTCGGTCGCTTCGGCCGGCGTCGGGTCGGCGAGGCGCTGGATCCAGCGGCGGGAGATCCAGGCGATGCCGAGGAGAACGCACATCAGGCCGATCTTCACGAGGAGCAGCTGCCCGTAACGGGTCCCCGTCAGCGCGGACCAGGAGCCGACCTGGCGCCAGGACTGGTAGAGCCCGGTGGCCGCGAGGACGGCCACGGAGCCGAAGGCCACCCTGGAGAAGCGCTCGACCGCCGCGCGTTCGACGGACGGCGCCCGGTAGAGGGCGACGAGCAGCACCGTGAGACCGCCGAGCCAGGCGGCGACGGCGAGCAGGTGCAGGATGTCGACGGGCATGGCGATGCCCGGCTGAAGACCGGTCGAGGCGTGCTCGGCCAGGGCCCAGGTACCGGCGATCCCGGCGGCGACGACGCTGCCGCCGATGGCGAGCCCGAAGGTGAGGTCCTTCTTCTCCTTCGGGTCGGTGCGCCGGGCGTAGGCACCGAAGAGGACGGCCACGAAGAGCGCGGCCGCGCCGAGCAGCAGCAGCCGGGAGGTCAGCGCGGCCCCGGTCTTCGTCTCCAGGACCGCCTTCAGGCCCGCCAGGTCGAAGGCGTCGGAGAGTTCGCCGGAGCCGGTGTACGGGTTGCGCAGGAGCAGCATGACGAGGGTGGCGCCGGTGAGGGTCAGCCAGCCCCGGACGACCGTCTGCTGCACGGGCCGGACGCTCGCGCCGCGCGGCCAGCAGGCCAGGACGAAGGCGCCGCCGCCGACGAGGACGGCGAAACCGGCGTACGAGAGGTAGCGCGCGATGCCGTAGAGGGCGCCGACGAGCCCGCCGCCCGCCGCCTGGTCGGGCAGGGCGACGGAGGTCGTGGAGGGGGCGCCGATGGAGAAGGTGAAGGCCCCGGAGATCGGGTGGCTGTCGGCCGAGACGGTCTGCCAGGCGACGGTGTACGTGCCGTCGGGCAGCCCGGCGCGGAGCCCCACCCCGTACCGGACGATGGAACCGCTGCACAGGTCGCGTATCTCGCCGGTGTCGGCCCGCCGGCCCGCCGGGTCGAGGACCCGGATGGAGTCGGCGCTCATGGCGACCTGTTCGGAGAAGGTGAGGTTGACCTCCTTGGGAGCGGTGGCGACCACCGCCCCGTCCTTCGGATCGCTTCCGGTCAGCGCCGCGTGCGCGGACGCGGGGGCGGCACCGGCGAGCAGCGTGCCGAGCAGCGCGGCCGCGAGGATCAGCAGCCGGGCCAGGGCGGAACCGAGGCGCGGGGCGGTGGTTGTCATCTCTGGGTCACTCCGTCAGTTCTGTCCGTACGCCATCAACACGGTCGACGCGCTCAGTGCTGCGGGTTGTGGTTGACGGCCTCGACGGGGAGGTCGACCTTGATGGGGTCGGACTTCTCGAAGTGGAGCTCGACGCTGACCTTCTCGCCCTGCTTGGGCTTCTCCTTCAGCTCCATGAACATGATGTGGTTGCCACCGCGTTCCAGGGAGAGCGTGCCGTTGGCCGGGATCTCGAAGGACTTCACCTCCCGCATCTTCTGGTCCTTCGTCTCGTGGATGGTGACGTCGTCCGAGATCGGGCTGGTGACGGAGGTGAGCCTGTCCGCCGTGTCGCCGTCGTTGGTGATGGTGAGGAAGCCGCCGGCCATGTCCAGCACGGGCTGCGGCATGAACGCGCCGCTGACCTTCAGCTCGGGCGCCCCGCCGTCGGACGAGGACGAGCACCCGGTCAGCGCGAGAGCGGCGGCGAGCGCCACGGCGGCGGACAGGGCGGTGGTGCGGCGGTTCACGGGTTCTCCCCCTTGATGAGCTTCGGCAGGTCCTTGGCGTAGTCGTCGATGGTCGTGTCCTCGCCGTACAGGACGTAGCCCTGGTCGGTCGTGGGCGAGAAGGCGATCACCTGTGCTCCGTGCATGGAGACGACCTGGCCGTTCTCCTTCTTCGGCGGGTCGATGCCGATGCCGATCTGCCGGGCCCCCGCCTGGATGGCGGAGAACTCGCCGGTGAGACCGGTGAAGGAGGGGTCGCCGGCGGCGGGCAGCCACTTGGCGAGCTCGGCGGAGGTGTCCCGCTCGGGGTCGGTGGTGACGAAGACGACCTGGAGCTTGTCCTGGTCGGCCTTGGGGAGCTGCTTCTTGGCGATGGCGATGTTGCTCATCGTCATGGGGCAGACGTCGGGGCAGTGGGTGTAGCCGAAGTAGATGAGCGTCGGCTTGCCCTTGGTCCGTTCCCGCAGGTCGTACTTCTCGCCCTTGGTGTCGGTGAGGACGAGCGCGGGCTTGGTGAACGGCCGGTCGAGGACGGTGGCGGCCTTGGTGGAGTCGCTGCCGCCGGAGACCTCCGCGACCGCGCCGGCGCTCGTGCCGGAGGGCTTGTCGTCGTTGCCGCCGAGGCCGATGGTCGCGGTGATGCCGAGCGCGGCGACGATCGCGACCGCGGCGATGATCAGCGGGGTGCGCCGGCCGGGGCGGGCCGTGTCCGCCCCGGTCGTCTTCTCTGCAGACATGGTGCTTCTTTCAGGAATCTCGGGTGGGGTGCGGCCGTCAGAGCGAGCGGCGGCGGCCGGCGAGGACGCCGAAGGCGACCCCCGCGACACCGACGAGGATGCCGATGACGCCGAGGATCCGGGCCGTGGTGTCGGAGGAGCCGGCGGCGGCCGTCTCCTTGTGCGAGGCCGTCTTGTCCTCGTGCCCGGCCTTCTCGTCCCCGGCGGAGGCGGAAGCGGAGGCGGAGGCGGACGGGGCGGCGGCACCGCCGTGGTGGTCGGCGGAGGCGGCGGAGAGCTTCAGGACGGGGGCGGGGTTCTGCGGCTCCTCCGCGCCCTCCTTCTGCTCCTCGATCCAGCGCACGACCTCCTTGTTGTCGTACGTCTGGATCGCCTTGAGGACCAGCTGGTCGGTGTCCTCGGGCAGCTGGCCGAGGGAGAGCGGGAACTGCTGGAACTGGCCGGGGCCGATCTTCGAACCGTCGGCGGTCCAGGTCACCTTGGAGACGGCCTCGTTGATCGTCCTGCCGTGCAGCTCCAGCGGCTTGCCGAGCTTGCTCCTGGTCACCTCGGCCTTCCAGCCGGGGACGGGCTGCGGCATGACGGAGGCGAGCGGGTGATCGAGCGGGAAGTTGACCTCGACCTTCACGGTGGAGGCGTTGTCGCGCTCGTTCGGGACCTTGATGTTGACGGTCGCGTAGCCGCCCTTGGCGGCCTCGCCCTGCGGCTGCACGCTCACGTGCGCGAAGGCCGTGCCGGACAGCAGCACGACGGAGGAGAGGGCGATGCCCCCGGCGAGGACGGCACGGGAGGCGGAGACACGGGAAACGGTCATGGCAGAAGACACTCCAGCTCGGAGAAGGACGGTGGGTTCCGGCGCGCCGGAGGAAGGAGAACCTCCACGGGCGCACGGACGATCGCGGTCCCCGCTCCCGTGGAGCGGACCGCGGCGGACTGCGTCGGCCTCTGCCGGCCCGCGTGGGCGCGTGCAGGCGTGCACAGGCCTGCGACGTCGGCCCGGTGGGCCCGGCGGGCGGCCTGTGTCAGGCCGCGAGGACGCAGTCGGCGGCCGGCGGGCCGCGCCTGATCACCGTGTTCCTGAGAGCCTCCGCCACCGGCGGTGGCGAGGAGCCGAAGGCCGTACGGACCACCCGCGGCGGCCCGGTGCGCGGAGCCGTCGAGAGCCCGGTGAGCAGCGCCCGTACGAGACGGAGCGCGGCCCGCAGCGAGCGGACGAGGGCGCACTCGGCGAGCTCCGTCGCGCCCTGCTCGGAGAGTTCGACGAGGCGGCTGAGGGCGCGGTCCCCGCGGCGCAGCAGCCAGCCCGTGGCGAGGGCGGCGAGCAGGTGGCCGAGGAGCATGGGAAGGCCGGGCAGCAGCTCACCGGCGGGCGCGGCCGCGGTGGCGGCCGTGTGTCCCGCGTGGCCGTGGCCGGCCGTCCCCGCGCCGGCCGGGTCGAGTCCGGCGTCGCGGACGATCCTCGCGGCGTCGGCGGAACTGAGGGACGTGGTCCCCGCTCCGCAGACCAGCCGTGCCGCCATCCGGATGAGGGCGTCGTCCGCCTCGGGGCCCAGGCCGAGCCGGCGCCGGCCGAGGCCGAAGAGGACGTGCAGGCCGAGCTGGCCGCCGGCGAGGGCGCCGACGACGAAGCCGAGGGAGCGCTCGCGTCCTGTGAGGAGGACGGTGACGCCGAAGACGCCGAGGAATCCGGCGAGCAGGGTCCACAGGGCGATGCCCGCGCAGGCGGCGACGGCGTGCCCGAGCGCGGACAGCACGACGCAGACCGCGGTGAACACCGCGGCCCTCAGCAGCCGTGGAGCGAGCGCGGGGGCATTCATGGCGGGCCCATCATCGCACCAGCGGCCCCACCGGCACGCGGCAGGTCCATAAGGTCGTGCTTGGGGGTCTTAGGGATGACATACACCGGCGTGGGGGGCCGGTGTATCCGCCGAACGAGCGGCTTTGTCGGCCTCGGGGGCTTACGAAGGGTTCCGTCCGGCAATAGGTATCGGTATGTCGAGCCGCGGCCGGGAGGCTGGAGCATGAGCATCTTGTGGTCACTCCATCTGCGGCGCGAGGCGGCGAGCGTGCCGCTCGCCCGGCGGCTCCTGATGGGCACGATGGAGACGGCGGGCGTCGATCCGGACGTGTCCTACGAGCTGTCGGTGGCACTGACCGAGGCGTGTGCGAACGCGGTGGAGCACGGCGGCGGCGCCGTGCTCGGGCGGCCGTACGGGGCGCCGACGGGGGTGTACCGGGTGACGGCGTACCTGGACGGCGAGACCTGCCGGATCGAGGTGGCCGATTCGGGTCCCGGCTTTCCCGGCGCCGAGGAGCCGGCGGCCTCGCCGGACGCCGAGAACGGCCGGGGACTGCGGCTGATCGAGGAGCTCGCGGACCATGTGCACTTCGGCAACCGGTCGGGCCGGGGCGGCGCGGTGGTCAGCTTCGACAAGATCCTGAAGTGGAAGGACAGCCCGTCCCTCCTGATGGCGTGACGGTTCCGGGCGTGACGGTCCAGGGGCGTCGGTTCCAGGGGTGACGGTTCCGGGAACGGGAAAGGGCCCCCGCCGGTCGGTCGGCGAGGGCCCTTCCGTTCCAACGTACGCCGTGATCAGCCCTTCAGCGCGGCCATCCACGCCTCGACCTCGTCGGAGCGGCGCGGCAGCCCCTCCGAGAGGTTCCGGTTGCCGTCCTCGGTGACGAGGATGTCGTCCTCGATCCGGACGCCGATGCCGCGGTACTCCTCGGGCACGGTCAGGTCGTCGGCCTGGAAGTACAGGCCCGGCTCGACGGTCAGGCACATGCCCGGCGCGAGGGTCGTGTCGACATAGGCCTCGGTGCGCGCGGCGGCGCAGTCGTGGACGTCCATGCCGAGCATGTGACCGGTGCCGTGGAGGGTCCAGCGGCGCTGGAGGCCGAGCTCCAGGACGCGCTCGACCGGGCCCTCGACGAGGCCCCACTCGACGAGCTTCTCGGCGAGGACGCGCTGGGCGGCGTCGTGGAAGTCGCGGTAGGCGGCGCCGGGCTTCACCGCGGCGATGCCGGCCTCCTGCGCCTCGTACACGGCGTCGTAGATCTTGCGCTGGAGCTCGGTGTACCGGCCGTTGATCGGCAGGGTGCGGGTGATGTCGGCGGTGTAGAGCTCGGTGGTCTCCACGCCGGCGTCGAGCAGCAGCAGGTCGCCGGAGCGCACGTCGCCGTCGTTGCGCACCCAGTGCAGGGTGGTGGCGTGCGGTCCCGCGGCGCAGATGGAGCCGTAGCCGATGTCGTTGCCCTCGACGCGGGCGCGCAGGAAGAAGGTGCCCTCGATGTAGCGCTCGCTGGTGGCCTCGGCCTTGTCGAGGACCTTGACGACGTCCTCGAAGCCGCGGGCGGTGGCGGCGCAGGCCTTCTCCAGCTCGGCGATCTCGAAGGAGTCCTTGACGAGGCGGGCCTCGGAGAGGTGGACGCGGAGTTCCTCGTCGCGCTCGGCGGTGACCTTGTCGGTCAGCGCGGCCTCGATGCCGGCGTCGTGGCCGCGGACGGCACGGACGGGGCCGGTGGCCTCCTTGAGCGCGGCGGCGAGCTCGCGGACGTCCTTCGCGGGGATGCCGAGGAGCTGCTCGGCCTCGGTGAGGGAGTGGCGGCGGCCGACCCACAGCTCGCCCTGGCCGTCGAGCCAGAACTCGCCGTTCTCGCGGTCGGAGCGCGGCAGCAGGTAGATCGTCGCCTCGTGGCCGTCGGCCGTGGGCTCCAGGACGAGGACGCCGTCCTGGGTCTGGTCGCCGGTGAGGTACGCGTACTCGGTGGAGGCGCGGAAGCTGTACTCGGTGTCGTTCGACCGGGTCTTCAGGTTGCCGGCGGGGATCACCAGGCGCTCGCCCGGGAAGCGGGCGGACAGCGCGGCGCGGCGCGCGGCGGTCTTGTCGGCCTGCGCGATCGGTGCCAGATCACGCAGCTCGGTGTCGGCCCAGCCGGACTTCATGTTCTCGGCCAGCTCGTCGGACACGCCCGGGTACAGGCCGTTCTTCCGCTGCTTGATCGCCTGCTCTTCGGTCTCTTCCGGGGTCTCCGGCGTGAGCTCCTCGGCCACGGGTCTGCCTCCTCTTGGTACGACACTGAACCCCCACCATCGTACGGTCGTACGGAAGGGGGCACAGGGCCGGAAGACCCATTACCGCTGTGTCACCCGCCGGTCACTCGAAGCGGGCGGCGAGCAGGACCACGTCCTCCTCGTCGGCGGCGGTGCCGAGGCCCTCGGGCAGCAGCGTCCGCAGGACGTGGTCGGCGACGGCGCCCGGGTCGCCCCGTTCGGCCTTCGGCACGCTCGCGGCCGCCGCGTGGAGCCGGGCGAAGGCGCGGTCCATGGCGTCACCGGTACGGCGCAGCAGCCCGTCCGTGTAGAGAAGCACCGTTTCTCCGGGTGCCGGGGACAGCTCCACGCTCGGCGCCTCCCAGCAGGAGAGCATCCCGAGCGGGGCGGAGAGCGAGGTCTCGACGAACTCGGTGCGCCGTTCGCCGACGACCAGCGGCGGGGCGTGCCCCGCTCCGGCGAGGACGATCCGGCGCCGCGCGGGTTCGGCGTACGCGAAGAGCGCGGTCGCCGAGCGGGCGGGTTCGGTGATCCGGAGCAGGAGTTCCAGGTCGGAGAGGACGGCGACGGGGTCCTCGCCCTCCATCACCGCGTACGCCCGGAGGGAGGCGCGCAGCCGGCCCATGGCGGCGAGCGCGCTGGGTCCGGTCCCGGAGACGGAGCCGACGGAGAGGCCGAGGGCGCCGTCGGGCAGCGGCAGCGCGTCGTACCAGTCGCCGCCGCCGCGCGGGCCGGTGCGGTGGCGGGCGGCGAGCTGGACGCCGGGGACGCGGGGGAGGCGGCTGGGGAGCAGCTCCTCGGCGATGGTGGCGATCCGGACGCGGGCGCGCTCGACCTGGAGGAGACGGGCGAGGTGTTCGGTGGCGAAGCGGCCGTAGAGCCCGATGAGGTGGCGCTGGCGGTCGGTGGGTTCGGCGGGCTCGTCGTAGAACCAGACGGCCGCGCCGAGCCGGCCGGCCTCCTCGGTGGCGAGGGGGAGGGCGTAGCTGGCGGCGTAGCCGAGGCGGGCGGCGACCTCGCGGTGGCGCGGGTCGAGGCCCTCCTCGGTGCGTACGTCGCGGATGGCGATCGGGTCGGGGACGCGCTCGGGACGGCCCGGGTCGGGGAGGCCGTCGAGGAGCCGGCCGTAGCTGCTGGTGTCGCGCGGGACGGTCTCGATGGTGCCGAGGTCGGAGTGGGCGAGGCCGAGGCCGATGGTGGCGGTGGGGCCGAGTCCGTCGGCGGGTTCGAGAACGGCCATGCCGCGGCGGGCGCCGACGAGGGCGGCGCCGGCGCCGAGCGTCTCGCGGAGGGCCTCGTCGAGGGAGGCGGTCTTGACGAGGCGCTCGGTGAGTTCCTGGAAGGTGGTGAGGTCGGAGACCCAGGCGGCGAGCCTGTCCTGGATCAGCGCTCCGGGCGGTGGGACCGGGTCGGAGGGCGCCGCCGCCGCGGGTACTCCGGGGTGGGGCGCCGTAGTGTGCGGGGGCCCGGGAGCTGTGGAATCGATTCCAGCCACTTTCGGCATGTGTGGGGCGCTCATCTCAGTCGGCTTTCCGACCGGTGCGTTTGACGCCATAGCATCGCAAACCCCCATGTCATTCTGAGCCGCTCGATGCATCCACATGTACACGCACAAGAGGAACGATGTCCAGCATTGTCCCCACGGGACTTGTGGTGTCCGAGAGGTCGTGCGCAAGGGTTGAAGTGCGGGCGAAGTTGGCCGAAAATTGTCCCCGGTGTGCACCTTTTGCGGTCGACTGGCGTCGTTTGAAAGCGCGTCATTCCGAGCGTGCTGGGTACGTAATCGGTGACTGGCAGGGGCAGTTGGAGCTGCCTCGGAACGCGACGCGGAACCCCGGCGTCTTCCATGCCGCAGGCCGCGGCCCGTCACCGAGTGGCGGGGAACGTGTTCTGACCCGCCCTGGTTCCGACCCGGCTCCCTCTCGTTCTGACCTGGCTCCACCTGGTTCCGGTCCCGCTCCATCCGGCCCGGCTCCGCGTGGCTCCACCTGATGACGGCCCGGCCGGCCCCGCACCGACGGGGGCCGCACCCCGCCGACCCGGTACGCGCTGATACGCACGGTGAGAAGTCCTGCACATGATGTGAAGTGGATTCGGCGTTCAACGGAAAGGAACGAGCGCTCATGCGCGAGATCCTCGGAAGGCGACGCAGGCTGCGGTTCCGGCGCAAGGCGAGGACCGCCCGGCTCGATGCGGCGGTCACCTTCGCCGTCGAGTGGAACTGGCCCGTCCTGCCCGGAGCAGGCCTGAGAGCGACGACCCGTACGGCCGTCGGGGCCGCCTGTCGCTGCCCCGACCCCGACTGCGTGGTGCCCGGCGCCCACCCCTACGACCCCGGGCTGCTCGCGGCCACCACGGACGAGCGGATGATCCGCTGGTGGTGGACCCGGCGCCCGGACGCCCCGGTGGTCCTCGCCACGGGCGGCGACGCGCCCTGCGCGGTCAGCCTGCCCGCGGTGGCGGGGGTCCGGGCGCTCGCCGCGCTCGACGCGACCGGTATGCGGCTCGGCCCGGTGGTGGCGACCCCGACCCGGTGGTCGATCCTCGTCGCCCCCTACGGCCTCGAACGGCTCGGTGAGCTCCTGTACGCGAAGGACAGCGTGCCGAGCTCGCTGCGGTTCCACGGCGAGGGCGGCTACCTGCTGCTGCCACCGTCGGTCGCCGGCACCGGTCAGGTGCGGTGGGAGCGGGCGCCGCTCGCGGGCTCGGCCCGGCCGTGGCTGCCGGACGTGGAGGCGGTGGTCGACGCCCTGGTGGAGGCGAGCACGAGCGCGCCGGGCGGCGGAAGCCGACTCGCGTACTGACGGACGAGGGCGCCGGGGCGCCGGGGCTCCGAGGCTCCGGCCGTTCACCCGAACGGGTGTGTCGTGGTCCCACTTCTCCGGGAAACGGGCGCGCGACCGGCCGGGCGCCCGCCGTCCGCCGTTATGTTCACCCCACCGTTCGACATCTCCGGCGACATCTCCGGCCGAGCAGGAACAGGTGGGGCGCATGAGTCCGGTGAACCTCCGCGTGGTCGGTCTCGGGGTCGCCGTCACGGTCGCCGTCCTGCTGCCGCTCGTCGCGACGGCGGGGCAGACGGGCGATCCCGTACGACCGGCCGGGACGGCGGGCGACGTGGGCGGCGTGATCGGCGCGGGTGATGCCGGTGACGCGGGCGACGCGGGTGACGCCAAGCCCGGGGACCCGCTGACGGGGCTCGGCCCGGTCCCCCGTACGCCGACGTCCCCGGCCCGCACCGCCGCTCCGGCCGCTCGGCCCGCCCCGCCCGCTCGGCCCGTTCCGGCCGCCACGCCTGCCCGGCCCGTCCCGTCCGCCCCGGCCGCCGTCCCCGCTGCCCCGGTGTCGCCGGAACGGGTCTCCCGCTGTGGGCCGGAACTCGCCTCCCCCGAGGGGGTCGAGGCGCAGACCTGTGTGCTGGCCGAGGGACCCGACACCTGGGCGCGTACGTACTACCGGAATGCCACCGGCCAGGAACTCGACGCGTTTCTGACCCTCATGGCCCCCGGCGGGCGGACCGTGCAAGTCCGTTGCCCGGTTCCGGCGCAGGACGAACCGGGGACCTGTGAAACGCCCGTGGAGCGCGGTCGGGGTGAGGTCACGGCGTATACGGCGGTCGCGGAATTCGCGGGCGCGGGCGAGGGTGACAGCACTCCGCTGCTGCTGCGGGCCGGTAGCAACACGGCGGAGCCAGAAGGAAGTTGAGCGTCGACGCCCCGGAGGCCACCGGAAGCGGACATGGAAAGGCCCGATCGCTGGCGACGGGGGATGCACCAGCGACCGGGCTTCCAGAACGGTAACAAGAGATCTGCTGTTCGCAAATTCGATCTCGGTTATTCGGACAGGGATTTACCCGCCCGCGGACCCTGCTGTGGCGGAAGTCACCGACCAGTCGGTCTGCCGGTCACCGGTACCGCCTGGGGTATCAGCTGAGAGTGACCTGACGGTTCGTGAGGCCGCCGCGCGCCCGCCGCTCCTCCGCGGTGAGCGGGGCGTCCGAGGCGAGCGCCCCGGCCAGCCGCTCGGCGAACTCGGCGGCCGGCTTCTCGCACTCCTCGGCGGTCATCGACGTCGGCAGGTCCCAGACCGGCACCATCAGACCGTGGGCGCGGAACGAACCGACGAGCCGGGTGTCCTGGCCGAGAGAGGTGCCTTCGCCGGCCTGGAGGCGGGCGAGCGCGTCGAGGAGCTTCTCCTCCGGGTGCGGCATGACCCAGCGCAGGTGGTTCTTGTCCGGGGTCTCGCACCAGTACGCGGAGTCGACGCCCGCCAGCTTCACGGTCGGGATCGCGGCCGCGTTGGCCCGCTCCAGGGAGGCGGCGACCTCCGGGTCGGCACCGTCCGCGGACTGCGGGATCCAGAACTCGAAGCCCGAGTGGACCTCCGGGGCGAACGGGGCGTCCGGGTCGAGCAGGTCCTGGAGGCGCGGGCCCTCGGCCGGCACGCGGCGCGCGGGGACCGGGGTGCCCGGCTCGGTCTCCAGGGCGCGCTGGAGGGTGTCGGCGAGGTCGCGGGCGAGGTCGCCCGAGGTGGAGTCGTTCTGCAGGGCGAGCAGGACGGAGCCGTCGTCACGGCGCAGCGCCGGCCACGCCATCGGCAGCACGGTCGCGAGCGTCACGGACGGAACGCCCTCCGGGAGCCCGCCCTTCAGGGTGAGCGGCACGGTCGCGGCGGGCACCAGCTCGCGCAGCGCGACCCAGTCGCACTCGCCCGGCAGGCCCTCGAAGGGGCGCTGGACGAGCTCGGTCACGGCGTGCGAGGCGGCCCGGCCGTGACACGCCTTGTAGCGGCGGCCCGAGCCGCACGGGCAGGGCTCGCGCGCGCCGACGACCGGGATCTCCCCGCTCGTGACCTGTGCCTGGCCGGCCTTGCCGGCCTTCGTCTGGGGGCGCTTCTTGGCCATGGTGTGGCTTTCTCCCGATCGCGGCGGTGCGGTGCTTGTTCCGGGCGCGAGCCTAGCCGCCCCGGACACCGACACCCCTCAGCCGGGCCGCGCCGCCCCACGGGGGCCACGCGACCCCGGCACCCGGCCCACCCCATGGACGCGGCCCCGCGCACCGCGCGGGGCCCGCCGTCCACCGCACCGGCCGAGGCCGTCGTACGCGTCAGTCGAGATCGTCGTACGCGTCCAGGATGTCGAAGCGCGAGCCGCCGCCGACGCGGGCCGCGAAGTCCTCGCCGCGGTGTCCCTCGGTGACCACCACCCAGACCGTGACCTCGCCGGTCGCGCTGTCCCGTACCCCCCAGTCCTGGGCCAGCGCGCTGATGATGTTCAGCCCGCGGCCTCCCCGTGCGGTGACCGAGGGCGTCGACGGAACGGGCCGTGTCGGCCCACCGCCGTCCGTGACCTCGACCCGGAGGCCTCCCGCGGAGTCCACCCGCCAGGCCGCCCGTACATCTCCGTCTCCCCGATCCGCCCGTCCCAGCGGCCTGCCGTACCGGCAGGCATTGCTGAGCAGCTCCGAAAGGATCAGTACCGCGTCGTCGACGACCGAGTCGGACACCCCGCTGCGGTACAGCTCGTCCCGCATCCGGTGTCTCGCCTCACCCACGCCCGCAGGGCCATGGGGTACGGCCATGCTCGACGACGTGGGCACCTCCTGTGCCACCACCAACGCCACCCCCGAGACCTCCTTTGCCCCACGCCACCGTGTGGATGCCCCAATGGCCTGGACCGGAAACCGGCCAATCCGCGTTCGATGAGGCACTCGTGACGATCGCGTAGGTACGGAACGCGCCGGTGCACGCCCCGTCATCCCCGTAAACCCTTGTGACGTAAGGGAAAGGAGGGGTTCAGGGGGCGGAGAGGGATCAGCCGCGGCCCAGCTGGGCGAGCACCTGCTTGGGGCGGTTCGTGATGATCGCGTCCACGCCGAGGCGCTCGCAGAGTTCGACGTCCTCGGCCTCGTCCACGGTCCAGACGTGGACCTGGTGCCCGGCCTTCCGGAGCCGGAGGATCACGGCGGGGTGGTGCCGGACGATCCGGATCGAGGGGCCCGCGATGCGCGCGCCCGCGGGAAGCCGTCCGTCGCGCAGCCTCGGCGAGACGAACTGGGCGAGGGAGACGGTGGGCAGCGTCGGCGCCGCCAAGGCGATCCGCTGCAGGGAGCGGGCGGAGAAGCTCATGACGCGTACGGGGGAGTCGTCGGGGGACGCGGGCGCGTCGAGGCCGAACCGCTTGAGGAGCTGGAGGAGCCGTTCCTCGACCTGGCCCGCCCAGCGGGTGGGGTGCTTGGTCTCGATGGCCAGCTCGACCCGGCGCCCGGCGTCGGAGACCAGCTCCAGGAGGCGCTCGAGGGTGAGGACGGAGGTGTACCCGGGGTCCCGCCAGTCGGGGACCTCACCGGACTCGTCGCGGCCCTTCCAGGTGCCGAAGTCGAGGGCGGTGAGATGGGCGAGTTCGAGGGCGGACACCGCTCCGCGGCCGTTCGAGGTGCGGTCGACGCGGCGGTCGTGGACACACACCAGATGACCGTCGGCGGTGAGCCGGACGTCGCACTCCAGGGCGTCGGCGCCGTCCTCGATGGCCTTCACATAGGCGGCCAGGGTGTGTTCCGGTGCGTCCTCGGATGCTCCACGGTGAGCGACGACCTGGAGGGGGACGCGGTTCGGGTGCTGCCGTGCGTGAGTCACGGCGTCATGGTGCCATTGGCGGGGCGCGGCGGGCACACCGGAAGGAGTCCGTTGTGTCCGTATATAAAGGAAAGAGCGCGAACGCACAGCTCCGCCTTACAGCGGCCTGACGTCCGGTGGGAAAAGCTGGTGGAGCACCCTGGACCCAGTAGGTGATCCTTAGGCACCCCTTAGGCACCACCATCCCGCGCAGTCAACGAGGAGAGCGAGCTGTGAGCACCGAGAACGAGGGCACGGCGGTTCCGGCGGACCCGACTGCCCCGTCCGCCCCGCCGACACCTCCCTCGACGACGACCCCGTCCCCGGCCCGGGAACCGGCGACGCCCCCGACCTCCCCTCCGCCCCCGACCGACGACGCCCCGACGGTGGCCCAGGCACCCACCCCGGAGCCGGCGCCGGTCGCTGCCACCCCGGCCGCCCCGGCCGCTCCTGCCCACGCGCACACCCCCGCCCCGGCCCCCGCCGGCGCGGCGGGTGGCTGGCCTCCTCCTCCGCCGGCCGTGCCGGCCTGGGGCGCCCCGCCGCCGCCCGCGCACCCCGCTCCCGCGGCACCGCGCGGGCGGGCCGGCGGCCTCGTGGCATCCGTGCTCGCCGCGGCGCTCGTCGCGGGCGGCATCGGCGGCGGCATCGGCTACTGGGCGGCCCAGCGCGGCGACGAAGGCGTCAGCTCGACGACGGTCTCCTCGGGCGAGGCCCCAACGGCCTTCAAGCGGGACCCGGGCACGGTCGCCGCGGTCGCCGCGCAGGCGCTGCCGAGCGTGGTCACGATCCAGGCGAAGTCCGGCGCTTCGCAGGGCGAGGGCGAGGGCGAGGGCGGCACGGGCACCGGCTTCGTGTACGACCAGGAGGGCCACATCGTCACCAACAACCACGTGGTGGCGTCGGCGGCGGACGGCGGCACGCTCTCCGTCACCTTCCCGGACGGCAAGTCGTACGACGCGGAGGTCGTCGGCCGGGCCGAGGGCTACGACGTGGCCGTGCTGAAGCTCACGAACGCGCCGAAGAGCCTGAAGCCGCTGCCGCTCGGAGACTCCGACAAGGTGGCGGTCGGCGACTCGACGATCGCGATCGGCGCGCCCTTCGGCCTGTCGAACACGGTGACGACGGGCATCATCAGCGCCAAGAACCGCCCGGTCGCCTCGGGCGACGGCTCCGGCGGCGGCAACTCGTACATGAGCGCGCTGCAGACGGACGCGTCGATCAACCCGGGCAACTCCGGCGGCCCGCTGCTCGACGCGAGCGGCGCGGTGATCGGCATCAACTCGGCCATCCAGTCCGCGGGGAACGGCTTCGGCCAGTCCCAGGCGGGCTCGATCGGCCTGGGCTTCGCGATCCCGGTGAACCAGGCGAAGAACGTGGCCCAGCAGCTGATCAAGACGGGCAAGCCGGTCTACCCGGTGATCGGCGCGACGGTGAACATGAACGAGCGGGGCGAGGGCGCCACGATCGCCGCCCAGGGCTCCGGCGGCACCCCCTCGGTCGTCCCCGACGGCCCCGCGGCGAAGGCGGGCCTGAAGGCCGGCGACGTGATCACGGGCTTCGGCGCCCGCCAGATCGACAGCGGCCCGACGCTGATCAGCGAGATCTGGACCCACCAGCCGGGCGACACCGTCAAGATCACCTACGAGCGCGACGGCAAGACCTCCACGGCCACGGTCACCCTCGGCGAGCGCACCGGCGACAGCTGACCGGCTAGGCTGTCCCCCGCGCGCCCGTGGACACACCGGCGCGCGGGGTGGGTTGCCCGAGCGGCCTAAGGGAACGGTCTTGAAAACCGTCGTGGCGAGAGTCACCGTGGGTTCAAATCCCACACCCACCGCGTATGGGAAAGGCCCCTGACCAGGTCATACGGTCAGGGGCCTTTCCCATGCGCGATGCCCGTCGGCCGGGCACGGAAGGGCGCGCGGGGTGGGCGGTCGCGGTGCTCCACGGAGGCAGGGGCCGGCGGGGCCGGTCGGTGATCGTCGGTGTCACCGCACGGCGGCGGCCACGGCAGGGGAGGGGCGTCACCGACGCGCCTCGCTCCTTGAACCCCTGCCCGTGCCCACGCGGTGCGTGGAGCGGTCCGGAAGGGCCTGCCGCTCTTCCTTCAGCGCGTACACACAGGCAGCGCGTACGGAGGCAGCGCGTGCACAGGGCTCCGCGCGGGGAGGAGCCGGCCGGGGAGCGGGAAGCGGAGGATCCCGAGCGGGCCGGTGGGCGTGAGCGCACGGGTGCGCACGGGCGCGCCGGGCCGGGAGCGTTCGCGTACGGCCGGGTCAGGAGCGTTCGCGGGCGGCCGGGTTGTTGAGGCAGAGCGCGATGTTCCGGACCGCGGCGGTGAGTTCCTCGATCACCCGGGCCGCCTGCTCGGCGTTGTGGAAGGCCGGCCGTTCCGCCAGGGCGAGGCCCAGTTCCTGGGCGGACCGGAGAGCCGGTTCGACGACCTCCGCGTGAGCGGAGGGCGTGGGGGCGGGGGCGGGGGCGGGCGTCTCGGCCGCCGGGAGGAGCCACGACCCCGCGGGGTCCGCCGCCGGCGCCCCGGAGGCCGCGGGCGCCGGCTGGTACGCCGGGTCGGGAACGGCCTTCGCCGGTGCGGCGGTTGTCGGCGCGGTGGTCCCCGGCGTCTCACGGTGCCCGGTCTCGCGATGCCCGGTCTCACGGTGTCCGAGCTCACGGTGCCCGGTCTCCCGGTGCCCGTCGAACCGGGTGTGGGCGGCGCCGAAGTCACCCGTCGTGGAGGCGCATTCCTCCTCCGGCCGTGTCGACGCGCTCGGCAGGGACTGCCCGGGGCGGGGGTCCCGGGAGGGCCGCTGGAGGTGCGGGGGCGCGTCCTGCGCCTGCCGCGTCCGGGGGAGCACGAAGTGCTCGAAACCCGGGAACGCGGAAGCGTTGGGGGGCGCGGAGGAACGCGGGTTGTACTCGGTCTGCCACTGCATGCGGTAGCAGTCGACCTGGTCGGCGCAGGAGGCGCGGGCGTGGAAGACGGCCGTGTCCTCCCCCAGGTCCGGGTACCAGAGGTTGGGGCCGGGGAAGCGCACGGTCCGCACCCGCGGCCTGATCGACTCGGCGCATCCCATGCAGCAGTCCTCCGGCACCATGAGCGGGATGCCGCCGTTCTGCTCCGGCCAGCGGGGGCCGCCCTCCCAGCGGTACTCCCCGTGGCGGCAGGGCGGCAGTTCGCCGCAGGCGCGGCAGACGGCGTGGTGCTCGGGGAGCACCTGCCAGTCGTGGCTCGCGGGAGCGCACCAGTGCTTCGGCGAGGAGCGGGGCAGGTTCTCGTTGCGCAGCACCAGGACCACCGGACGCTTGTAGAACTCGGCGCGTTCGGGGGCCGGGTTGGCCGTCTGGTTGTTGGCCCGCCGGAGTTCGTTGGCGTGCCACCACAGCTCCACGTGGTCGCGCCACGCCTTCTCGTAGGAGTCCGGCCACCGGTCGCTCGGGTACCCGTTGATTTCCAGGATCCGCCATGCCTGCCGGTCGAGTACCACGATGGAGCCGGCTCGCAGTTGCATGTGCGTTCCGTTGTCCCCCTCGTCCGGCCAGTCGTGTCGGCCGATACGAGTGGGCTGGTCTGGGAGCCACCTGCGAACCTGCATGTCATGCTCCTCGGCAAGGAAACTTCATCATTCCAACGGGGCAGTTGGGAACATTCTGAACAATCGGGATGTTTAGGTCGGCGTAGACACGCGCACGTTGCTGACCGAAGGTGATCGGAAACGCCTTCCGTGTCACCGCTCCCTTTCACACGCAGCGCCGCTGCCAGGGCTTTTGATCCCGAGAACGGTCGGCTGACCCGGTTTTCCAGCGGCGCGTGGACAGCCGCTTCGTACCCTGCTGACCAGGCCCGACACTCACCCGCACGTGTGATGTCGTGTGTCAGGGCACCAATCCGTACGTGTGCATCGGCTCGCGCGCCGACCGGAAGGGGCGCTCCGACGCCCGCCCCGTCCCTTCGCCGTAAGCACGGGCTCCAGCACGGGCTCCGACGGCGTCCGGCAGGACTCGGGATGCGCTCCTCGGGCGGTGCCGTGATGCTGGAAGGGCTGGAACAGCCGCTAGGAGGGCCAGATGTCTATGTTGGACAAGCTCAAGGGGATGCTGAAGGGCCACGAGGATCAGGCCTCCAAGGGCGTCGACAAGGCCGGTGACTACGTCGACGGAAGGACCCAGGGCAAGTACAGCGGCCACGTCGACACCGCCCAGGAGAAGCTCAGGCAGCAGCTGGGTGACACGGGCCAGGGGCCGGCCTCTCCCCCGCCGGACTCTCCGCCCCAGCGGTAGCGCGGAGGCGCGTACCGCCGGTCAGGGGCGCCCCGGAGTCATATCCGGTGGCGCCCCTTCGGTTCGTCGCGTTTCCATGGCCTCCCGGGGGGTTTCCACGGCCTCCTGGGAAGGCGACCGGAGAAAGGGTTCTGCCGTGGTGCGGATCGTGCTCGTGCAGGGGGACATCACCGCCGAGCCGGCGGACGCGATCGTCAACGCCGCGAACTCCTCGCTCCTCGGCGGCGGCGGAGTCGACGGAGCCGTCCACCGGAAGGGCGGTCCCGAGATCCTCGCCGCCTGTCAGGACCTGCGCCGCTCGCACTACGGCAAGGGGCTGCCGACCGGGCGGGCCGTGGCGACCACGGCGGGGCGGCTGCCGGCCCGGCACGTGATCCACACGGTGGGGCCGGTCTGGTCGCGGGAGGTGGACCGCTCGGAGTCGCTGGCCTCCTGCTACCGGGAATCGCTCCGGGTCGCCGACGAGCTGGGCGACCGTACGGTCGCGTTCCCCGCCATCAGTACCGGGATCTACGGCTGGCCGATGGAGGACGGCGCCCGGATCGCCGTGGAGACGGTACGGGCGACCCGTACCGAGGTGGTGGAGGAGGTGCGGTTCGTGCTGTTCGACGCGCACGCGTACGCGGCCTTCGAGACGGCTGTGGGGCAGGAGAGCCCGTAAGGGACAGCCCTCGATCGAACTCTTCTTCCCTTCCGTTCGCGTGTTCGGCCGCCGTGCCGGGGGGCTCGCCGTCACGATCTTCCGAGGGAGGGATGGGCGGAAAATCTGCCGGAACGCTTCCTCCCTTGGGGCGCAACGGCTCTGCCTGCCCTGAACCCGCCCCGTCGGGTGAGCTGGGCCTTTCCTCGTACTGACCGGGTTTATCTGCTTGTCCTCACGCTTGCGAGGGAATCAGCCGCTCCGGTGTGGTTCGCCGGGGATTCGGTGGGCAATTCTGGATTCGCGACGTCGAGCAGAACAACCGGGGCGGTCGGCCAACCGCCTTGGGAGCGGCCGTACTTCAGATCACTTCTGAGTGGTTCAGAGCAGTTCCGTGCACCAGCACCAGCTTTCAGTTCCCGGAGGAACACACATGGCAAGCATCCGTACCGCCCGCGTCCTCGCCGTCGCCGCCGCCCTGCCCCTCGCCGCCGCGCTCTTCACCGGGGTGGCCCAGGCCGACAACGGCGGGTTCGCGGACGACGGATCGAACACGAGCGTCGCCACGATCATCGGCAGCGGCGTGGGCGGGGACAACTACGGCAACTCGACCACGACGCAACAGGTGGCGACCGGTTCCGGTGCCTCGAACCAGAACAACACGGCCAGCGTGAACGGCTCCGCCTTCACGCACATCGCCCAGAACAACGCGGTCGTCAACTTCAACCCGTGGTGGTGACCGACAGCACGGCAGCCGGCCCGACGGGGGGCGTGACCACAGTGTGAACGACGGCCCGCGCGCCGGTACTTCGGTACCGGCGCGCGGGCCCTCACGCGTTCGCGCGCCGGGGCGCGTGAACGGTCGTCGACCTTGACAGGGGCACCGAATCTGACGGACAGTCAGAAATCTCAGTCGTCCCACGGGAGGCCGTCGCCGTGCACCTCGCCCCGACCGAGCGGCAGCTGCGGCTGCGCGCCGAACTCCGCGCTTACTTCCGGGACGTGATGCCCGAAGGCCCGCCACCCGCCACCGACGCCGCCGCCCAGCGCCGACTGCTCCGCCGGATCGGCGCGGACGGGCTCCTCGGACTCGGCTGGCCCGAGGAGTACGGCGGACAGGGGCGCGGCCCCGACGAGCAGTTCGTCTTCTTCGACGAGGCGTACCGCGCGGGCGCCCCCGTCTCGATGGTCACGCTCAACACCGTCGGACCCACCCTCATGGCCCACGGGACCGAGGAGCAGAAGGCTTTCTTCCTGCCCCGGATCCTGCGCGGGGAGACCGTCTTCGCCATCGGGTACAGCGAGCCCGAGGCCGGTACGGACCTCGCCTCCCTCCGGACGCGGGCGGTCCGGGACGGGGACTCCTGGCGGATCGACGGCCAGAAGGTCTTCACCTCCAACGCCCAGAACGCCGACTGGATCTGGCTCGCCTGCCGCACCGACCCCGACGCGCCCCCGCACCGGGGCATCTCGATCGTCCTCGTGCCCACCGACGCCCCGGGTTTCTCCTGGACCCCGATCGCGACCGTGGGCGGGCTGACGACGACGGCCACCCACTACGACGGGATACGGGTGCCGGCCGGCCATCTCGTCGGCCCGGAGCACGGCGGCTGGGGGCTCATCACCAGCCAGCTCAACCACGAGCGGGTCGCGCTCGCCGCGATCGGCATGCAGGCCGAGGACTTCTTCGCGGCCGTGCTCGACCGGGCCCGTACCCCCGATCCGGTGACGGGAAAGCGCCGCGTTGACGAGCCGTGGGTACGGATCCGAGCCGCCGAAGCGCACGCCCGGCTGGCCGCGACACGCCTGCTGAACTGGCGTTTGGTGGGGGACGTGGGGGCCGGCCGACTGGCCCCGGGGGACGCGAGCGGCGTGAAGTTCATGGGAACCGAATCGGCGGTGGAGGTGTATCGAATATGTCAGGAGATCGCGGGCGGGGCGGGGACGGTGCGAGCGGGATCGCCGGGGGAGTTCGACGGCGGTGAGCTGGAGCGCATGAACCGGGCCGCGCAGATCAACACCTTCGGGGGAGGGGTGAGCGAGGTGCAGCGCGAGATCGTCGCGAGGATGCGGCTCGGCATGAAGGGGAGGGGGCGGCGATGACCCTCACGGAGCGGAACGACACGGCGGGGAAGCCGGTGGGGGAGCCGGCGGGAGCGGGGAAGGCGGTGGGGGAGCCGGGCGTGTCAGGCGCGCCGGGCGCCCCGGGCGCCCTGGACGAGCGGCTCGCGGGGTTCGCGGGGCGGGCCGCCGCCACCACGGGCCTCGGCAAGGACCCGGTCAACCTGCCCATGATCCGGCACTGGTGCGAGGCCATGGGCGACGCCCACCCCGCCTACCGGGGGCCGGAGGCCGTAGCGCCGCCGACGATGCTCCAGGCCTGGACGATGGGCGGGCTCTCGGGGCACACCGGCCGCTCCTCCGCGTACGAGGAGCTGTTCGCCCTGCTCGACGGCGCGGGATACACCTCCGTGGTCGCGACCGACTGCGAGCAGGAGTACCTGCGGCCGCTGCGGCCCGGCGACGAGATCACCTTCGACACCGTCATCGAGTCCGTGTCGGCGCGCAAGACCACCAAGCTCGGGACGGGGCACTTCGTCACCACCAGGACGGACGTCCGCGCCGGCGGCGAGCCGGCCGGCACCCACCGCTTCCGCATCCTCAAGTACGCGCCGGCCGCCAGGCCCCCGAAGCCCGCCGCACAGGAGTCCGCCGCCCCGGAGCCCACCGACCAGACCCCCAGGCGGTCCCGTCCCGTGATCAACCGGGACAATGCCGGGTTCTGGGACGGGGTGGCCGCGCACCGGCTGCTCATCCAGCGCTGCGGGGAGTGCTCCGCCCTCCGCTTCCCCTGGCTGCCGGGGTGCGCCGACTGCGGCTCGCCGGAGTGGGACACGGTCGAGGCGAGCGGCGCCGGGACGGTCTTCTCGTACGTGGTGATGCACCACCCTCCCTTCCCGGCCCACGACCCGCCGTACGCGGTCGGGCTCATCGAACTCGCCGAGGGGGTACGGATGATCAGCAACGTGGTGGGGGTCCCGTACGACAAGGTGCGGATCGGGATGCCGGTGCGGCTGGAGTTCCTGCGGGCCGACGAGGAGCTCGAGCTTCCCGTCTTCCGCGCGGGAGGGGAGGACTGACATGGACTTCACCCCCACCGAGGAGCAGGCGGCCGCCCGCGAGCTGGCCGCCCGGATCTTCACGGACCTCGCCACCCACGAGCGGCTCAGGGCGGCCGGCACCGGCACCGACGCCGAGCTCTGGAAGGCGCTCTGCGCCGCCGGCCTCCCCGGCGCGGTCGAGGAGACGGGCCTGCTCGGCCTGGTCCTCCTCCTGGAGGAGCAGGGGCGCGTGACGGCCCAGGTGCCCTTCGCCACGAGCTGTGCGTACGGGATCCTCGCCGTCGCCCGGCACGGTACGGACGAGCAGCGGGCCCGGCTGCTTCCGGGCCTCCGCGACGGCACGACGGTGGTGGCCGGGGCGTTCCCGGCGCCCGGCACGGTCTCCTCGCGCGACGGGCGGCTCGCCGGGACCGTGGACTGGGTGCCGTGGCTGAGGGACGCCACCCACGTCCTCGTACCGGACGGGGACCACGCCCTGTGGCTGGTCCGGGCCGAGGACGCCGCCCGCGTCGATCCCGTCGAGCTCACCGCGCCCTGGTCCGCCGGCCGGCTCGTCCTCGACGGGGCGGCGGGCGAGCGGCTCGGGGAGCGCGGGGCCTACGAGGACGTGCTCGCCGCCGCCCGGATCGCCTTCGCCGGCCTGCAGGCGGGGGTCTGTGCCGGATCCCTTGCCAGGGCCGTGGAGTACACCGCCGTACGGGAGCAGTTCGGCCGCCCGCTCTCCACCCACCAGGCCGTGCAACTGCGCGCTGCCGACGCCCACATGGACACGGAGGCCATCCGGGTCACCGCCTACGAGGCCGCCTGGCGCCTCGACGAGGGCCTGGACGCCGCCGGGGCCGCCCTGACGGCCGCCTGGTGGGCCTCCGAGGCGGGGAAACGGGTCGTGCACGCGGGCCAGCATCTGCACGGCGGCCTGGGCGCGGACCTGGACCACCCCGTCCACCGGCACTTCCTGTGGGGCCGCCAGCTCGACGCCTACCTCGGCGCCGGCACCGAACTCCTCGCCGAACTCGGCGGACTGCTCGCGGAAGGAGACCTGTCATGAAGCCCGGGGACGAGCTGCCGCCGCTGACGATTCCGATCACCCGCACCCTGATCGTCGCCGGGGCCGTCGCCTCCCGCGACTACCAGGACGTCCACCACGACGCCGAGCTGGCCCGGGAGAAGGGCTCCCCGGACATCTTCATGAACATCCTCACCACCAACGGACTCGTCGGCCGCTACATCACCGACCACTTCGGCCCCCGCGCGGTCCTCCGCAGGGTCGCCATCCGGCTCGGCGCCCCCAACCACCCCGGCGACACCATGGTCCTGACCGGCACGGTCACCGAGGTGGCGGGGGACACGGCGCACGTCCGGGTCGTCGGCGCCAACGGACTCGGACACCACGTCACCGGGACCGTCACCGTGGAGGTGCCCCGATGAGCCTCCGCGAGCGGGACGGACTCGGCGGCCGGGCGGCCGTCGTGGGCATCGGCGCGACCGAGTTCTCCAAGGACTCGGGCCGCAGCGAACTCTCCCTCGCCGCCGAGGCCGTGCGCGCGGCCCTCGACGACGCCGGACTCGCCCCCGCCGACGTCGACGGTCTGGTCACCTTCACCATGGACACCAACCCGGAGATCACCGTCGCCCAGGCCTCCGGCATCGGCGAACTGTCGTTCTTCTCCCGCGTGCACTACGGGGGCGGCGCCGCCTGCGCCACCGTGCAGCAGGCCGCGCTCGCCGTGGCCACCGGGATCGCCGAGGTCGTCGTCTGCTACCGCGCGTTCAACGAGCGCTCCGGGCGCCGCTTCGGCTCCGGTGTCACGCGGCGCGAGCCCTCCGCCGAGGGCGCCGCGCTCGGCTGGCAGCTGCCCTTCGGGCTGCTCACCCCGGCCTCCTGGGTCGCCATGGCCGCCCAGCGGTACCTGCACACCTACGGGTTGACCCCGGACGCCTTCGGTCATGTCGCCGTCACCGACCGGCGTCACGCGGCCCGCAACCCCGCCGCGTACTTCCACGGGAAGCCGATCACCCTCGCCGACCACGCCGCCTCCCGCTGGATCGTCGAACCGCTCCGGCTGCTCGACTGCTGCCAGGAGACCGACGGCGGTCAGGCGATCGTGGTCACCACCGTCGAGCGCGCCCGCGACCTGCCGAACCCGCCCGCCGTGATCCTGGCGGCGGCGCAGGGCGCCGGGCGGAAGCAGGAGGCCATGACCAGCTTCTACCGGGACGGGCTGACCGGGCTTCCGGAGATGGGCGTGGTGGCCCGGCAGCTCTGGCGTACCTCCGGGCTCGCACCGTCCGACATCGACGTGGGCGTCCTCTACGACCACTTCACCCCGTTCGTGCTCATGCAGTTGGAGGAGTTCGGGTTCTGCGGCCCGGGGGAGGCGGCCGACTTCGTCGCGGCCGACGCGCTCCCGCTGAACACGCACGGAGGGCAGCTCGGCGAGGCCTATCTGCACGGCATGAACGGCATAGCGGAGGCGGTACGGCAGCTGCGCGGGACCTCGGTGAACCAGGTACCCGGCGCGGAGCGGAGCCTGGTCACGGCGGGCACCGGGGTTCCCACGTCCGGGTTGATCCTGGGCACGGACGGCTGAGGCGACGGCCCCAGCGGTGGCCGGGCGCGCCGGGCGGACCTTCACTCGCGCCATGAGCACACACGCGTCACCCGTACCCGGACCCGTACGCCCCTCTCCGTCCACGCCCACGCCCACATCCCCGTCCCCGGCGCCCACGAGCGCGCGGTCGCGGTCCGCGCCGCCTCCCGGGGTGCGGGCCGTGGTCGCCGTCCTGGCGGCCGTACTGGCGGGGGCGGTCCTGCTCACCGCCCCCGTCCCGGCGTCGGCGGCCCGGCCGGCCGGCGGCGACCCGGCCGTGCCCACCGCCCCCACCGCCCCCGCGCGCTTCACCGGACGGGCCTTCGACACCTGCGACGCCCCCTCCCTCGCGGTGATGAAGGCCTGGCGCAGTTCCCCGTACGGGGCCGTCGGGATCTACTTCGGCGGCCGGGGCCGGGGCTGCCCCGTCCAACGGGAGCTGAACCCCGCCTGGGTCGCTTCCGCGCACGCCATGGGCTGGCGGCTGCTGCCCCTCTTCGTCGGCTCCCAGGCGCCGTGCGTCCTCTCCCCCGCGAAGCGGCCCTTCGCCATCGGCAGCAGCCCCTGGAGCCAGGGCACCCGGGAGGGCGGCGAGGCGGTACGGGCGGCGCGGGCCCTCGGCCTCGACGCGAGCAGCCCGCTCTACCTCGACATCGAGGCGTACCGGTCCGGTGACGCGCGCTGCGCCGCGACCACCCTCTCCTTCGTCCGGGCCTGGAACCGGGAGGTACGGCGGCTCGGCTACGTCCCGGGCTTCTACAGCAGCGTCGACACGGGGGTGCGGGACATCGAGGCGCAGCGGCGGGCGGGTACGGAGGACCTGCCGGCCGTGATGTGGTTCGCGCGCTGGAGCGGGAGGCCCGGGCTGTACTCCGAGTCGGTGCTGCACCCGGAGGCGTGGATGCCGCACGGCCGGATCCACCAGTACAGGGGCAACGTCGCCGAGTCGTACGGCGGGCACCGGCTCCTCATCGACCGGAACGCGATGGACGCGCCCGTCGCCCGCGTCACGACCGCGACAGGGTGACGGCCGACCCTGAGCCGTCCCCGACGGGTCTCCACCCAGAGGAGGTGGAGCGGTCCCCACCCCTACAACCTGAGGCGGACGGCGGGTCGGGACCTGGGGCCGATCCGCCGGGTGTCCCTCCCCTCCTAGCGTGGAGTCATGACTCCGCCACCCTCTGGCCCCGTCTGTGCCGGTGCCTCGCAGTACGCGTCGTACTCGACCTTCTCGTCGTACGTACGGGCCCGTGGGCCCGTGCTCCTGCGCACCGCGCGCTCCCTGACCGCCAACCCCTGCGACGCCGAGGACCTGCTCCAGACGGCGTTGGCCAAGACCTTCATGGCCTGGGAGCGCATCGAGGACCACCGCGCCCTGGACGGCTACGTCCGCCGCGCGCTGCTGAACACCCGGACGTCCCAGTGGCGCAAGCGCAAGGTCGACGAGTTCGCCTGCGAGGAGCTGCCCGAGCCCGCCGGTCTCCCCGAGCCGGACCCGGCCGAGCGGCAGGTGCTGCACGACGCGATGTGGCGCGCGGTGATGAACCTGCCGGAGCGGCAGCGTCAGATGGTGGTCCTCAGGTACTACGAGGACCTCAGCGAGGCGCAGACCGCCGAGGTGCTCGGGGTGTCGGTCGGTACGGTGAAGAGCGCGGTGTCCAGGGCGCTCGGCAAGCTCCGCGAGGACCCGGAACTGACCCCCGTACGGTAGGCGAACCGGGACAGAGCGGCCCCCGCGCCAGTGAACACTGGCAATTTCCCTACCCCTGGGTAGTGACATACCGCGCGGTACGTGCGCAGAATCTCCACACCCTTTCTGCCACGTAGCGCCCACCGGGAGGACGCCCCGTGTACAGCACCATGCAGGACGTACAGCTGACCGTGAGCCGCATCCTCAAGCACGGGATGACGATCCACGGAAAGTCCATCATCACCACCTGGACGGGCGAGCCCGAGCCGCACCGCCGCACCTTCGCGGAGGCCGGAGCACGCGCGCACCAGCTGGCCAACGCCCTGCGCGACGAACTCGGGGTCACCGGCGACCAGCGCGTCGCCACGCTCATGTGGAACAACTCCGAGCACGTCGAGGCGTACTTCGCGATCCCCTCCATGGGCGCGGTGCTCCACACCCTCAACCTCCGACTGCCCCCCGAGCAGCTGGTGTGGATCGTCAACCACGCCGCCGACCGGGTCGTGCTCGTCAACGGCTCGCTGCTCCCCCTCCTCGCCCCGCTGCTTCCGCACCTGCCGACGATCGAGCACATCGTGGTGGCGGGCCCCGGTGACCGTTCCGTCCTGGACGGCGCGGCCCCGCGCGTGCACGACTACGAGGAGCTGATCGCCGGCCGTCCGACCACGTACGACTGGCCCGAGCTCGACGAGCGTTCGGCCGCCGCCATGTGCTACACCTCCGGCACCACCGGTGACCCGAAGGGCGTCGTCTACTCCCACCGCTCGATCTACCTGCACTCGATGCAGGTGAACATGGCCGAGTCGATGGGCCTCACCGCCAAGGACACGACCCTCGTCGTCGTCCCGCAGTTCCACGTCAACGCCTGGGGCCTGCCGCACGCCACCTTCATGACCGGCATCAACATGCTCATGCCGGACCGTTTCCTCCAGCCGGCCCCGCTCGCCGACATGATCGAGCGCGAGAAGCCGACCCACGCGGCCGCCGTCCCCACCATCTGGCAGGGCCTGCTCGCCGAGGTCACCGCCAACCCCCGCGACCTCTCCTCGATGGCCCAGGTCACCATCGGCGGCGCGGCCTGTCCGCCCTCCCTCATGGAGGCGTACGACCGGCTCGGCGTCCGCCTCTGCCACGCCTGGGGCATGACCGAGACCTCCCCGCTCGGCACGATGGCCCACCCGCCGGCCGGTCTGACCGCCGAGGAGGAGTGGCCGTACCGGATCACGCAGGGCCGCTTCCCGGCCGGCGTCGAGGCGCGCCTGGTCGGCCCCGGCGGCGACCACCTGCCCTGGGACGGCGAGTCGGCCGGTGAGCTGGAGGTGCGCGGCACCTGGATCGCGGGCTCGTACTTCGGCGGCGTCGACGGCGAGGCCATCCGCCCGGCCGACAAGTTCAGCGAGGACGGCTGGCTCAAGACCGGTGACGTCGGCGTGATCAGCCCCGACGGCTTCCTGACCCTCACCGACCGCGCCAAGGACGTCATCAAGTCGGGCGGTGAGTGGATCTCCAGCGTCGAGCTGGAGAACGCGCTGATGGCGCACCCCGAGGTCGCCGAGGCCGCCGTCGTCGCCGTGCCGGACGAGAAGTGGGGCGAGCGCCCGCTGGCGACCGTCGTGCTCAAGGAGGGGGCGACGGCGGACTACGAGACGCTGAAGGCCTTCCTCGCCGACGAGGGCGGCATCGCCAAGTGGCAGCTGCCGGAGCGCTGGGCGATCGTGCCGGCGGTGCCGAAGACCAGCGTCGGCAAGTTCGACAAGAAGGTCATCCGCAAGCAGTACGCGGAGGGCGAGCTCGACGTGACCCAGCTCTGACCCACCGGCAACGACCACCAGTCGGCACCGACCGGCCCTGCGAAAGGGGCTAGTTGGTGCCGATCTTCGCGAGCAGGTCGACGATCCGGGCCTGGACCTCGGGGCTGTTCGACCGCTCGGCGAGGAAGAGGACCGTCTCGCCGGAGGACAGCTTCGGCAGCTCCTCCTCGACGAGGTCGGCCGAGGTGTAGACGACGAGCGGGGTGCGGTTGAGCTGCCCGTTCGCCCGCAGCCAGTCGATGATCCCGGCCCGGCGGCGGCGCACCTGCATCAGGTCCATCACGACCAGGTTCGGCCTCGTCCGGGTGGCGAGCGCGACCGCTTCCGTGTCCGTGGCCGCCCGCTCGACGTGCATCCCGCGCCGCTCCAGGGTGGCCGCGAGCGCCTCCGCGATGTCCTCGTTCTCCTCGATCAGCAGGACCCGTGACGGGTGCTGCTCGCTGTCGCGCGGCGCGAGCGCCTTGAGGAGTACGGCCGGATCGGCGCCGTACGCGGCCTCCCGGGTCGCCTGCCCGAGCCCGGCCGCGAGCAGCACGGGCACCTCGGCGGCGACGGCGGCCTGGCGCAGCGACTGGAGCGCGGTACGGGTGATGGGGCCGGTCAGCGGGTCGACGAAGAGCGCGGCCGGGAAGGCGGCGATCTGGGCGTCGACCTCCTCACGGGAGTGCACGATCACCGGCCGGTAGCCCCGGTCGCTCAGCGCCTGCTGGGTCGAGACGTCGGGCGCGGGCCAGACGAGCAGCCTGCGCGGGTTGTCGAGGGGCTCGGGGGGCAGTTCGTCGTCGACCGGGCGCGGGGCGGGCCGGTTGGCGACCTCGACGGCTCCGCCGGGCCCGTCGAGCGGCTCGGGGCCCTCGGCCGAGCCCTCCGCGGGCGCTCCTATGGCGTACGAGCGGCCTTCGGAGGCGGCGGGGACGAGCCCGAGCGCGGCCTCGGACTGCGCGGACGCTTCTGCCTGCTGCGGGTGCGGCCCGGCCTCGCCCGCGGTGGGTGCGGGGAGCGCGGCGGAGGCCGGCGGGTCGACCTCCGGCGGGGCGGCGAGCTTACGCCGCCGACCGGAACCGTTGGAGGGCGTCGCACCCGGAGGCACCGGGCCTGCCGGGGCCTGCGGGACAACCGGTGTCTGCGGGACCACCGGGGCCGGGGAGACCACCGGGGCCGGGGGGACGAAGGGAACGCCCTGTCCGAGGGTACGGACGCTGAACGCCCGCCCCTGGGTGGAGTCCTTGGACATCGGCAACTCGGGCGGAAGCGGTACGGAACCGGTACCGGTTCCGGAACCCGTGCTGTTGCGGGGTCCGGGCTGCGGCTGCGGGTGGACGCCCGGCTCCGACGGAGGCGTGACGGCCCGGCGCCGCCCGGTCGGTTCGGCCGGCGGTACGGCAGTGGGCGCGACCGGGGGGACGGCGGACGGGACAGGCCCCTGCGGCTGCGCGTGCGGATGAGGCTGCGGAGGCGTGTGGTCGGCGCCCGGGACACCTCCTCGTACGGCCTCGTGCTGTCCCTCGTCGGAGACCGGCAGCGGCCCGGCGAACGGAGCACCCGCGGAAGCGCCGTCCGGCGTGGCGACCGGCTCGGGGCGGTCGGCGTCGGCGGGCGGGAGCGCGAACGGCGTCCGCGGACCGGCCTCGGCCGCGGCCGCCCGCTCCTGGGCGGCGGCCAGCGCACGACGACGGCGCCCGCTCGGCCGCGCCTCCGGCACCCCCTCACCGGGAACGGAACCGGAAGCGACGGCAGGCAGGGCACGGGCGAGGGCGGGAGCGCCCGAGGGCTCGACGGCGACACCCTGCGGCGGCACGGCGGCGCCGAGCGCGGCCCGCCCCTGCGCGCCCTCGGCGGCGGTCACCACGGACCCCTCGGCCGGCCGACCACGCCGACGCCCGGTCGGCTCGACGCCAGGGGCACCAGGGGCGCCAGGGACACCGGACATGCTGGAGACGCCGGACACGGACGTCACAGCGGCGGCAGGGGGCGCAGGAGACACCGGAGGCGCAGGGGGGACGTCGACGGCCGTGTTCTGCTGGGCCGGGATCAGCTCGGCGGCACCGGTGGCCTCCCCCGTACGGGCACGGCGGCGCCCACGGGGCTCCGCACCGCCGCCCTCGGGGGCGACCGAGCTCTCCAGGAAGGCGTCCGTGGACCCGCGCCGGGCCCGGCGCCTTCCCCCGCCGGAGGTCTCCCCGCCGGAGGTCTCCAGGGCGTCCGCCGGAGCCGCCGTGACGGGCGCGACGGGCGCGCCGGCCTGCGCGGGCAGCGCGAGGGCCTCGCGGCCACCGCCGGCCGGTGCCGCTGTCCTGGTCTCCGCCGCGGGGACGGTGCCCCGCCCGGCGCCGACGGGGACCTCGAGGACGTACGCGCCGCCGCTCGTCCCCGGTACCTCGTGGGTCTGCACGACACCGCCGTGCGCCGCCACGATCCCGCGCACCACGGGTCCGTGGACGGGGCCGCCACCGGCGTACGGGCCGCGGACCTCGATCCGGACGACGTCACCGCGCTGGGCGGCGGCGACCACGATCGTGGAGTCGGCGGGCGCGGAGCCCGGGGCGGTGGCCCGGTTCTTGCCGGTCGCGTCGACGCCGGCGACGTCCGCGACGAGGTGCGCGAGCGCCGTCGCGAGCCGGGCCGCGTCGACCTCGGCCTCGATGGGCGGGGCGTGCACGGCGAACTGGGCGCGGCCGGGCCCGATCAGCTCGACGGCCGCGTCGATGCCGGCCGTCACGACCCCGTCGAGGAGCGCGACGCGCTTGTCGAGCCGCTCCGCGCCGGCGTCCAGGCGCTGGTAGCCCAGGACGTTGTCGACGAGCGCCGTCATCCGGGCGTACCCGGCGGCCAGGTGGTGCAGGACCCGGTTGGCCTCGGGCCACAGCTGGCCGGCGTCGTCGGCGGCGAGGACGCCCAGCTGGGTGCGCAACTCCTCCAAGGGGCCGCGCAGGGACTCGGCGAGGACGGCCGTGAGCTGTTCGTGCCGGGCGGCGAGGGAGGCGTACCGCTCCTGCTGCACCTCCCGCTCGGCCGCGTTCCGCTCGGCGCGGTCGGCGAGCTCGGCGGCGTTCCGCTCCGTGATTTCGGCGAGTTCGGCGGCGTGCTGCTCTTCGAGCTGCTCGTACGGCCTGCGGTCGGTGAAGGTCATGACGGCGCCGACGAGCTGGTCGCCGTCGCGCACCGGGGCGGTCGTCAGGTCGACGGGGACCCGCTCGCCCTTCTTCGACCACAGGACCTGCCCGCGCACGCGGTGCTTGCGGCCCGACTTGAGGGTGTCGGCGAGCGGCGACCCCTCGTACGGGAAGGGTTCGCCGTCGGCCCGCTTGGCGAGGATCAGCGGGTGCAGTTCCTGGCCGCCGAGTTCGCCGGCGCGGTAGCCGAGGATCTGTGCGGCGGCGGGGTTGACCAGGACGACCCGGCCGTCGGTGTCCGTGCCGACGACGCCCTCGGCCGCCGCGCGCAGGATCATCTCGGTCTGCCGTCGCGAGCGGGCGAGCTCGGCCTCGGTGTCGAGGGTGCCGGTGAGGTCCCGCACGACCAGCATGAGCAGCTCGTCGCCGGTGTAGCCGCTGTACGAGTCGTAGGCCTCGCGCCCGTCCTCCAGGCTGGCGCTGGTCACCTCGACGGGGAACTCGCCGCCGTCCGTACGGCGGGCGATCATCCGGGTCGGCTTGGTGCGGCCGCGCTCGTCGGTGCCCTCGGGGCGGCGCATCGAGCCGGGGATGAGGCGCGAGTCGAAGCCGGGCAGCAGGTCGAGCAGGCCGCGCCCGACGAGTGCGGTGCCCGGCGTCTCGAACATGCCGAGGGCGATGGTGTTGGCGTTGACGACCGTGCCGTTGCAGTTGACGAGCACGAGGCCGTCGGGGAGGGCGTCGAGTATGGCTGCGAGGCGAGCAGCGCCTCGGGATGGCCTGCTGCTCACGAGACGCTTCCTCCCTGACCCACTGCACTTGCCTGTCGCACTTGCCTATCGGCCGGCCGGTCCCATCTTGCCCCTCGGGCCGCAGCCTGTCACTGAGGGGAGTCTAAGGGAGCCTCCGGGGGTGCTTCCTGCCTCCGCCCCTGCCTCGTCCCCTCTCCATCCCTCCCCGTCCATCCCTCCCCATCTCCTCCTCATCCCCCGAGGAGGGGAAGGACGGGCTCCAGGTTCTCCCAGCGGTCGATCTCGCAGCCGTCGGCCCGGGAGAAGCGGGCGTCGACCTCGCGGCCCTGCCAGGTGCCGGTGATGTGCGCGACGGCGGGTCCGCCGTACACCTGGGTGCAGAACCGGTCCTCGGGAACGGGCAGGAACGGGTTCCCGCCCGCCTCCGCGAGCCGGTCGAGCCGCTCGCAGGCGCTCTCACGGTCCGGATGGTTCCCGCCGGCCCGGCCGTCGCAGGTCAGCTCGAAGGTGCCGTCGGCGTCCGGACGGCCGCTCTCGGCGACCGTCACGGTCAGGGTGCCCGGCGAGGAGAGCAGGGGCGGCGACGGCAGCGGGCCGAGCCCGGCGGCGCCGGCGGCGGCGGTGGCGAGGGTCGCGAGGACGAGGCTGCGCAGCATGGGGATCTCCCGGAGCGGTGGCGGAACGGCGGTGGGGCGGCGGGGCACGACGTGCGCGGGCGCACGTCGTGCCCCGCCTCCTCTAACGCTCCGGGCGCCACGGCGTTGCGCAACCGGGGTACGCCGGGCGGCGGCTTCGGTGGACGCGCGGGACGGCGCGGCCGCCCTCGGGCTTTGCCCTCGACCCCGGAGGGCTAGTACGGTGAGAATCAATTGGTGACAGCAGGTTCGCCTGTGTCATCATCTGCACGCACCACTCGCGTATGCGCGGGGTGCATGGAGGCGTCGCCTAGTCCGGTCTATGGCGCCGCACTGCTAATGCGGTTTGGGTCTTAAAGCCCATCGAGGGTTCAAATCCCTCCGCCTCCGCCCCTACCGAAGCCCCGGCCCCAGGCCGGGGCTTCGGCCGTTCCGGCCCGGCTTCACCCCTCGGCTTTTTCATGCGCCCCGGGTTTCGTGTGACCCCGGTCTCTTTCCGCGCCCCACCGCCCGCACGAGCCCCCTCGACGCGACTCCGCCGCCGACTCCCCGGGAACCCCTCGCAGAGCGTTTTCGCAGGTCACAAGGGGTGGGGGGAATGGATTTCACATGGCGGCGGCAGTCATGTAATGTTCTTCCTGTCGCCGCGAGCGGGCCGAAAGGCCGGGGAGCGAAGGCAAGAAACAAAAGAACAAGCACTCGTAGCTTAACGGATAGAGCATCTGACTACGGATCAGAAGGTTGCAGGTTCGAATCCTGCCGAGTGCACAGCAAAGTAGCAGCTCAGGGCCCATGTCTCACCTCGTGTGAGACGGGGCCCTGACTGCTTTCTCTCACGTTTTCTCACGGCCGCACGGTATGGCCACCTCACCCGAGCAGCTCGCCCAGCTTCTCCGAACCAGCCCTCAGCGCGTCCGGATCGCTGTGGACATAGATTCGCTTCGTGAAGCCGAGGTCGGCGTGTCCGGCCCATGCACTGACGACGACGTCCGGCACTCCGTTGTTCGCCATCCAGGACAGGCAGGCGTGCCGCGCGTCGTACAGCCTCACCTTCCGTACCTCGGCCGTCGCCATCGCCTTGTACGCCCGACGCCGCAGCCAATCCGTCTTCACCGCCTGGCCCAGCTCGTCGCACGCGACCCGCCCGGAGTTGTGCCACCCCTCGCCAGCCTCCAACTGCTCCTTGATCTGGCGCCGGCGGAAGGCCCGGAGTGCCTGCCGGACGATCTCGGGCAGCGGCAGGCCGCGCTCACCCGCGCCCGACTTGGCGTCCTTCTCCACCACGACGCCAGCGACCATGGTGCGGGTCGTCTCCACCCGCAGCGTGCCGGCCTCGAGGTCGACGTCAATCCAGCGAAGGCCTGCTACTTCGGCCGGGCGCAAGCCGATCAGAGACAGCAGCCACACGGCGTACAGCCGGTCCGTGGCGACGTGTCCGAGGAACTGCTGCACCTCCTGCTGAGTCCACGGGATGTACGTCTTCTTCCTGGCCTTCGCCTCCTTCCTCGCCGCCCGGGGGATCGTGACGTGCTCGGCAACGTTCCGCGTCACCAGCTGGCGGCGGACGGCCAGAGTCAGCGCGGCACGCAGACGGCCGAGCGTGAGGCTCACGGTGCGCTCACCAACCCCGGTGCCCGGCTTCCCGCCGCGACGCCGGGCGCTGGTCAGCATCCAGTCGATAAGCCCCTCGATGTCCTCCTCGGTGAGCTCCTGCAGCCGCTTCCCGCCGAGGAAGGTCTGCACGTACCGCATGGCGTCCTCGTAAGAACGCTTCGTCGCCGCCTCGACGTCGCGGGTCGCAGAGTTCAGCCAGGTGTCCACCAGGTCGTTCACAGTGAGCTTGTTCGGTGGCACAAGGGTGCCGGCGCTCCGCTGGTGCAGGATGCGGGCCCGCTCGTCGACGACCTCCTTGCGGGTGTCCTTCGTGATGGTCAGCTGCTTACGCCTACCGTGTGCGTCCCTGCCGACGTCCACGACGGTGCGGTATCGCACCTTGCCGTTCTGCAGGGTGATCCGCTTGATCGAATCCGTCATTGCGTGCCTATCTCTCGTGTAGCGCTACCGCGGGTTCCGGTGCGCCTCAGTGGTTGTCATGTCGCCCCTTTCAGGCAGTCCTGGCGCGGGCCCTTGAAAGGTCAGACGGTGGTGCGGGCGGTTCTACAGCAGGCCGGGATGTCCCTCGGCCGGCCGCCTACGTCCCGGTCTCTGGGCGGCCGTAGACGTATTGACGCTGGCTTCTTGTACGGGACTGGGGATCTGGATCTTCGGCGGCATCAGAACCCCGCGAGTCCATGCCTCGCGGGCCGCCTGCCAGTCGGACAGGCCCAGGTACCACGTCCTGTACTCCGGGAACGGATCGTCCGGCGCGGCTGGCTCTCTCCACTCGCGCCAGTCGTACCGGGCCAGGTGCGAGGGAAGTTCGCCGCGTGCCCGGCTCCGCCTCGGTCGGCTCATCCGGCACCATGCCAGCGCGTCACGGCGGCCCGCCTCGCCTGGCTCTGACGAGCACGGGCATCACGCTCCTCGTCCTCGTCGTCCCGCAGCTTCAACGATGCGAGCAGGCGGGCGACCAGGCCGCGGTGCTGCCGGAGTTCCTGGACGAGCGGGTTCGCGACGTCCTGACCCATCGAGCCCTTCACCACCAGCGGCGCGTTCTGCAGCTCGAGGTGCATCCGCTCGATGAGGTCGATCTCCCGGCAGGCGTCCTCGAGGATGCGGAGCTCATCGGAACGCAAGTCCTGCTCGTCGACAATGTCCTGCCACAGCTGCGCGGCCTGCCGGCCAAGCCCCTCGGGTGGTTCCGGGGGCGGCACGAAGGCTCCTTCCAGCACTTCCATGATCACTTCCTAGGGGTTGAAAAACACAGGGCGCCGAGCACGCAGACAGTCAGGTGCTATACGGCCCCGATAGCCCGACGGCGGGGGGAGGGGAGGGGGTGCCAGGGTGCCGACCATCCTCGGGGTGTCGACTGAGCCGTCCGCCCGGCCCGCTGGCCGGAGTGACAGCGGCCGATGGAGAGGACTCGGCTGGCCGTCGCGTCTGCTGCTCGTCTCGCTCGATGCTGTTGTTGATGTTGCTTTGCTTCGTTGATCAATCAAGTTGTTGAACTCGAACTTCGATCTTCGATCTTCGATCTTTGATCTTTGTTCTTTGTCTTGTCTCTGCCCTTGCCCCCACCCCCCGGGGGGGAGGGGGTGGGGTGAGGGGTGGCCCCGGCCGGCGGACGTGGGGTGCGCCTGGCCGGGACCGTCGGCGCTGGCGCGTGAGGCTGGCTGCTGCCCCTCGCACCATCGGTCTGCTGCTCGCCCATGAGCCATCGAGAGCAGTGCCGTTGACGCCGAGCCTGTGGGTCATGCGGTCTCTGCGAGGTACTGCTCGGCAGCTGCCTCGCCGCCTTGAAGGGTCATCGCCGACCGCCGTGCGTGGCCCGCGTCCCTCCACCGTTCGACCTGTGCCGACCGCTGCCTCACCTCACCCGGTGTGGCCAGCGACAGCGACAGGTCTGTCTGCCTGACCAGGTACACCCATCGTGCGACCGGTGCCTGCCTGAACTCACGCCACCGCGAGATGGCAGGAGACAGGCGGGCCCAGTCGTCCGCCATGACCCCGGCGATGGTGGGTTCGGGTACGGCGGCGACAGCGAACAGAGCGTTGTCCCTGCCCCCGTCGCTACCCGCCACCTTCACGATGTCGTCCCGGTCGTGGATGAGCTGCTCGAGCTGGGCGACCGCACCTTCGGCCTTGTTGTAGGCCGTCGCGTGGACCGGGTTGTTCCAGTCCAGCCGGCCGGAGTCGACGAGGTCGAGGGACTCGGGCAGCTTGGCCGCGGCCTTGGTGACGACGCCGACGAGGGTGGCGAACTCCTTCTGCAGTGCGGCGATCCAGGCGGGGACGGCGGCGCGGGCGGCGTCCACGTACCGCTGGTCGGCCTCGTCCGTGAACAGACTGGCGGCCCTGCGGGTGACGTCGGCGAGGCGGAGCGCTTCGGCGTGCTGTCGGATGACCTGCTCGGTCTCGGCGGCCAGGTCGGGCAGGTCGGGCCGTTCGGGGTCGGGCATGTGGCTGGTGTCGAAGACGGCGCCCCGGATCTTCCGGGCCTCTCTCACGCCGTCGGGGACGGGGAGCTTGCGCCGCTCGGCCGCGGTGACGGCCTTCTCGGCGTCGGACACGTGGACTCCGAAGTGCATCACGCTGCCTCCAGGTCCTGCTCGGCGAGGCCGGAGATGTGCGTCGTCGACAGGTTGCCGAGAATGCCGGGGGTGGGAACGACGTGGGCGAAGCCGTGACTGATGCTCCATTGCGTGGCCTGGTCGGGGTCGGGGAGTTCGTTGTACTCGGTGACGTGGTCGCGGAAGCCGGGCTGGTAGTCGGCGTAGGCCTCGAGGACGCCGTCCCACTGCATGCTGGCGGCGTGCTGGGCGAGGGCCTGGGCCATGGTGTGGTCGCCCTGGCGGATGGCGTCGCGCAGCTGGTCGGCGGCGACGCGCGGGTTGTCAAGCTTGGCGACGCGGTCGTTGGCGTCGCGGCGGGCGATGACGGTCTGGGCGTCGGCGGCGTTCTCGCGGCCGAACATCTTGCGCTGCAGCTGCTCGCGCCGGCCCCGGATGGCGTCGACTTCGCCCTGTCGGAGCTTCTCCATCTCGCTCTGGGCGGCCTTCCATGTCTTGGCGGCCATGACCTGCTTGGCGTGGCTGCTGTAGACGTTGCTGCCCTCGATGCGGGCGATCTCCTGCTGGTAGCGGACCATGATCTGTTCGCGGTTCATGGGGTTCCTCCGGTGGTGGTGAGGGTGAAGCCCTGTAGGGGCTCGAACTTGGGGCACTGTCCGGCGTGGAGGTCGGTGCAGCGCGGGATGTGGGGCTTGCGGCAGAGGCGGGCGCCGCAGTCGGCGACGCACAGCCGGTAGCGGCCTCGGGGCAGACACCGGTCACAGGCGGCGCAGCGGGGTCGCGGGCGGGCTGTCACCGCTGGTCCTTGTTCCAGCGGCGCATCTTGGCCGCATGCCTGGCCTGCAGCCCGTACTTACGGCGTTCCGCCAGTTCCTCCCGGCGACGCTTCCGCTGCTCGTCCTTCCGCTTCGCCGCCGCTATGCGCTCCTGCACGATGTCGTCGACGTTCATTGGCGTGTCCTCCTGGTCTGTGGCTGGTGTCTGAGACGGACATCAGCGGGCGATCCGGCGGGGTCTTGAAGGCCCGCTGCCGGGCGGAAGTGGAGGGTTGTGGAGGGTTTTCCGAAACTCCCTACACGTGTGCGCATGGAGAGAAATCGGGAGACCCTCCACAACCCTCCACTTCCGCAGGTCAGGGGCTTTCGTCCTCCTCGCTTCCGGCGAGCATCAGGCCGAGATAGACGCGCCCGATGTTGCGGTCCTTCTTGTCGAAGCCGCGGGTCTTCATCGAGGCCGCGAACGAGACCTCAGAACCGATCTCCTCGGTCTTGAGCCCGTTGGCGTGGCACCAGTTGGACCAGGCGGTGAAGAGCTCCCGAGCCTTGACGACGCCGTGTCGGTTTTCGATGGCCCGTTCCTTCAGGAAGCGGCCGAGTGCGTCGCTTTCCTCGCGGTACTCCTCGGTCTTCGCGCGAACGGCGGGCGGCGGGTTGAGCCCCTGCTGCTGGTAGTCCTGCCACCCCTCGTAGGCCCACGCGAGGATGGCCGGCGCGGCAGCCTTCAGGCGTCCGGGCAGTCCGCCGTCGCGCTCCTTTTCCGGGATCACCACGTCGAAGGGGACGACGAGGATGCGGCGCCACACAGCGGGGTCGTCGCCGCTGACCGCCGGGAGGTGGTTGGTCAGCATGATGAGCGTGTGGGACGGGTCGAACGTGATGGGGTTCTTGTGCATGTAGTTCGCCTCGATGGGGTCGCCACCGACGAGCCGCTTCATGGTGGCCTCGGCGAACTTGCGGCCCTTCTCGGTCTCCGAGCAGAAGGCCAGTCGGGCGCCCCGTAGGCGCATCTTGAACGCCCCGTGCTTTTCGTGCTTGGACTCCATGAGCAAGGAGGGGTCGACCTCGATGGCGTAGTCCCCGTAGGCGTGCATTACCGCGTCGCGGATGGTGCCCTTACCGTTGGCGCCGGTGCCGGTGAAGATCGGCATGACGTGCTCGGTCTGCTTGCCGAGCATGGCGTAGCCGAAGAGCCGTCGGACGAAGTCGCGAACGTCGGGGTCGGGCAGGATCCGCTCGAGGAACTTCTCCCACTCGGCGTTCAGCTCCTCGCCGATCGGTCCGCCGGCCACCTTGGTGATGAGGTCGGCCCGGTCGTTCTCGCCGATGGTGCCTTCGCGGAGGTCGACGGTTCCGGCCGGCGTGTTGAACAGGTACGGGTCGGCGTCCAGTGCCCGGGAGGCGACGGAGATCGGCTTGAGCGCGGATGCCAGCTTGAGCATCCCGTCGATGCCGGACGCGCTCTCGGACTTCCGGACGTCGGCGTACAGCTCGTCGCGTTCCTTGGTGCTGGGCATGTTGAGGACGTCGGCGAGGGCCTTCTTGGTGGTCGCGATGGCGGCCTCGATGTCGACGCGCTCCTCGTCGGCCTTCCAGCGGGCGCCGTCCCAGTGGTGCCAGCCGATGCCGTGGACGTGTCGCAGGCTGTCTGCGTGGTCCTCGACGAACCGCTCGGCCATGCGCAGGTGCCCGCGGTGGGAGTTGCGGGGCAGGGGGACGACCCGCAGCTTCGGTGCCGGGGCCGGCGTGATGGCGGGTTCGGTCACGCTCCCGCTCCCTTCTGTGCTGAGGCGACCGTGCGCCGCGCTTCGTTCTCGCCCAGTCCCGTGCCGACGGCCGCCGAAACCAGGGCAGGCTCGACGTCGCTGGCCGCGAGATGTCCGTCCCTTACGTGAGCCCACGCCTTTGCTGCGGCCCAGAACAAGCGGTCGTTCCGGCTGCCTTCGGCCGAGGTGGTGACGACGCGCACCAGGCCGTCGAGGACGCGGCCGTTCTGGCTGGAGTTCGGCGAGGGGCGGGCGGCGGGGCGGGGTTCGGTCTTCGGCGGTGCGAGCAGCCGGAGTAGCTGCCCGGGGATGGGGTGAACGGTCGGGTCGGTGATGCCGGGGTGGATGGTGTACTCGCCGGTCTTGCCACGGCTGCCGGGGCCGACGAGGTAGCCGCGGGTGCCGCGCACGTCGATGCCGGGACCGACACGTCCGACGCTGTTGGAGATGTGGGCGCCAGCGGGTCCGGTGAACCAGAGGTGGAAGCCGCCGGAGGGGGTACATACGGTCACGGTGCGGGGGATGGTGAACCCGTGCCGGTCGGCCAGCTGGTTGAGGGTGGCACAGCCGTCGACGCCGTTCTTGCGGTCGAGGTCGAGGCCGATGAGCGGCAGGGTTCCGGCGCCGCACGCGATGCCGTATCCGGCGGCGTGCGGGGCCTGGTCGAATCCGGCGCGGATGGTGTCGGGGTCGTTGCTGGCGTCACCGACGCCGTGCCCGAAGCTGCCGCACTGGGTGAGGCCGGTGCAGCGGTGCCCCTTGTCGTGGGGTGAGGGGATGGCGGGCACCTTGTTGCGTGACAGGGGGAAGACGGCGAAACCACGGGCCGCGGCCTGGAGGGCGTTGTCGAGGGCGTTGTCCCAGCGGTTCATTCGTCCCCCTTCAGCCACGATGCGGCGGTGATGATGGCGGCGAGGACGGGTTCGTCGTCATCGCGGTGCAGGTCGCCGAGGGCGGCGATGTACTCGGCGCGGTTGGGGTTGTTGTCGCGCCAGCAGAGCGCGGTGATGAGGTGGCTCAGCGCCTTGTGGCCGTGGTGGGTGATGGATTCCTCGGCGTGTTCAGGGCCGAGGGCTTCCTGCAGCAGGTCGAGGACGTGGCGGTCGTCGCTCATGCCGCCCTCCTGATCTGAGCCCTCGGCTCGAGGCGGTAGACGGTGCCGCAGGGGCCGGTGACCTTGCCGAGGTGAACGTGTCGGTGCCAGTCGCCGCAGTGCGGACAGTGGGCCAGGAACTCGACGCGTCCTCGGGTGACGAGGACGAGGGGCCGCGCTACGCTGGGCTTGTTCTCGTCGCTAGCAGCAAAGAGGACTTCCTGAGGGGCCCCGGGTCGCATCCGGGGCTTCTTTGCGTTCTGGGTCATGCCGCTGCCTCACTCCTCGTGGCGCTCGGCTCTCCAGACAGCAGCCGGACGAGGTCGGCGGTGATGACGACGTGCCGGGCGCCGAGCGGGATGGTCTTGACCGGTGCCGCGCCGCGCCTGACCAGTTCGTAAAGGTGGCTCTTGCTGCAGCCGATTGCAGCGGCGGCCTGCGGGACGCTGACGGTGGCCGGCCACTTACGGACGTCGGCGAGCGTGGGCTGAACGAGCTTCTTCACGCGGCACGCTCGCTCTCGTTCTGCGGCGTGTCCCACTGGTCCAGCAGGTCGGGGTCGTACAGCCACTTCCGCCCACGCTTGACGCCCTCGGGGATGTAGCCGATGTGGCGCCAGTAGCGGACGGTGCCGGGCGCGACGCGGTAGCGCCTGGCCACTTCCTCGGTTGTCAGGTACTTGTCGATCTTGGAAGCGAGAGAGTCCATGATCTTCCTTCTTCAGGTGAAGGTGTCGCCTTCACGTGACGATGATTGGAAGTTACCACTGTTGAAGTCGTGAGGGGAAGTCGCTACCTTCATCTCATGAAGTTTGAAGACGTTGGGCAGTCATTCGGAGCGCTAGTTCGTTCGGCGCGAGAGAACCGGCAGTGGACGCAGGCAGACCTGGCCAAGCGCCTCGGTGCCCTGATGGGCAAGGAGGTCAACCCGCTCGCCGTCACGAGGACGGAGACCGGCAAGCGGCCGGTGCCGTTCGACGAGGTTGCGGCGCTCGCGCAGCTGCTGAACCTGCAGCTGGACCCTCTGCTGAATCCGTCCCCGACGAGCGGTTCGGCTGACGAGCTTCAGCAGCGGGCCGCCGACCTTCGTAGGCAGATCGACGAGAGCTACCAGAGGGAAGTGCAGTTGATGGCCACCTACGCGTCTGTGAGCCAGCAACTGCAGTCCACCCGCACACGAAAGGACGAGCTTGAGCGTGAACTGCAGGCCGTCGAACGGGCGGCGAAGAACGCCGAGTAGGTTCACGCGAGGACGGCGCGAGCACCCTCTGCGCGGCCTCCCCGACCGCCCGGACGCCCCCCTTTACCCGCACTACCTTGCAGGTCAGGGCCCTTTACCCCCCTCTCTACCGGGGTAAAGGGCCCCCGCTACTTTCGGGCCCTCCGGCGAAGTGGCGAAGGAGCCGTAGCGGGGGGTGCGGAACGGGGGCGGGTAGGGGGACTCCCCCTCTACCCCGGCTGCTCGGTGAAGGGGACGGCGCCTTCAATATCGCGCCGCTGGTAGCCGGCCCCGTTCTCGCCGTTGATCTTCACCTGCTTGCTGGAGCGCTTCACGCCGGCCAGCTCCAGTTCCTTGGCGAGCTTCTCGGCGTCCCAGTCGCCGTAGGTGTCCTCGTCGATGGCGACGAGCCGCTGCAGCAGGTCACGGGTGAACATGCGCGGGGCGTGCCGCATGGCCTCCATGACGTCGGAGAGGACGGCCGGGATGCGGTGCCCGTGCTCGGCGGCCTCGGTGACGACGTCGCCGGCCGCGTCGCCGGTGAGCTGTCCGGCTTCCTTGCGCAGGGCCCGGCCCTTGGCGCACAGTGCGTTGAACTCGGCGGTGGTCAGCAAGTCGTTCTTGACGGTGGCGAATGACGCCGGGCCGGTGACGAGAACGACGACACCCTTGTGGTCCTCGGACAGCACGGACGCGTCGGCGCCCATGGCGGCCTTGCCCTTGCCGAGCACCATGTCGGAGGACGTCTGGTCGGTGACCTGCGTGCACGCCCGGATGGTGATGATCTCCCGCAGCTTCGTCGGCACCGACTCCGCGTCGGGGCGCTGGGAGGCGTAGTTGGAGACGAACCCGGCGGCCGGCCCGCGGCGGGCGATGCGCGCCATGTCGTCGATGATGGCCTTGCGCTCCTTCTCCTCGGACACGGCGATGAAGCATTCCTGCAGCTCATCGACCGTGAAGAAGATGAACGGCATGTTGTAGCGGGTCACGATCTCCGGGGTCAGCTTCCCCTCCGGGCAGATGGACGTCGGCAGCTCCCGCAGGATCGCGAACCGGCGCTCCATCTCCCGCAGCAGCTCATCGAGCATGGCCTTGAACGCCTCGATGGCGTCATCCTCGGCACCGAGGACGAGCCGGTGGGCGACCTGCCGCATCTGCATCCAGTCCTGCCCGCCCTTGAAGTCGGCGACGTAGTGCCGCACGTAGGGGTCGAGCAGGCCGGCCGCGGTCATGAGCCGCTGCGTGAACGTCTTGCCCCGGCGCGGGAGCCCGCCGAAGAACATCGACTGCCACACGACCGGCACGGCGATCCGGTTGCCGCGCGCGTCGTGCCCGAACGGGATCGGGTCCCAGATGGAGAACCGCTCCATCTTCGCCAGCGGGGAGGGCACCGGGTCGGCCAGGTACGGGTCATCGTCGGCGACCCACATCGACACCCGGGACGCGTTGCCTCCCTGCGCGGCCCGGACGCGGGACATGACGACCTGGATCTCATCTACGCCGAGCTCGGCGGCGATGGTGGTCCGCTTCGCCAGGACGTCGGCAGCAGTCTTTCCACCGCCCTTCGGCAGGTCGAAGACCACCGCCCAGCCGCGGCCGTCACGGACGGGGCCCATGACGCAAGTGACCTTCGGTCCTTCGTCGTCGCCCTTGCCGCTTTTCAGGAGGCCAGAGGCGCGCAACGCGTCGTTGAGCTGCTGCGCGGACATGTCGACGCGGATCGGCGGCGCGGCGTGGTCGAGCAGCTGGACGTTCTCACCGCGGCCGAGGTAGGCCAGCGGGGCGGCGATGGCCCCGGTGATGCCGGTCTGCAGCAGCGGAGGGGCCAGGTAGATGCCCAGGGCGGCGGTGGCGACGCCGACGGCGGCCGCGCCGAACCGCCAGCGCCGGGTCTGGGTACGGGCGGCGTGCGCGGCCTGCAGCCGCACGGCCAGGTCGACATCCTCCGGCTTGGCCTTGCTCTGCGCCTTGAGCGCTTCGACGGCCGCCGTGTGGTCCTGCGCGGACAGGGTCGGCCACAGACCCATGGCTGCCCGGTAGAACCCGCGGGCGGCCAGCCACACTGTCTTCACCGCGTACTTCGGCACCCGGATGCCGTGGAAACGGGTGTGCCACCAGCACAGGCGGCCGAGCGCGACCGTGTTGGCCTTGAGCAGGGCGGGGGTGCGGGCCCACACGGGCAGCACGGGAATGTCGGGGACGGTCAGCCAGTCGGCGAGCGGGTTGTCCTCGCGGTCGACGGCCTCAACGACGTCGGCCTCGGTGGTCTCGGGGTCCGCGACGGCCGGCGCTTCGGTCGGCTGCTCGGCGGTCACGGTGTACTGCGGTTTCAGCAGGTTCGCGACGGTGGGGACCGGGTGCCCGTTGACGGGCCGGTCGACGATCTCGGTCATGATGGGTACTCCTTGCTGCTCTGAGAGCGGTCAGGGGACCCGGGGCGGCCGGTTGTCTTGGCGGATTGCGGCCGCCCCGGGGCGTAGCTACTTGCTCTTCTCGGCCCGCTTACGGGCGCCGTCGATGATCCGGTCGACTTTGGCCTCCAAGTCGCCCTGGTAGACGGTCTCGCCGGCGATTCCCCGCTTTGCCATGCGGACCACGTTCCACGCGATCCGGGCGTGCTCGCCGGCGGTAAGTGGGGGGTAGTTCGGGTCGTACTCGGTGTTCTTGGCCATGGGATTCCTCCTGGGAAAGGGGCGGTTAGAGGTCGTTGGGCTCGAGCGAGAAGAACAGGACGCTGGCGCGGGCCAGCTGCGGGTGCTGCTCGATGAAGCTCTCCCGGATGACCGTGAAGGCGTCGTGCCGGGTGGTGTTGGGCAGCGGGGTGTAGGTGCCGAAGTCGGTGACCCTCACCGAGTTGGGGAGGTCGAGCGTCAGCACCCAGTGGTGGGTGCCCTGCTGCGGGATCTGGCTCTCCATGGCTGTCCTCTCCGGCCGGGACTGTCCCGGCTCCCCTTGGCCCCTGTGCGAGACAGGGGCCGCGGGCAGCCGGTCAGCTGCGGCGCTTGCGGGCCTTGGCCAGGGTGTTGGCGGCGGCCTTGCCGTCCGTGCCGCCGACCGACTTCACGACGCTCACGACGCCCCAGGCCATGACAGCGGCGAGGAACGCCAGCAGGGCGAGGTTCGCGGCGATCGCGGTGAGCGCGCCGACGAGCAGCGGGCCGAAGTAAACCCCCGCCGCGACGGTGCCGGCGCCGATGCCGGAGCCGAGCGCGATCCGCTGTACGGTGCGGTCCGGCGGCGCCTGATGGATGTGGACAACCTGCGGCGCGGTCTGCGCGGCCGGAACAGCCGGCGCCTGCTCGACGTAGGCCCACGTGCCATCCGGAAGCTGGGTCACGGTCTGGAGAGCGGGCAGGCGTTCGGCCATCACAGGGCTCCTTCAGTCTTCGCGGTGACGACGGACCGGCGGGCGGTCTCGGCGGCGGCGACGCGGGCAGCGGCGCTGTAGCGGGGGGTGTCGCCCTTGCGCCGTCGCGGCGGAGACGGGCGCTTGACGGGGGCCGTGCGGGTCTTACCGGGGGCGGGGGGCATTTGGGCGTCCACCTGCGCCGATCCGCGCCGGATCGGCACCACAGTGGCGTCGGTCGGCAGCACCCAGTCGACGTCGCGGAACCCTGCGGAGATACGCTCCCGGATGTCGTCGGCGCCAGGGCGGCGGGCGGCGGCGAGCGCCGTCGCGGACTTCACCGCGTACCGGTGCAGCTTCGGCGTCATGCCGGGTTCCTCGGTGCCGTGGACGATCCCCCACGCGCGCGCCCACGCATCCTCGGTGGTGAGGCTGCCGAGCGGCGCGGCGGACAAGAGGCGGTCGGCCAACTTGGCGACGGTGCGGTGGTCGCGGCGGCGGCGGCGAGCGTGACGGCGCTGTTCCCGCTGCTCCCCACCCCCGGCCGTCGCGGACAGGGTGCTCACCCACTGGCGGACCTCGAAAAGCAGGGGGCCGAGCAGGGTCACGGCGGCGAGTCCGATACCGGCAGTCTGCGCGTCGGCCGGGGAAAGGCCCGCGGCCTCGAGGCCGCGGCCGTACCCGTAGTTGATGAACGCGGCGAACCCGGCGGCGACGGCGACCAGTCCCCGGAGCAGCCACCGCACCCATCCGGGCAGCTGCCGCTCGTCGGCGAACGCAACTCCGGCAGCCATCACCCAGGCGGCGCCCTCAATGGCGAGCGGGAGGGGGAGCAGCATCGGGCTGATATGGACGAAGTGGAGGACCTGCGCGGGCAGGGAGCCGAGCGCGGACGCGGCGACCAGGGCGAGCGTCCCCTTGCGGTACACGTTCCCCGCGGTGAGCGCTACGCTCCGGCGGGCGGCCCGCTCGGTGCGCCGGCGCTCCTTCTCGATGCGCTGCTGCTCGGTCACCTGCTGCTGCTCGGCCCGCTGCTGCTCGCGGAGTCGGGCGGCGCGCTCGTCGGCGGTCCGCTCCCGCTCGGCACGGCGCTGGTCGGCAGCGGCACGGTCGATGCGGCGCTGCTCGGCGGCTGCGGCCTGGTCGGCGCGACGCTCGGCCGCACGGTCGATGCTCACTGCTCGCCCACCTTTCCAAGGGCCACGCGCGCAGCACGGTGCGCGCAGAGATTGACGCCGTGCCTGTCGCCCAGATGGTTGGCGGTGAGGAGATCGGCGAGGACCACCTGGATCGGTGGGACGGGCCGGGACCCGAGGTCCGTCGCGCGGATGGCGGCGGCCTCGGTCGGCCGGGGGATAGGCCACTTGGAGGTCATCGGGGCACCTCCAGCGCAGCAAGCTTGCGGGCCAGGTGCCGCAGCTGCGCGGCGTGCTCGACGAGGATTCCCGCCGCCACGTCAAGGCCGGCCGAGTTCAGGGCGTGCATGTCCTCCGACATGTTCAGCACCGCGTGCACCCGCGGCTCCGACGGGGAGAACGGCCGCTGGACCAGCTGTACGGCCAGCACGTCCGCCGGACCGTGGCACAGCGTGGGGATCGTCGCGGCCAGCTCGGCGCCCTGGTGCTCGATGTCCTCCCGGTACGGCTCCGCCGCCTTGTGCCCGGTGCACCAGGTCGGCTCCGGCAGCGTCACGGCCCCGTGGTCGCCGGTCTTCACCGTCACCATGCCGTCGACCACCGGCGCCCGGTGCGCCACCGCGAGACGCCCCTCGAACGCGAACGGCCACGTGCGGCCGAGGACGTCCTCGTGGACCTCGTGGAAGAACTTCGGGCGCAGGCAGGGGAAGCCGGGCTGTCCGGGCTGCTCGTCGGCGCACACGGCCGGGTCCCGGTCCAGCGCGCCCTGGTGCCAGGCGAGGCGGTCGGGGCTGATGCCCTCGAGCGGGTCACGGTCGCTCATCGCTGCACCTGCTCGGCGTCGAGGGCGGCAACAAGGCCGCGGAGGCGCATCTCGAGGGAGATGGCCGCTCGGATCATCTCGTTGTGGTCGTGGATGTTCGCGCTGGCGTACTCCTCGAGGACTTCGCGGGCCCTCTGGATCGCGGAGTCGACGGGCTGGACGAGAGACGCAGGGTCACGTTCGGGGTCGTACAAGGGGCTGCAGGCGCTCATCGCTGGCCCCCGCCCTGGTTGAAGCGGCGGGCGATGGCCGCCTGCTCGCGGAGTCGGGCGGCGAGGGTGATCAGCTCGTCGGCCGCCTCGTCCGCCAGGTCGGGCGTGAGGACTGCCGAGCCAGCGATACCGCCGAGCTCGATGTGCGCGGCCCGCCGATCCGCGTCGGCCGACGCCGGGTCGGCGCTCAGGGTGGCGGTCAGCTCCGGCATGTCGCCGTCCAGCGTCTCCAGTTCGGCCGCGCACTGGTACGAGGCGTGCATCAGGTCGTCGAGCGATCCGATCCGCTTGCTGTGATCGACGGTGCACCACCACGGGCATTCGGCGTGCACGGTCTGAACGCGGCCGCGGGGCCCGACCTTGGCCGGGACCAGACGGATGCGGGCCCGGTTGGCGGAGTGCCCGGGGTTCTGCCCCACCGGCGGAACGTTGTGGTTCGTGATGAAGGTACGGACGGCCTGCAGGGCTTCGGACAGGTCCGCGTCCGGCCCCAGGTACAGGGCGTGGTCGCCGAGGAAGTTGGTGGCGGTGGCGATGTAGTCGGGCTCCCGGCGGTGCCCCATGCGCTGCAGCTCGATGCCGTACTCGTCGAGCAGGGCCAGCAGCTCGGCCTCGACGGTGGACGGCTTGGTCAGGCTGACCGGGGAACTGCTGCGGTCGGCGGCCGTGGGCTGGGACGGAACGGCCTGCAGCTTCGCCGGCCGGAACGCGGACGGCAGGAAGGCGGGGAGCGCGCTCACAGCTCCACCCCCAGCGTCTCGGCGGGGATGCCACGCTCGGCGGCGTAGGACTTGAGGGCGGAGCGAGGGATCCGGATGGTGCCGCGGCCGGCGCCGACCCGGAACGAGCCGAGAAGGCCGGTCCGCACGGCCACGTAGACGGTGGAGGCGTCGACGCCGAGGGCGACGGCCACGTCCTTCACCTTGAGGGGGGAGCCCAACGGGCTCCTGAGGGTAGAGTTCTCCTGCATCGGTTTCCTCCAAGTCACCTGATGCGCGGCCCTGACGGGCTCGGTGTTGACGCACCGAGACACCCCCGTCGGGGCCTTAGTCATGTCTGACTTGTACCGACCTGTCTTTCCGGTGGGCACGGGACTACGATGTCTTAAGACACTTGGTGAGTCAAGGGAAATCACTAAGACCCTTAAGACGGGAGAGTTTGGATGGTTGGGGACCCTCGGCGTCTGCCCGCATACAGGCAGGTCGCGAACGAGATCATCGAGCGCATCGAGCGTGGAGAACTCCGCCCAGGGGATCGCATTCCCTCGGCCCGCGAGATCGTCGAGCAGAAGGGCATCAGCAGCGCTACGGCAGCGCGCGTGCTCGGCACCCTGCGCGACGAGGGGTGGGCGGACACCTCCCCCGGGAGGTTCACGGTCGTTCGTGAGCGATCCCCGCTAACACAGGGGTCCAGCCGGATCGGCATGGTTCGCCGCGGTGGCTCGGGCCTCCTCGACGGTGAGACGGTCGAGTTCGTCGAGGCCCGCACCGAGCTGGCCGCCCAGGAGGTAGCCGACGCCCTCGGCATCGAGGCGGGCGAGGAAGTCGTCCTGCGCCGACGCCGCTACCTTGACGCGGCCGGCGTCTCGGTCGTCTCCACCACGTGGGTCACCGCTGCCCTGGCCGAGCGCCTGCCCGCCTTCACACAGCCGGAGAAGCTGCCCAAGATGTCGATGGGCTACATCGAGGACCAGACCGGCAGGAAGGCGACCCGGCAGCGCGCGACGCACTCCGTCGGAACCGTCCCCGAGGGCATCGCCACGCAGCTCGGTGTCGAGGCCGGCACCCCCGCCCTGAAGGTCACCAACCGATACCTCGACCAGGACGGCGAGCCCACGGAGTACGCCGTCGACTGGCACGCCCCGGGCCGGAGCTGGGTCGAAGAGAGTTCGGTCGACTGAGGCGGCGGGCAGATGAGGGAACCTGCGCCGCACGCACAGAAGGCCCCGCCGGGCATCCGGCGGGGCCTTCGTCATGTGCATCCGTCTCACCGACGTCTCACAGGCCGTGTGAATCGGGATGCGCCGTAGGCCGCTGACCTGCTTTCTACGGCCTTTCTCCGCACCGTATGGACGCTGTGGACGCCGTTCAGATCACTACGGATCAGAAGGTTGCAGGTTCGAATCCTGCCGAGTGCACACAGACGAGAGGCCCGGACGAGAGTCCGGGCCTCTCGCGTTGTCGGGGCGTACAGCGGCGACGTGCGGCGACCGTGCCCGGTCGCCGTCGGCCGGTGGTGGTCATCCCTGTTTCGCCGGGTCGACTCCGTGGAGGGCGGAGGCGGCCACGGCCTGCTGGACGCCGCACGTCTCCTGTTCGTCGGCCGGGGCGGCCCACAGCGGTATCAGGCGTGACGCGGTGGGCGAGGGGTCCATCCGCAGGTAGTGGCAGGCGCCGTTGACGCGCAGGGCGAGGACGTACACGCCACCGCTGCCGGCCTTGCCGGAGACCACGCTCACCGTGTCCCCGGTGGCGACCAGACGTTTGCCCTTCAGGAAATCCACGGCGCCCCGCGGGGTGTGCGCGTATCCCGTGGTCGCCATCGGCCGGTGGGCGAACGCGCCGGTGGGCCGCTGCGAGAGCAGCACGCCCATCTGCGCCGTGAGGCTGCCGGGCCTGCCGTCGGTCCGCGAAGCCGGACACGTCGTGCCGGACTGTTTCACGCTGTGCGTACCGATGCCGAACGTGTAGCGGTAGCAGCGGACCGGATAGGCGTCCGCGGCGACGGCCTCCGTGCCCGGTGGCACCAACCCCAGCATCACCTCTGCCGTGTGGACGTTTCCGGCGGCCTGGTTCCGCTCGGTGTCGGCGCTCAGCAGTACTCCGCCGCGGGCCTCGACCTGGGCGACGAGCGTGCCCTCGGTGAACTGGCCCCCGTAGGGCTGACCCCCCGAGTAGAAGCCCGCGTTCAGATCTCCACGCAGGTCCTCGGCGATCCCGGCGGCCTGGGCGTCGACCGCGGACGTGTCCGGGGCGGTGGTCCTCTGGTGGAGCAAGGTGCCGGCCACTCCCGCGGCTCCGGCGACGAGTGCGGTCGCCGCGAGCAGCAGGATCCGCGACCCGGCGCCGCGTTCCCGTTTCTGTCCGGAACCGGGCCGTCGGCCCTGCCGGCCCTGCTGGTCCTGTTGAGCTTTGGTGACCGGCATCGTCATGTCTTCTCCCGTCGGCAGGACACCTCCGGATGTTTCCGGGCCGCCGATGTCCGCATCCCTGTGCTGTTCGACGTCGTGCCGCCCACCGTGCCCGAGCGCCCGACGCGTGCCGCCCGATCCTACGGATCGGAAGGCCGCGCGTTCGAATTCCTCCGGGCGTCCATGGGCGAGAGGCCCCGGGCGAGGGTGGCGGGGCCTCCCGCGTCAGGCCGGGACCTGGGCGGGGGCGTCCGTTCGGGGCCGGTCGCGCAGGACGGGGCGGCGGCGGGTCGGGAGGCCGAGGGTGGGCTTGCCGACGCTCCAGGCCGCGCCCTTGCAGACCAGTTCCTTGTAGGTGGCGGCGAGCCGGCCCGTCAGGGCCGATCGGACGGCGCGGTCGTCGGCGGTGACGTACTGGATCAGGCCGTCCTTGCGGCCGAGCGAGATGCACTGGTTGAAGTAGCGGAGCGGCACCGTCGGGATCTTGCCACCGGTCAGGCGGGCCGCGATGGCGTCGGCCGCCTGCCAGGCCATGGGGCTGCCCGTGGCGCAGCACATCCGCAGCGGCTTGTCGCCGGGGCCCATGGCCATGGCGGCGTCACCTGCGGCGTACACGTCGGGGTGCGAGACCGAGCGCATGGTCCCGTCGACCACGATCTGGCCGGTGTCGGTGACCTCCAGGGCGGTGGACCGCGCGATCGGGTGGACCGCGAAGCCGGTGGTCCACACGGTGGCCTCGGCCGGCAGGGACGTGCCGTCGGCGGTCATGACCCGGTCGGCCGACACACCGGTGACGGCGGCCCGCTCGTGCACGGTGATCCCGAGCCCGTCGACGACCTTCCGCAGATGCCGGCGGCCCTTGGGGGAGAGCCAGTCGCCGAGGTCCCCGCGGACGGCGAGGGAGACGTCGAGGTCAGGGCGGGCCTCGGCGATCTCGGTGACGGCCTCCACGCCGGTGAGACCGCCGCCGACCACGACCACGTGCTGTCCGGCGCCCAGCCGCGCCAGGCGGTCGCGCAGCCGGAGCGCTCCGGGGCGGCCGGCGATCTCATGGGCGTGTTCGGCGGTGCCGGGGACGCCCTGGCTGTTCCAGCCGCTGCCGAGGGCGTACACGAGGGTGTCGTAGGTGAGTTCCTCCGCCTGCTCGCCCCCCGTGGTGGTGACGGTGACGGTCTTGCGGTCCACGTCGACGCCGGTGACCTTCGCGATCTTCAGTTCGACGCCGGTGCCCGCGAACATCTCGCCGAGGGGCCGGGGCGCGAGGTCCTGGCCGACCGCCAGCTGGTGCATCCGGACGCGCTCGACGAAGTCCGGTTCGGCGTTGACCAGGGTGATGGCGACGTCCTCGCGGCGCAGCCGCTTGGCGAGGCGCCCGGCGGCGATGGTTCCGGCGTATCCGGCTCCGAGAACGATGATGCGGTGCTGCATGTCCGTGCTCCTGTCTTCCGCGGGTTCGCCACCTGAACCGGGTAGCCCGAGGATTCCTGACAGGAGTCCGGTGTGAAGCAGGTCACATCGCGATCAGAAGGCCGTGAACAGGGGCTTTCCGTGGTCGGTGGCAGCCCACTGGCGGGTCGCGCGGACGAGTTTGTCGGGGTTGACCTGGTTGCGGAAGGCGACGATGCCCTCGGCGTCGATCTCCGGGCACATGACGCCGACCACCCGGCCGTCGACGACGGCCACCACGGCGGGGGCGCCGTTGGCGGTGGTGGTGTGGATCTCGGCCGAGCCGCCGACGAGGGCCCGCTTCGCCGGACCGGGCCGGAACAGGCCCCGCATGAACTTGGCGACCGCGACGGCGCCCTCGAACGCCTTGGCGCGGGCCGGGACCTTCCCGCCGCCGTCGCCGATCGAGACGGCGTCCGCGGTGAGCATCCGTACGAGTGCGTCGGTCTGCCCGCTGGTGGCCGCCGCGAGGAACTCCTCGACGATCCGCCGGGCCGCCGCCTCGTCGATCTCGGTGCGGGACCTCCCGTCCGCGACGTGCTTCTTGGCGCGGTGGAAGATCTGCTGGCTGGCCGCCTCCGTGAGGTCGAGGATCTCGGCGATCTCCCGGTGCGGGTAGCCGAAGGCCTCCCGCAGGACGTACACCGCCCGCTCGTTGGGAGAGAGGCGTTCGAGCAGGGTGAGCACCGCGTACGAGACCGATTCGCGCTGCTCGGCGGTCTCGGCGGGGCCGAGCATCGGGTCGCCGGCGAGCAGCGGCTCGGGGAGCCACTGGCCCACGTAGCTCTCGCGCCGCGCGCGGGCGGAGGTGAGCTGGTTGAGGCACAGATTGGTGAGGACCTTCGTCAGCCAGGCCTCGGGGACCTCGATGCGGTCCACGTCGGCGGCCTGCCAGCGCAGGAACGTCTCCTGCACGGCGTCCTCCGCCTCGCTCGCGGAACCGAGGAGGCGGTAGGCGATGGCCTCCAGGCGAGGCCTGGAGGCGGTGAACAGGTCCACGTCGTTCACGGTCAGGGCCATGCTCAGGATCCTAGCTCCCGTCCTCGCCGCCGGGCCGGTCGGCGCCTGACCCGTCGGCGGCTGACCGGGCGGGCGGCTGACCGGGCGGCGTCTGACGGCCGCCGCCGACCGGTCGCAGCCCGACCGGCGGGCACGCGGCCGGAGTTGTTCCGTCGGTGCGTCATGTGTCGGACGGGCGCCTTGCCTTGACGAGCCTCGGAGTCGGATGATCGTTCTTTCACTTCGAACGTGGGGGTTGGGGCATGGCACTCTTCGGGAACGCGCACGCGATCGATCCGGCGCAGGCGCAGCAGGACTTCGCGCGGCTGCTCGGCCAGGGGGAGCAGGTGCACGCCGCGTACCTGCTGATCCGCGACACGATCTTCTTCACCGACCGGCGGCTCGTGCTGGTCGACAAGCAGGGGATCACCGGCAAGAAGGTCGAGTACCACTCGATCCCGTACCGGAGCATCACGCACTTCGCCGTCGAGACCGCCGGCACCTTCGATCTGGACGCCGAACTGAAGATCTGGATCTCGGGCAGCCAGCTGCCCGTGCAGAAGACCTTCACCAAGGGCGTCGACATCTACGAGGTGCAGGCGATCCTGACGCAGTTCGTCGCGAAGTAGGCGTACGCGCAGGACGCACGCGCGGGGGAGGGGGTCTCGGGGAAATCCTGAGAACCCCTCCCCTTTTGGGTGAACCTGTCTGATTTGCATGTCAGTTGAATATGCCTTCGGCCTAACTTGCGTGGCGGAGGTGATGATCGATGGACGCGATCGACATCGATGACTTGGTGCACGCCGCCACCGGTACGCCCCTGCGGCGGCTGACCGCCCCCGACGGGACCCACTGGTTCCCGGTGGTGGACGTGGCGAGACGGCTGGGATACGCGGGGACCCGGCAGGTCCTGCGGACGGTGGAGCTGCCCGACGCGTGCCTGGCGTCCGCGCGGGAGCTCGCCGGAGGCGAGGAGTTCCCCGGCCGGAACGGGATCAGGGCGTCGACGCGGATGGTGAGCCTCCAGGGGCTCGTCCAGCTCGTCGGCGCGTGCCGGAGACCGGAGGCCGGGCCCTTCCGGGCGTGGGTGGCGGAGGTCGTGGCGGCGGTCCAGCGGTACGGCGGATACGGCCTCGAACCCTCCCCCGTGCACGCCGGGTTCGTCCTCCCGCCGGAGCTCGTCGACGTCCTCGTACGGCTTGAGGGGCGGTTCGACGAGCGGGCCCCCGCGTACGCCGAGCACACCGAGTACGCGGAGCTGCTCCGCGAGACCCGGCGGAGCCTCTCAAGGGTCGCCGACTCCCTTGAGCGGCTTTCCGTGCCCCGCCAGCGCACCGGCGCCGCCGTCGCGCTCACCCCGCAGGCGCTCGTCGAGTCCTGGGCCATCACCGGGGACGCGCGGACGGTCGCCGACTTCCTCGCGCCCGCCCTGATCCGGGGCGGGGTCCGCTACCGGACCCAGGACGTCACCCGGCGCACGGGTCTGTCCTGCGAGCGCGTCCGGGACTGCGTACGCCTCCTCATCGAGCGCGGCTGCATACGGGAGGTCGGCGGCCCGGACGCGGACGGGGCGCGGATCTACGTCCTGCCGTGAGGCACCCGCCGGTCCGGTGGCGCCCCCGGAGGCACCGTCCCGGGGGCGGGAGCGGATGTGGCGGAGACTGGACGGTGGCGGGGGAGCTCGCGTGGAGGCGGCTCGCACCGGAAGCGCCCGAGGAGCGGGTGCGGAGGAGGAGCGGCGTGGAGTGGCGGTGCCGGGGGATCACCTGGAACGGCGGGACACCCGGGCTGCGGTGGCAGGGCGGGAAGGTCAGCCCCCTCTCGTACGGGCAGGGGCTCGCCTTCCGGGCCGTGGGGACGCGGCGGTGCCCCGGCGCCCGGGGCAACCCCTGCCCGCTGGAGGCCGTCGTGCCCGGCCGGGTCACCGGCGGGCGGTGCGCGGAGTGCGCGCGGCTCGACCGGGCCCACTCGGTCGCCGCCGACACCTTCCTGGACGATCCGCAGCCGTACCGCGTGTACCTCGCCTGGTTCGGGCCCGGCATGGCCAAGGTGGGCATCACCGCCGAAGCCCGGGGCGCGGCCCGGCTCCTCGAACAGGGCGCCGTCACGTTCAGCTGGCTCGGGCGGGGTCCGCTGATGGCCGCCCGGCGGACCGAGGAGGTGCTGCGGCAGACGCTGGGGATCCCCGACCGGGTGGCGTACGAGCGGAAGCGGGCCGCCCGGCACGCCCTGCCGCCGGCCCCGGTCCGGGCCGGGGAGGTCGAGGAGCTGCACCGGCGCGCTCGGGCGGTCGGCGGCTGGACGGAGACCCTGAAGCCGCTGGAGTTCGCCCCGCGCGACCACGTCGAAGCCTTCGGCCTCGACGGGCTCCCGCCGCTCGCCGGCACCGTCACCGAACTGGTCGACGGGGGTGCCGTCAGCGGGCGGCTGCTCGCCGCCGCCGGACCCGATCTGCACCTGCTCGACCCCGGCGGGCGCTGTCTCGCCCTCGACACCCGGCTGATGGGCGGGTGGGTGCTCCAGGGAGCCGGGACAGGAACCGGGACAGGAGCCGGGGCGGAGGCGGAGTTCTCGGTGCCCGTGACGCCGGTGACGGCGGCAGAGCCCGAGAGCACCCAGGGGGAGCTCTTCTGAAGGCCGGCGAGCCCTTCGTAAAGTCTTGGATCCCTTTCCCCTGCGGCCGTGGACAGCCCGGCCCGGCCCCAGCGAGGGTGATCACATGACCCCGAAGCTGGTGGCGGGCATCGAACCGCCCTACTACACGGCCCTGTTCACATCCGTACGCCCCGAGGCGCCCGAGGGATACGCCGAGACCTCCTCCCGCATGCAGGAGATCGTCAAGGAGATCCCCGGCTTCCTCGGCTACGAGAGCGCCCGCACCCCCGGCGGCATCGGCATCACCGTCGCCTACTTCCGTGACCTGGAGTCCCTCGACGCCTGGCGCCTCGACACGGAGCACCAGGCCGCGAAGGCGTACGGACGGGAGCACTGGTACGAGAGCTACAGCGTCCACATCGGCAAGGTCGAACGGAGCTACAGCTATGAGCGGGAGTGACACCCCAACGGACACCGCAGTGGACACCCCGGCCGACACCACGACGGACATCGCCGCGCTGCTCGCGCGCCTCGGGATTCCCGGGCTCGTCGACGTGCACACGCACTTCATGCCGCAGAACGTCCTCGACAAGGTCTGGGCCTACTTCGACGCCGTCGGCCCCCTGACCGGCCTGGAGTGGCCCATCACCTACCGCGAGGAGGAGGAACGCCGGCTCGCCCTCCTGCGCGGCTTCGGGGCGGTCGCCTTCACCGCGATGCTCTACCCGCACAAGCCCGGCATGGCCGCCTGGCTGAACTCCTGGGCCGTCGACTTCGCCGCCCGTACCCCCGACTGTCTCCACACGGCGACCTTCTTCCCCGAGCCGGAAGCCGTCCGGTACGTCCACGAGGCGCTCGGCGCCGGGGCCCGCGTCTTCAAGGTGCACCTCCAGGTCGGCGGCTTCGATCCGACCGACATCCAGCTGGACGGTGTCTGGGGAGCCCTCGCCGACAGCGGCACCCCCGTCGTCGTGCACTGCGGCTCCGGGCCCGCCCCGGGCAGGTTCACCGGCCCCGGGCCCATGAGGCGGCTGCTCGCCCGTCACCCCCGGCTGCGGGTGATCGTCGCGCACATGGGGATGCCCGAGTACAGCGACTTCCTCGACCTCGCCCAGCGGTACGAGGGTGTCCACCTCGACACCACCATGTCCTTCACCGACTTCAGCGAGCGGCTCGCGCCCTTTCCCGAGGTGGAGCTCAAGCGGCTCGTCGACCTGGGCGACCGGATCCTCCTCGGTTCGGACTTCCCGAACATCCCGTATCCGTACGCGCACCAGCTCCACGCCCTCGAACGGCTCGGACTCGGGGACGACTGGCTGCGACGGGTCCTCTACGAGAACGGGGCCGCGTTGTTTCACGTGAAACCGTGAGTGCCCTGGCCCGCAGTTTCACGTGAAACCGGCCAGGGATCGCCGAGGCCCTTTCTCAGGGAATTCACAGGAAAGGGAAAGAGAGCTTTCAGCGGTGGCCGCGAGCGTGGATGCCATGACCGTCACCACACGCCGCCCCGGCACCCGCGCCGACATGCTCCGTGCCGACGGCACCGCCGTCCGTGTCCTCGTCGTCGACGACGAGGCCTCGCTCGCCGAACTCCTCTCCATGGCCCTGCGGTACGAGGGCTGGCAGGTGCGGAGCGCGGGCGACGGCGCCGCCGCCCTGCGCGCCGTACGCGAGTTCCGGCCCGATGCCGTGATCCTCGACATGATGCTCCCCGACGCCGACGGGCTCAGCCTGCTGGGCTCGGTCCGGCGTGAGCTCCCCGACGTTCCGGTGCTCTTCCTGACGGCGAAGGACGCCGTCGAGGACCGGATCGCCGGACTCACCGCCGGCGGCGACGACTACGTCACCAAGCCCTTCAGCCTGGAGGAGGTCGTCGCCCGGCTGCGCGGTCTCATCCGCAGGTCCGGGGCGGCGCAGGCGCGCAGTGAGTCGCTGCTCGTCGTCGGGGACCTGACCCTCGACGAGGACAGCCACGAGGTCACCCGGGGCGGGGAGTCGATCCACCTCACGGCGACCGAGTTCGAGCTGCTGCGCTACCTCATGCGCAATCCGCGCCGGGTGCTCAGCAAGGCCCAGATTCTCGACCGGGTCTGGTCGTACGACTTCGGCGGCCAGGCCAACGTGGTCGAGCTCTACATCTCGTACCTCCGGCGGAAGATCGACGCGGGGCGCGCCCCGATGATCCACACCCGGCGCGGGGCCGGGTACCTCATCAAGCCCGGGGAGTAGCGGTCCGTGTTCCGGCGCGCATGGCGGCGGCCGTGGTCGCTGCGGACCCGGCTCGTCGTCGCGGCGGTCGCGCTGATCGCGGTCGTCGCGGCCGTCATCGGCACGGTCACGACGATCGCGTTCCGCTCGTACCTGTACGACCGGGCCGACGAACAGGTCCGTACGGTCTCCAACCGGGCCGTGGGCCCGCCGGTTCCCATGGGCCTCGGCCCTGACCCGGGCCTGGGCCAGGACCTGCTCTGGTTCGTCGAGGGGCCCGTCCCGACCGGCACCCTCGGCGCGGTCCTGGTGGACGGTGAAATGACGTCGGCCGGATACTCGGCCGAGGCCGAGACCGAGAACGGCGGTCTGTACGGGCGGAACGTCCGGACCGAACTCGACGCGGCTCAGCGGGCCGCGCTCGCCGCCGTTCCGCGTGACGGGGAGCCGCACACCGTCGATCTGCCCGGCGGACTCGGCGCGTACCGGGTCGAGTACGCGGAGGGCAGCAAAGGGAAGTTCCTCACTGGCATTCCGCTCGCCGAGGTCGAGGACGCCCTCTCCACCCTCGTCCTCGTCGAGCTGAGCGTCACCGGCGCCGGGCTCGTCGCGGCCTCGCTCGCCGGGACCGTGCTCGTCGGGGTGGCCCTGCGGCCGCTGCGCCGGGTCGCCGCCATCGCCGGCCAGGTCGCCAAGCTGCCGCTGCACAGCGGCGAGGTGGCGCTCCACCAGCGGGTCCCGGAGGCGCAGGCCGATCCGCGCACCGAGGTCGGCCAGGTCGGCGCGGCACTCAACCGGATGCTCGACCACGTCCACTCGGCGCTCGACGCCCGGCAGCAGAGCGAGACCCGGGTCCGGCAGTTCGTCGCGGACGCCAGCCACGAACTGCGCACCCCGCTGGCCTCGATCCGGGGGTACGCGGAGCTGACCCGGCGCGGCCGGGAGGAGTGCGGGCCCGACACCCGGCACGCGCTCGGCCGGATCGAGTCCGAGGCGACCCGGATGACGGGTCTGGTGGAGGACCTGCTGCTGCTGGCCCGGCTGGACGCCGGACGCCCGCTGTCGTACGGGACCACCGACCTCGTGCCCCTCGTCGTGGACGCGGTCGGCGACGCCCGCGCCGCCGGACCCGAGCACCACTGGCGCCTCGAACTCCCCTCGGAGCAGGCGGTCCTACGGGCCGACGGCGCCCGGCTCCAGCAGGTGCTCGTCAACCTCCTCGCCAACGCCCGTACCCACACCCCGCCCGGCACGAAGGTCACCGCCCGCGTCCGTACGGAGCACGGCGCGGCGCTCGTCGACATCGAGGACGACGGGCCCGGCATCCCGTCCGAGCTGCTGCCCTTCGTCTTCGAGCGGTTCGCGCGCGGCGACGCCTCCCGCTCCCGGCACGCCGGATCCACCGGCCTCGGGCTCGCCATCGTGCGCGCGGTCGTCCTCGCCCACGGCGGCGAGGTGGCCGTCACGAGCGCCCCCGGCCGGACCGTCTTCACCGTCCGGCTGCCCGCCGACGAGGTGCCCCGCACGTACGCACAGGCGCCCGCCGACGAGGCCCCCCGCGCGTACTCACAGGCAGGCCACAGGCGCATCACACAGCCGTGACAGCGGCCCCGGCGAGTGTCGGTGTCATGCGAACCCCAACGATCGCGGACCCCGCGCCCGTGGCCTCCGGAAGGCCCGACGCCCTCCCCGCCCGGGAACACCTGCCGGTGAACATCGCGGGACGGCCCGTCCTGGACGTGGTGATCCCCGTCCACAACGAGGAGAAGGACCTGGAGCCGTGCGTCCGCCGGCTCCACGAGCACCTCCTCCGGACCTTCCCTTACGGCTTCCGCATCACCGTCGCCGACAACGCCTCCACCGACACCACCCCCGCCGTCGCCGCCGGCCTCGCCGCCGAGGTGCCCGAGGTGCGGTCCGTACGGCTCGAGGAGAAGGGGCGCGGCCGGGCGCTGCGGACGGTGTGGTCGGGCTCGGACGCGCCCGTCCTCGCCTATATGGACGTCGACCTGTCCACCGATCTGAACGCCCTGCTCCCGCTGGTCGCGCCGCTCATCTCCGGCCACTCCGACCTGGCGATCGGGTCCCGGCTGGCCCGCTCCTCGCGAGTGGTGCGTGGGCCGAAGCGGGAGTTGATCTCGCGGGCCTACAACCTGATCCTGCGCGGCTCGCTCGCCGCCCGGTTCTCCGACGCGCAGTGCGGATTCAAGGCGATACGACGGGACGTCGCCGAGCGGCTGCTGCCGATGGTCGAGGACACCGGCTGGTTCTTCGACACCGAACTCCTCGTCCTCGCCGAGCGGGCCGGGCTGCGCATCCACGAGGTGCCGGTCGACTGGGTCGACGACCCGGACTCGACCGTGCACATCGTCAGCACGGCGACCGACGACCTCAAGGGCGTCTGGCGGGTGGGGCGGGCCCTCGCGACGGGATCGCTGCCCCTCGACCGGCTGGCCAGGCCCTTCGGGGACGATCCCCGGGACCGCGAACTCACCGGTGTGCCGGGCGGTCTGGCCCGGCAGCTGGTGGGCTTCTGCGTGGTCGGGGTGCTCTCCACGCTCTTCTACCTCGCCCTGTACTCGGCCTTCCGGCTCGGCGTCGGCCCACAGTTCGCCAACGCCGCCGCCCTTCTCGTCTCCGCCGTCGCCAACACGGCGGCCAACCGGCGCCTCACCTTCGGGGTACGGGGCCGGGACCGGGCCGTCCGCCACCAGGCGCAGGGGCTCGTGGTCTTCGCCATCGGCCTCGCCCTGACCAGCGGTTCGCTCGCCGCCCTCGGCGCGGCGAGCGGTGATCCGGCGCACTCGACCGAGCTGGCCGTCCTGGTCGTCGCCAATCTCGCCGCGACCGTCCTGCGTTTCCTCCTCTTCCGGCTCTGGGTCTTCCCGGACCGCGTCTCCCCAAGGAACGAACGATGACCACCCCGTCCACCGCCGTCCATGCCGTGCCCCGTGCCCGCCGGCCCGCCCGGCTGTGGCGCGGACGCGCCGAGGACGCGCCCTGGGTCCGGCCCGCCCTCCTCGGCCTGCTCGCCGTGACCACCGTGCTCTACCTCTGGAACCTGAGCGCCTCCGGTTACGCCAACTCCTTCTACTCCGCCGCCGTCCAGGCGGGCGGCGAGAGCTGGAAGGCCTTCTTCTTCGGCTCGCTCGACGCGGCCGACGCCATCACCGTCGACAAGCCGCCGGCCGCCCTCTGGCCGATGGCCCTCTCCGTCCGGCTCTTCGGCCTCGGGTCCTGGCAGATCCTCGCGCCCGAGGTGTTCATGGGCGTGGCGACCGTCGCCGTGCTCTACGCGGCCGTACGGCGCCGGTTCGGCGCGGGCGCGGGCCTGATCGCGGGGGTGGTGCTCGCGCTCACACCCGTCGCCGCGCTGATGTTCCGCTTCAACAACCCGGACGCGCTGCTCGCGCTGCTGATGACGGTCGCCGTGTACTGCGTGCTGCGCGCCCTCGAACAGGAGGAGGGCGCGGCGAAGTGGCTCGTGTGGGCCGGGGTGGCCTTCGGGTTCGCGTTCCTCGCGAAGACCCTCCAGGCCTTCCTGATCCTGCCGCCGCTCGCGCTCGTCCACGCGGTCTGCGCGCCGGGCGCGATCGGGCGCCGGATCGGCCGGCTGGCCCTCGGCGGGCTCGCGATGCTCGTGTCGGCGGGCTGGTGGGTGGCCCTGGTCGAGCTGTGGCCTGCGTCCTCCCGGCCGTACGTCGGAGGATCGCAGAACAACAGCTTCCTGGAGCTGACCTTCGGCTACAACGGCCTCGGCCGGATCAACGGCAACGAGACCGGCAGTGTCGGCGGTGGCGGTGGCGGTGGCGGTCGCGGCGGCGGCCAGGGCGGCGGCTGGGGCGAGACCGGGATCGGCCGGATGTTCAACGACTCGGTCGGCGGCCAGATCTCCTGGCTCCTGCCGGCCGCGCTGTTCCTGCTCGTGGCGGGGCTCGTCGTCACCCGGCGGGCGCCCCGGACGGACACGGCGCGCTCCGCGTTCCTGGTGTGGGGCGGTTCGCTGCTGATCACGCTTGCCGTGTTCAGCTTCATGGCCGGCATCTTCCACGAGTACTACACGGTGGCCCTGGCCCCGTACCTCGCGGCGCTCGTCGGCATGGGCGCGGCCGTGCTGTGGGAGGAACGCACCCGTTGGCAGGCCTCGGCGGCCCTCGCCGCGACGGTGGCGGTGACGGCCTGGTGGTCCTTCACCCTTCTCGGGCGCACGCCGGACTGGCTGCCGTGGCTGCGCTGGGCGGTCCTGGTGGCGGGCGCGGCGGCCGCGCTCGGGCTGCTGTTCGCGGGCCGGGTGGACCGGCGGTTCGGGCTCGCGGTCGCGGGCCTCGGCCTGGCGGCGGGGCTCGCGGGCCCGTTCGCGTACACCCTGGCGACGGTGGGCACGGGACACCAGGGCTCGATCGTTACGGCGGGCCCGGCGGGCGCGGGCTTCGGCGGGATGCGCGGCGGACCCGGTGGATCCGGCGGGCGCGGGGACGGCGGGACGCGGATGCCGTACGGCCTCCCGGGCACCGGTCAGGCCCCCGCAGGCCAGGCCCCCGCCGACCAGGCCCCTGGCGGCCAGATCCGTGGTGGACAGGACCAAGGCCAGGGCCAGATGCCTCCGGGCCAGGGCTTCATGCCCGCGGGCCAGGGGCAGGCCCGGCCGCCCGGCACCGCCGGCGGCAACACCCCCGACGGTGAGCGAGGCGGCATGGGCGGCGCCATGGGAGGTCTCCTCGACGGCGCCAATGTCGGGACGGAGGCGAAGGCGGCCCTGCTCAAGGACGCCGACGACTACACCTGGGTCGCCGCCGCGGTGGGTTCCCAGAACGCGGCCAGTTATCAGCTCGCCACCGAGAAGCCGGTCATGGCGATCGGCGGCTTCAACGGCAGCGACCCGTCGCCGACGCTCGACCGGTTCAAGCAGTACGTCGCCGAGGGCAGGATCCACTACTTCATCTCGTCCGGAGGGGGCGGCGGAGGTGGCGGCATGGGCGGCGACGGCACCAGCGCCGAGATCGTCGCCTGGGTTCAGGACACCTTCGAGGCGGTCACCGTCGGCAGCTCCACGTTCTACGACCTGACGGCCGGGAAGTAATCGCTATACAGCGTACGAGAAGCCCTTGTACGGTGTACGAGACTCAGTCCCGTACACCGTACAAGGAGCTCTGCCCATGACGGCGCCGACCGCCGCGACCGAACCGACCGCCACCGGCGGCCACCCGCAGCGCTGGCTGATCCTCGGCGTCATCTGCCTCGCCCAGCTCACCGTGCTGCTCGACAACACCGTGCTCAGCGTCGCCATCCCCGCGCTGACCACCGAACTGCACGCCTCCACCAGCGACATCCAGTGGATGATCAACGCCTACTCGCTCGTCCAGTCCGGCCTGCTCCTGACCGCGGGCAACGCCGCCGACCGCTACGGCCGCAAGAAGCTCCTCGCCGCCGGCCTCGCGCTCTTCGGTCTCGGCTCGCTCGCCGCGGGACTCGCCGACTCCACCGCCCAGCTGATCGCCGCCCGCGCGGGCATGGGCGTCGGCGGCGCGCTCCTGATGACCACGACCCTCGCCGTCGTCATGCAGATCTTCGACGACTCCGAGCGGGTCAAGGCCATCGCGCTCTGGGCCACCGTCAGCTCGCTCGGCTTCGCCGCCGGGCCGCTCATCGGTGGCGTCATCATCGAGCACTTCTCCTGGGGAACGATCTTCCTCATCAACATCCCGGTGGCGCTGATCGGCCTGATCGCCGTCCTCAAGCTCGTACCGGAGTCGAAGAACCCCCAGGGCGACCGTCCCGACCTGCTCGGCGCGCTGCTCTCCACCATCGGCATGACCGCCGCCGTGTACGCGATCATCACGGGCCCCGAACACGGCTGGACCTCCGCCGAGGTGCTCGTCCCGGCCGCGATCGGCGTCGTCGTCCTCGCCGCCTTCGCCCTGTGGGAGCTGCGCGTCCCGTACCCGATGCTCGACATGCACTTCTTCCGCAACCAGAAGTTCGTCGGCGCCGTCGCCGGCGCGATCCTGGTCATGTTCGGCATGGGCGGCTCGCTCTTCCTCCTCACCCAGCACCTGCAGTTCGTCCTCGGCTACGAGCCGCTCGAAGCCGGTCTGCGGATGGCACCGCTCGCGCTGACCGTCGTCGCGCTCAACCTCACCGGCGTCGGCCCGCGCATCGTGACGAAGCTCGGCACCCCGCCCACCGTGGCCGTCGGCATGACCCTGGTCGCGGCCGGTCTCGGCTCGATCGCCGTGATCGGCGGCGGCACGGACGGCACCTACTGGGGCATGCTCCTCGGCCTGGTCCTGATGGGCATCGGCCTCGCCGTCTCCAACCCGGCCATGGCCAACGCGATCATGAGCGCGATCCCGCCGGAGAAGGCGGGCGTGGGCGCCGGCGTCAACGGCACCCTCGCCGAGTTCGGCAACGGTCTCGGCGTCGCCGTCCTCGGCGCCGTGCTCAACGCCCGCTTCGCCGCGCTCGTCGCCGTCACCGCGACCTCGCTGCCCGCGGCCCTCGCGGCTGCCGGGAGCGACGCCGAACGGGCGGAGATCTCCGACGCCTTCGCCTCCGGCCTGCAGACCAGCCAGCTGGTGGGCGCCGTCGCCGTCTTCGCCGGCGGTCTGCTCGCGGCGGCCCTGCTCAGGCGGGCCGAGCGCACGGAGAAGACCCCGGCCGCCGGGAGGACGCTCGCTGCCTAGCATGGTCACGGACCACTGACAGACGGAGGAACGCGATGGTCAAGGCAGCGGATCGGGCGAAGAACCCGGCGCGTTCCAGCGTCTGGCTGGAGAACCGGGCCGCCCGCAGCGGGGGCGGCCCGGCCGGGCTCGACCGGGACCGGATCGTCGCCGCCGCGATCCGGATGCTCGACGAGGAGGGCCTGGCCGGACTCTCGATGCGCAAGCTCGCGACGGATCTCGGCGTCACGGCGATGTCCCTGTACTGGTACGTGGACACCAAGGACGACATCATCGAGTACGCCATCGACACCGTCTACGGGGAGATCGACCTCGCGGCGGTCGACGCCGCCGGGGGCTGGCGGGAGCGGACCAGGGTGCTCGCCCTCGACTACCGCCACATGCTGGTGCGCCACCCGTGGATGTCACCGTGCGCCGGGCAGTACCTGAACATCGGTCCGCACGCGATCGCCGTCGGGGGCAAGATCCAGGAGGCGATCAAGGACACCGGCCTGCCGACGGACCGCCAGCCCAGCGCCATGTCGGCGGTCTTCCAGTTCGTGTACGGCTACGGGACGATCCAGTCCCAGTTCGAGCGCCGTGCGGCGGAGGCCGGCATGTCGCAGGACGACTTCTACGTGGAGTCGATCAAGGCCTTCCGCGACGACCCGGCGTTCCTGGAGACCCTCGAACCCATGGCGGAGATCCTCGACGAACGGGCCTCGCACGGCACCGTCAGCCAGATCTGGGACCGCGACTTCGACTACGCCCTGGACGTCCTGGTCGCCGGCATCGAGGCCATGGTTTCACGTGGAACCGAAGAGCCGGGCGGTACGGAGAGATGACGGAGCGGCGGGCCGTCCCCTGCCCGCCGCTCCGTACCGGCCCGGCCGCGCCTCCGCTCGAAGCGCGGCCGGGAGTCTTTCTCAGCTCTCCTTCGACGAGCCGCTCTCCTTCGACGAGCCGCTCTTCAGGGCGACCTCCTTGATGAACAGCGTCACCAGGAAGGCGAGCAGCGCGAAGGGCGCCGAGTAGAGGAAGACGTCGGCGACACCGTGGCCGTACGCGTCCTCCATGACCGTGCGGATCGGGGCCGGCAGCTTGTCCATGTCGGGGATGGAGCCGCCCGAGCCGCCCTGGCCCATGGCGCCCGCGGCCTTCGGACCGAGGTCGGCCAGGCCCTCCTTGACGTAGTTCGTGACCCGGTGGGCCATGACCGCGCCGAGCGCCGAGACACCGATCGCACCGCCGAGGGAGCGGAAGAAGGTGACGACGGAGGAGGCGGCGCCGAGGTCGGCGGGGGCCACCTGGTTCTGCGTGCAGAGCACCAGGTTCTGCATCATCATGCCGATGCCGAGGCCGAGGACCGCCATGAAGAGCGCGATGTGCCAGTACGCCGTGTCGTAGCGGATCGTGCCGAGCAGACCGAGCCCGCCGGTGGTCAGGGCGCCACCGCTGACCAGCCACGCCTTCCACTTTCCGGTCCTGGTGATGATCAGGCCGGAGGCGGTGGAGGAGACGAACAGGCCCGCGATCATCGGGATGGTGAGGACGCCGGACATCGTCGGCGACTCGTTCCGGGCCAGCTGGAAGTACTGGCTGAAGAAGACCGTGCCGGCGAACATCGCGACGCCCACGAAGAGCGAGGCGAGCGAGGCGAGGGTGATCGTGCGGTTGCGGAAGAGGCGGAGCGGGATGATCGGCTCGCTCGCCTTCGACTCGACGAGGACGAAGACCCCGCCGAGGGCGATCGAGCCGAGCACCATCGCGGCCGTCTGCCAGGACATCCAGTCGTACTTGTCGCCCGCGAAGGTGACCCAGATGAGGAGCAGGGAGACGGCGGCGCTGATGAGGAGGGCACCGGCCCAGTCGACCTTGACCTGACGCTTCACGACGGGGAGCTTGAGGGTCTTCTGCAGGACGAAGAGCGCGAAGATCGCGAACGGCACGCCGACGTAGAAGCACCAGCGCCAGCCGAGCCAGTCGGTGTCGGTGATGACGCCGCCGAGCAGCGGGCCGCCGACGGTGGCGACGGCGAAGGTCGCGCCCAGGTAGCCGCTGTACCGGCCGCGCTCACGCGGGGCGATCATCGCGGCCAGGATGATCTGGGAGAGGGCGGTCAGACCGCCGACGCCGATGCCCTGCACGACACGGCAGGCGATGAGCATGCCGGTGCTCTGTGAGAGGCCGGCCACGATCGAGCCCGCGACGTAGATGAGCAGGGCTGCCTGGACGAGCAGCTTCTTGGAGAAGAGGTCCGCGAGCTTGCCCCAGAGCGGGGTGGTCGCGGTCATCGAAAGCAGCGCGGCGGTGACCACCCAGGTGTAGGCGGACTGGCCGCCTCCCAGGTCGGTGATGATCTGGGGGAGGGCGTTGGAGACGATCGTCGAGGACAGGATGGCGACGAACATGCCGAGCAGCAGCCCGGACAGCGCCTCCATGATCTGCTTGTGCGTCATCGGTGCGGTCTCGCCGCCGCCGGTTCCGGTGCCGGTGAGACCGTCCCGCGCACCGGTGTCGGGCGTGGTCGTAGCCATGAACTTCCTTTGTTCTCAAGCGTGGTGGGCCCGGCAGTCCCCGAAGGAGTCGCGGAGGCGGGCGAGCAGGTGGGCGAGGTGTTCGACGTCGTCGTCGGACCACTCCGCGAGGTGGCGGGAGAAGGCCTGCGTGACCCGGCGGTCGAGTTCGCCGAGCATCGCGTGGCCCGGCCCCGTGAGTCGGAGGATGCGGGAGCGCCGGTCGTCCGGGTCGGGCAGACGCTCGATCCAGCCGTGTTCCACGGTGTGGGCCACATGGCGGCTGCACACGGACATGTCGACGGCCATGAGTTCGGCGAGCCGGCTCATCCGCATGTCGCCGTGGTGCTTGACCAGGGCGAGCACGGCCGCCGAGCCGCCCTGGCATTCGACGGGCAGGGCGCGGGCCAGTCCGCGCTTCACGGCTCCGATCGCGCTCACCGAGCGGGCGAGCTCCTCGTACCGGCTCCGTGTCTCCATCGGGTACCTCCGGGCCATCTTGTTGCTTAGGGCAACCATAGAGATGGATGGTTGCTTCAGGCAAACTAAATCGGTCAAACAGCGCTAAAGAATCGGCAAAGGAGCGCGGGGCGGCCGGAGGGTTGGGGGCCCCGCCCCGACTTCGCTAGGGTCCTGGCCCATGGCACACAACCCGCAAGCACCGTACGGCCAGGGCCAGGCTCCTCAGGGCCAGAACCCCCAGGGTTACGACCCCGCCGGCAACACGCAGATGTTCCGCGCCTTCGTCGACGAGGGTGCCCCGCAGCAGCAGCCGCAGGCCGTGGCCTCCTCGGGCGGCCCGCGGGTCGGCCTGATCGTGGGCGTGATCGCGGCGATCGTCGTCCTGGCGGTGGCCGCCTGGCTGGCCCTGAGCTGACCGCTCCCCTCGTTCCCCGCACCCCGGTGGGCCGGATCCGCGTCACGCGGACCCGGCCCACCTTGCTTTTACGGGGAGGGGCCAGGGGATGCGGCGGCTCCGGCCGCCACGCCGTCGCACCGCCATGGCGATACGGAGTACCGCTATGGCGATGCGGAGTCGAGTGCGGGCGCGAGCACCGCGAAGGCCTCTCCTATGAGCACCCTCGCGTCCGCGGTGCTCTCCCGTCCCTGCCCCTCGCTCCACCGGTGCAGCACGGCGTCGAAGGCGGCCAGCGCCATGCCCGCGGCGAGCCGGGGGTAGAGGTCGGTGCCGGGATCGAGGCCCCGGCGGGCCGCCAGCTCCTGTGTGAGCTCCTCGCGCCATTCCGCCTGGTGCTCCAGGAAGCGGGCGAGCAGCGCGGGCGTCCGCAGGATCAGCCGGACCACCGGCAGGGCGCGCTCGGAGTGCTCCTCGCAGGTGGCCAGGGGGACGGAGACGGCGTGCAGCAGCGCCTCGGAAGGGCGCTCCCCGGCAGGTCTGGCGGCGAGCCCGGCCCGCATGTCGGCGCCGAGGTCGGCCAGGAACTGGACGACGACGTCCTCCTTGGACGCGAAGTACCGGAAGAAGGTCCGCTTGGACACCCCGGCGGCGGTCGCGATCTCGTCGACGGTCACCGCGTCGAAGCCCTTGCGGGCGAGCAGCTGGAGGGCCGCTTCGGTGAGCTCGGTCGCGACGAGCTGTCGTTTGCGCTGAGCGAGGCAGGACTCGGGGCGGGTGGTCACGGGCCGATGGTAACGCCGTGCCCTCCACGGCACCCACTGTCATGCTTGACACTCGGTGACACAGACGGCAACGTGTGCCGCATGACCAAGAAGCAGAGCTGGACCGCCGACCGGATCCCGGACCAGACCGGGCGGGTCTTCGTCGTCACCGGAGCCACCAGCGGCCTCGGCCTCAGCACCACCCGGGAGCTCGTCCGGCGCGGCGGGCGCGTCATCCTGGCCGTACGGGACGAGGCGAGGGGCCGCGCGGTCGTCGACGGCCTCACGGCGGGCGGGGTGCCGGCGGGCCTCCTCGACGTGCGCCGGCTCGACCTCGCCGACCTCGATTCGGTGCGGGTCTTCGCCGACCGGATGCGCGCGGAGCACCCACGTCTCGACGTGCTCGTCAACAACGCCGGCGTGATGGCCCCGCCCCGCACCCTCAGTCGCCAGGGCCACGAGCTCCAGTTCGCCGTCAACCACCTCGGCCACTTCGCGCTCACCGGGCTGCTGCTCGACCTGCTCACCGCCAATGGAGGGCACGGCCGGGATCCCCGGGTGGTCACCGTCAGCTCGATCAAGCACCGCCAGGGCCGTCTCCGCTTCGACGACCTCACCGGTGCGCACGGGTACGCACCGATGGCCTTCTACGACCAGTCGAAGTTCGCCAACGCCGTCTTCGGGCAGGAGCTGCACCGCCGCCTGACCGAGGCCGGCAGTCCGGTCCGCAGCGTCCTCGCCCACCCCGGCTACACCGCCACGCGCCTCCAGACCCGGGACACGAGCGGTCTGACCCGGCTGTTCTTCGGGTACGTCGCGAATCCCCTGATCGCCCAGACGCCGGAACGGGGCGCGCTGCCGCAGCTGTACGCGGCCACCGCACCGGACGTCACGGGCGGCGAGTTCATCGGCCCCGACGGCCCGGGGGAGTTGCGCGGCGCCCCGACCCGCGTACGCCTCTCGGACGCGGCGGCCGACCCCGAGACGGGCCGCAGGCTGTGGGAACTCTCCGAACGCCTGACCGGGGTGCGCTTCCCGGTCACTGCCAGACGGCGGTGACCTTCCGGGTGTCGATCCGCATGCCCAGCGGCACCCGCCAGGAGTCGACGCAGACGGTGTACGTCTCCGTCCGCGCCGTCCCGGCGGCGATCGGCGCGGGCAGCGGCCGGGTGGAGGTGAGCGTCGCCCAGTCGACGCCCAGGGCGCCGATGACGTGCGTGGCGAAGGTGGCCGTCCCCGAGCGGACCGCCGTGCCGCCGCTGTTCCGGAAGGTGACCGTCACCCGCTCGCACCAGCGCCGGTCCCCGTCCGCGAGGACGGGCGCGGAGACGGTGAGCAGGGCGGGTCCGGGTGCGGGCGTGGGGGACGGCGTGGGCGTGCCGGTGCCGGGGGCCGGCCCGGTGGGCGGCGGTGCGGAGGGGGTACGGGGAGGGGTGCTGCCGCCGGGGCGCGGAGTCGGCCCGCCGGTGGCCCCGGGCGCGATCGTCGGAGCCGTACTCGACCCCGTATCCGTGCCCGTACTCGTATCCGTACCGGAGGGCCCGGAAGCGCCGGAGGTGCCCGAGGGGGCGGCCGCTGCCGGCGTACCCGGGACCGGGACGGGGAGCGGGTCCGGGGCCGGTGACGGGGAAAACGTGCTGGACGTCGTCTCGTCGGCGCCCGGGCTGTCCAGGGGGATCAGGGTGACCGCGCCCGAGGGAGTGGCCGCGCCTTTCGGTGAGGGCCCGGCGCCCACCGCCGCGTACCCCTCGCCGTCTCCTCCGCCGCCGCAGGCGGTCAGCGCTCCACCGAGGCAGAGCGCCACCGCCACGAGTCCCGGCTTCCTTCGCCTCATGGGCGCCAGTGTGACTGACGCTCCGTCAGCAAGGGAGTCCTTTCGCGGAAGTTCCTCCCGCACTCAGTCGGCGATGAGCCCCTCGCGCAGCTGGGCGAGGGTGCGGGTGAGCAGTCGCGAGACGTGCATCTGGGAGATGCCGACCTCTTCGCCGATCTGCGACTGGGTCATGTTGGCGAAGAAGCGCAGCATGATGATCTGCCGCTCGCGGGGCGGCAGTTTGGCGAGCAGCGGCTTGAGCGACTCGCGGTACTCGACGCCTTCGAGCGCCGTGTCCTCGTAGCCGAGGCGGTCGGCGAGCGAGCCCTCGCCGCCGTCGTCCTCGGGCGAGGGGGAGTCGAGCGAGGAGGCGGTGTACGCGTTGCCGACGGCGAGCCCGTCGACGACGTCCTCCTCCGACACCCCGAGCACGGCGGCGAGTTCGGGCACGGTGGGCGAGCGGTCGAGCTTCTGCGCGAGCTCGTCGCTGGCCTTGGTGAGGGCCAGGCGCAGCTCCTGGAGCCGGCGCGGGACCCGCACCGACCAGGAGGTGTCGCGGAAGAAGCGCTTGATCTCACCGACGACCGTCGGCATGGCGAACGTCGGGAACTCCACGCCCCGTTCGCAGTCGAAGCGGTCGATCGCCTTGATCAGGCCGATGGTGCCGACCTGGACGATGTCCTCCATCGGCTCGTTGCGGGAGCGGAAGCGGGCCGCCGCGTACCGCACGAGGGGGAGGTTGAGCTCGATGAGCGTGTCGCGGACGTAGGTCCGCTCCGGGCTGTCGCCGGCGGCACCGTCGGCGTCGAGGGCGCGCAGCCGCAGGAAGAGGGAGCGGGAGAGGGTGCGGGTGTCGAGGGCTCCCGACGTGACGGCCATCGGCGGAGGCGCGGTCGGGGGCGTCTCCGTGCTGTCGGTCGCGGTCGGCGCCGTCGTCTGCGTGGGCACAGGGACGGGCGTGAGCGTGAGCACCTTCGAGCTGCCCAGTTCTGTGGACATGCCACCCCCTTGAGGTCGCGGACGGTCGCGGTGGCCGCGACCATCTGAGGAACGCAGCCTCCACCTGAATACCGGCGGCGGGGCTGCGGCAAACTCGGTTCCAGCAGAATGTCACATGTCGGCAACACGCTGTAGTGACTTGTCGACAAGAGGAGAGTGCATTTCCGCAGGAAACAAGGGGTGTACGGCATTTGGGGCGCGGCGGAACTACTCCGAACCGGTCTACCCGTTCTGATTACGCCTCGATCCTGTTTGCGGATCTCAATCGTGCGAAGCTGCGGGCGAGGAGCCTTGACACGTGCATCTGGGAGACGCCGAGCTCCTGGCTGATCTGGGACTGCGTCAGATTGCTGTAGTAGCGCAGCATCAGGATCCGCTGCTCCCGTTCGGGCAGTTGTACGAGCAGGTGCCGGACGAGGTCGCGGTGCTCGACCCCGGCGAGGGCCGGGTCCTCGTAACCGAGCCGGTCGAGCAGTCCGGGCAGCCCGTCACCCTCCTGCGCGGCCTCCAGGGAGGTGGCGTGGTACGAGCGTCCCGCCTCGATGCAGGCGAGCACCTCGTCCTCGCCGATCCGCAGCCGCTCGGCGATCTCCGCCGTCGTGGGGGAGCGGCCGTGCGCGGTCGTCAGGTCCTCGGTGGCGCCGTTCACCTGCACCCAGAGCTCGTGCAGCCGGCGCGGCACGTGCACGGTGCGGACGTTGTCGCGGAAGTACCGCTTGATCTCGCCGACGACGGTCGGCATCGCGAAGGTGGGGAACTGCACGCCCCGGTCGGGGTCGAAGCGGTCGATGGCGTTGATCAGGCCGATGGTGCCGACCTGGACGACGTCCTCCATCGGCTCGTTGCGCGAGCGGAAGCGGGCCGCCGCGTACCGCACGAGCGGCAGGTTGGCCTCGATGAGGGCGCCGCGCACCCGGTGGTGCTCCGGAGTGCCCGGCTCCAGGTTCTTGAGCTGCCCGAAGAGCACCTGGGTGAGGGCTCGGGTGTCCGCGCCGCGGGTGCTCTGGGGCCGGGTGTTCTGGGGCCGGGGGCGCGGGGCCTCCGCGCCCCCGGCCTCGTGCTGGGGCGGGACTTGAGGTGCTGTACTGGCCGGCACGTTCACGCCACCCCTTTGGCTGGTCTTGCTGGTCGACTGGGTCAACTACGGTCAACTCATCCATCAAAAGCGGTCATAGCATCACAAGACATGTCCACTGTGTGCAAGCACCGCATAGTGACGTGTTGAGGGCATGATGGCGGAGAAAGGGGAGGTCACACACGAGGTCACCCATGGAAAAAGCCCCCCGCCTCGACGGCAGGGGGCCTCAGGACGAAGGAGGACTAGAAGGCGTAGTCCGCGATCACCCAGGTGGCGAACTCGCGCCACTGCGCGACACCGGCCTGGTGTGCGGGGTGCTCCAGGTACCGCTGGAGCGCGTCCGTGTCCTCGACGGCCGAGTTGATGGCGAAGTCGTACGCGATCGGCCGGTCCGTGATGTTCCAGTCGCACTCCCAGAAGCGCAGCTCCGGAATCTGCCCGCCGAGCGCGCGGAACGCCTCGACACCCGCGACGACACGCGGCTCGTCGCGGGCGACGCCCTCGTTGAGCTTGAAGAGGACCAGATGGCGGATCACGGAGGGGCTCCTAGTTGATGAGTTCTGTCATGAACTGGCCGACTCCTTGAGCGGCGCTGGCTATGCCCTCGAACCCTACCTGCACGAGATCGGCGGCCCTTTCCGGAGACGTGACGATCGTGTACAGCACAAAGACCGAGACCGCGTACAGAACGGCCTTCTTCGCTTGCACCACTGACCAGCCCTCCCCAGTTCCCCCGCCGTACGACCGCGCCACTCTAACCGAGCCTTTACGGACCAAGGGCCCGGAGATCGAGGCCTTTTGCCGCCTCCCGGAAGGGTGACGGGCGAGCAGTATGGATGTCGAGCCCGGCGGATCCGGCAGGAATCCGAAGGGCTCCAGGAACCGGCCCGCACTGCGGGGTCCGTGCCGTCCGCTTCCCCCGATCGCGGCGCAGGACCTGGAGGACCGGTTCTCATCGGGGGGAGCGGCTTGTCCCCCCGATGCCGCTCCCCCCGTCCTACGAAGAGGGCCCCGGCCCGCGCCTCGAGCGCGGTCCGGGGCCTTTCGCGTACGCGGCCACGCTGTTGGGGGATACGCCGAAGGGCCCGGTGCTGGTGCACCGGGCCCTTCGATCGAAGCGGTAGCGGAGGGATTTGAACCCTCGGTGACTTGCGCCACACTCGCTTTCGAGGCGAGCTCCTTCGGCCGCTCGGACACGCTACCGAGAGAGAGCTTAGCCGAAACTCCCGCTGCGATGAAATCCGTATCCCGGCGCAGGTCGGAGCGCCGTCGGGACCGGTACCGGGGCCGGGACCGGGCAGGGGTCAGCGGGTGCGGAAGAAGGCCGTCAGCTGCTGCGCGCACTCCTCGCCGAGCACGCCGTGGATCACCTCGGGGCGGTGGTTGAGCCGGCGGTCCCGTACGAGGTCCCAGAGCGAACCGGCCGCGCCCGCCTTCTCGTCCACGGCGCCGAACACCACCCGATCGACCCGCGACTGGACGAGCGCGCCCGCGCACATCACGCACGGCTCCAGGGTCACGACGAGCGTGCACCCCGTCAGACGCCACTCGCCGGTCGCCTCGGCGGCCCGGCGGAGCGCGAGCACCTCGGCGTGCGCGGTGGGGTCGCCGGTCGCCTCCCGCTCGTTGTGCGCCCGGGCGATCACCGTGCCGCCGGGGGAGAGCACGACCGCGCCGACCGGTACGTCACCGGCCGACACGGCCGCGTCGGCCTCGGCGAGAGCGAGCCGCATGGCCTCCCGCCAGGGATCCCGCACGGGATCGCCGGACGAACCGCCCAGGGGTTCGCCGGACGAGCCGCCCGAAGGTTCGCCGGCCGGGGTGTCCGTGAGGTCGCCCGCCGGGGTGCTCCCGGGCTCCCCGGGCGGGTCGGTCGTCGGGCCGGGGGACGGTACCGCGCGTGCCACTAGCGGACGGCCTCCAGGACCTCGGCCGCGCCCAGGGCGTCCGCGATCTCCGAGAGGGCGTCGCTCTCGAGCGCCAGCAGGTCGGCCGGAGCCATGCCCAGGTCGGCCAGGATCAGCCGGTCGCCGACCGGCGCGGCCGGCACGGCCTCGGCGGCGACGCCGGTGTCCTCGTCGTCGTCCGTGTCGTCGTCGAGCGCCTCCCCGTCCTCCGTGCCGTCCAGGTCCAGTGACTCGAGCTCGTCGACGATGTCGTCCAGGTCGTCGCCGAGGATCTCCCGGGTGAGGATCTCCCCGTACGAGGAACGGGCTGCGGCGGCGCCGTCCGAGACGTAGATACGAGGGTCTTCCTCACCCTCGATCCGTACGATCCCGAACCACGCGTCCTCCTGCTCGATGAAGACGATCACCGTGTCGTCGTCCGAGGCCTCGCGGGCCAGTTCGGTCAGATCCGACAGGGTCTCCACGTCGTCGAGCTCCGTGTCGCTCGCTTCCCACCCGTTTTCGGTGCGCGCGAGCAGTGCGGCGAAGTACACCTGACTCTCTCCCACTGATCAGAGGTGTGACGTTCCGGCGGCGCGCTCCTGATGCCCCGCCCAATCGGCATCGTGACAGAAACGACGCCCACAGGAGAGGTCTTCTGCTCTTGCGTCGTGCATCAGTCTGAACGACCCCGCGATCGGGTGGGCGTGCGACCCCGGCGCGCGGAGGGGGCGCACAACGGGCGGGACCGGGGCCGTTCACCGGCGGGGAGGCGGGGGCGGGGCGTGCCGCCCCGTGGGGCCCTCACCAGCGAAAGGTGCGCATCCGCATCTGCTGCCGCATCCGGGCGGCCCGCGCGCGTCTCGGCTGCACGCGCTCGCGGAGTGCCTTCGCCTCGTTCAGCTCGCGCAGGAACTGGGCGCGGCGCCTGCGGCGCTCCGTGTCGGTCTCGGGGCGAGGTTCCTCGGGGGGCTCGCCACGCTTCTCTGCAAGGTCGGGCATCGAACACTCCACCCCATCGCTGGGTCCCCGTGCTCCCCACCTTCCCCCAGCGGCGTGGATCGATGCCAGTGCGCGGCGGGCTACTGTTGAGTCATGCGTCTCCACGTCGTCGATCACCCGCTGGTCGCCCACAAGCTCACCACGCTGCGCGACAAGCGCACGGACTCCGCGACCTTCCGTCGGCTCTCCGACGAGCTGGTCACCCTGCTCGCCTACGAGGCCACCAGGGACGTCCGGACCGAGCAGGTCGACATCGAGACCCCCGTCACGCCCACGACCGGCGTCAAGCTGTCGTACCCGCGTCCGCTGGTGGTCCCGATCCTGCGCGCCGGGCTCGGCATGCTCGACGGCATGGTCCGGCTGCTCCCGACCGCCGAGGTCGGCTTCCTCGGCATGATCCGCAACGAGGAGACGCTGGAGGCGTCGACCTACGCCACGCGGATGCCGGAGGACCTCTCGGGCCGCCAGGTCTACGTCCTGGACCCGATGCTGGCGACCGGCGGCACGCTGGTCGCGGCGATCCAGGAGCTCATCAAGCGTGGCGCGGACGACGTGACCGCGGTGGTGCTCCTCGCCGCCCCCGAGGGCGTCGAGGTCATGGAGCGGGAACTCGCGGGCACCCCCGTCACCGTCGTGACGGCCTCGGTCGACGAGCGCCTCAACGAGAACGGCTACATCGTCCCGGGCCTGGGCGACGCGGGCGACCGCATGTACGGCTCTGCCGAGTAGACGTCACGGCGGCTCCGCCGAGTAGACGTCACGTCACGGCGCACGGCGCCGCCGGACAGACGTCACGGCGGCGCCGCCGAGCAGGAACTCCTAGCCCTGGGTGCAGGGCTTGGCCGCGGGCGCGGGCTTGGTCAGGGCGACCAGGGCCGCGTCCGCCGTCGCTTTCGGGGCCAGGGCCTTGAAGGCGGTCCCGATGATCAGGTCCACGTCCGCCGTGGCCCGGGTGTCCGTCTTGGTCGTGGCGCCCTTGAGCTGGGTGCCGAGGACCGGGAAGGCGCCCTTGGCGGCGGTCGTGGCGCCGAGCAGCAGCCCGGCGCCGGGGACCTTCTTGTCGTAGGCGGTGGGCGCGTTCCCCACCTTTCCGATCTTGAAGCCGCGCTTCTTGAGCTCGTCCGCGGTCGTCTTGGCGAGACCGCTGCGCGGGGTCGCGTTGTAGACGTTGACCGTGATCTGGGCGGGCTTGGGGAGGGTGGCGGCGGGCGGGGCGGTCGCCCTCGCGACGGGTTTGCAGTCGGTCTGTTTCCCGGCGGCGGTCGTCTTCTTCCCCTCGTCGCCGGAGAAGACGTCGACGAGCTGGAGCGTGCCCCAGCCGGCCGCGCCGAGCACGACCACGGCGGCTGCGCTCGCGAGGATGATCCTGCGCCGGCGGTGGGGGCGGCGCATGCGCGGGTAGACGTCCCCCGTGATGCGGTACTTTCCGCCCATTCCAGGGGGAGTGAGCATGCTCATGAGCGCAGCGTAATGCCGCCCGTCGGCGATGCCTACTTGATGATCATGTGATCGCGTCCGGATGGGGGCGAACTGACCCCGAAAGGGTCAGTGGAAGCGGAGCCGGCTCAGTCCATTTCCAGGACGCGGGCGTGCAGCACCTGGCGCTGCTGGAGCGCCGCGCGGACGGCGCGGTGCAGTCCGTCCTCGAGGTAGAGATCGCCCTGCCACTTCACGACGTGCGCGAAGAGGTCGCCGTAGAAGGTGGAGTCCTCGGCGAGCAGCGTCTCCAGGTCCAGCTGGCCCTTGGTGGTGACCAGCTGATCGAGGCGGACCGGGCGCGGGGCGACGTCCGCCCACTGCCGGGTGCTTTCCCGGCCGTGGTCGGGATACGGCTTTCCGTTTCCGATGCGCTTGAAGATCACACGGAAAGCCTACCGGGCGAGCGGCTCCCGGCGCAGCCACGCGAGGCCGGTGGGATGCTGGTGCGAACCGTGACATAAGGGAAATCGGGGTGCCGTCATGAGCGTGAGCGAGCGGAGCGAGCAGCCGGGGGAGGCACCGGGCGGGGCGACGGGTGAGGCCCCGGCCGTCCCGGCGGCCGCCCCGGCCGCCCTCGCCGGACCCGCCGCCGGGATCGCCGCCGGATACGCCTTCGACGGCGCGGCACTCGATCTGGGGGCCCTGCTCTGGGACGGTGTCTGTCACCCGGACGCGCCGGTCCGCATCCCGCTGCCCGTCCTCAACCGCCACGGCCTGGTGGCCGGCGCGACCGGCACCGGCAAGACGAAGACGCTCCAGTTGATCGCCGAGCAGCTGTCCTCGCACGGGGTGCCGGTCTTCCTCGCCGACATCAAGGGCGACGTCTCCGGGATCGCGGCCCCCGGCGAGGGCGGAGAGAGGGTCGGGGAGCGGGCGTCCCAGGTCGGGCAGAGCTGGGCGGCGAAGGGCTTCCCCTGCGAGTTCTACGGGCTCGGCGGCACCGGCCCCGGCGTCCCGGTGCGCGCCACGGTGACCAGTTTCGGCCCCGTACTGCTCTCCAAGGTGCTCCGGCTCAACCGGACGCAGGAGCAGTCGCTCGGCCTGATCTTCCACTACGCGGATTCCAAGGGCCTCGAGCTGGTGGACCTCAAGGACCTGCGGGCGGTGGTGGCCTTCCTCGTATCGGACACCGGGAAGCCCGAGCTGAAGGGGATCGGCGGGATCTCGACGGCGACGGCCGGGGTGATCCTGCGGGCGCTCACGGCCTTCGAGCAGCAGGGCGCGGGCGGTTTCTTCGGGGAGCCGGAGTTCGACACCGCCGAGCTCCTGCGGACGGCGGCGGACGGGCGCGGGATCGTCTCGGTCCTGGAGCTGCCGTCGGTGCAGGACAAGCCGCAGCTCTTCTCGACGTTCCTGATGTGGATGCTCGCGGACCTCTTCCACGACCTTCCGGAGGTCGGCGACCTGGAGAAGCCGAAGCTGGTCTTCTTCTTCGACGAGGCGCACCTGCTCTTCGACGGGGCGTCGAAGGCGTTCCTGGAGTCGATCACCCGGACGGTGCGGCTGATCCGCTCGAAGGGGGTCGGCGTCTTCTTCGTGACGCAGACGCCGAAGGACGTCCCCCCGGACGTGCTCGCCCAGCTCGGCAACCGGGTGCAGCACGCGCTGCGCGCCTTCACCCCGGACGACGCGAAGGCCCTCAAGGCGACCGTACGGACGTTCCCGAACTCGCCGTACGACCTGGAGGAGGTGCTCACGGGCCTCGGTACGGGCGAGGCGGTGGTCACCGTACTGAGCGAGGAGGGCGCCCCGACCCCGGTGGCGGCGACCCGGCTGCGGGCGCCGGAGTCGCTGATGGGCCCGCTCGACGCGGCGGCGCTCGACGCGGCGGTGCGGAGCTCGCCGCTGTACGGGCGGTACGCGGAGGCGGTGGACCGGGAGTCGGCGTACGAGAAGCTGACGGCCGAGCAGCGGGCGGCGGAGGCGGCGGCCCTGGAGGCGGCGACCGATGCGGAGGCCGCGAAGACGGCGGCGGAGGCCGCGAAGACGCCGGCGAGGGCTCCCCGACAGAAGGAGGAGCCCTCGCCGGCCGAACAGGTGGTGGGCAGCGGGGTGTTCACGTCCCTGGCTCGGTCGATCGGCACCCAGCTGGGCCGGGAGATCAGCCGCTCGCTCTTCGGGACCGCCCGCCGCCGCCGGAGGTGACTACTCGGTGACCTCGTGGTGGTCGTCGTGCAGGCCGCCGCCGCTGCCCGCGTCGCCCTCGGTCGGGACGGAGACGACCGGCTTGCGCAGGGAGGAGATGTCGTGGGCGTAGGTGCCCACGGCGTTGGCGATGACGTCGATGTTCACGTCGAAGGCCGTCATGTCGATGTTGCCGAGGTCGTCGCCCGCGGCGTGGTAGTTCACGTCGTACGCGACGCCCGCCTCGCCGCCGTACTTGGCGGCCTGGGCGGCGGTCTTGATGCCCTCGGCGCCGGTGAAGGTGCCGCCGGAGGGGATGCCGACCCCGATGAACGGGCCGTAGTCGGAGCGGCCGGTGAAGTCGGTGCCCTCGTGCGGGACCCCGCGCCTGTCCATGAAGTCGGTGATGTCCCGCTCCAGCTGGGCCGAGCCCTCGGGTCCCGCGCCGGCGCCGACGCCGTCGGAGTTGTCGCCGTCGTAGACGAACAGGCCGTAGTTCGGCGAGGCGATCATGTCGAAGTTGAGGTAGAGCTTGATCTCCTTCTTGTCGAGCGCCGTGCGGGTGTTCACGTAGTGCGTGGAGCCCAGGAGGCCGTTCTCCTCCGCCGACCACCAGGCGAAGCGGACCTTGTTGCGGACCTTGTCCTTCGACTCGGCGAGCTCCAGGGCGGCCTGGAGGAGGCCGGCGGAGCCGGAGCCGTTGTCGTTGATGCCGGGCCCCGCGGTGACGGAGTCGAGGTGCGAGCCGAGCATCACGGTGTTGGCGGCGTTGCCGCCCCTGGTCTCCGCGATGACGTTGTTGGTGACGCGCTTCTCCTGGAGCTGGCGGATCTCCAGGGAGAGCGAGACCGGGCCCTTCGCGAGGTCGGCGGCGAGCTGCTCGCCCTCGGCCTGGGTGAGACCGCCGGTCGGGATCTTGCCGGCGGCCGGGTCGCCGAGGGTGCCGGAGAGGACGCCCTCGACGTTGTTGTAGACGACGGCGGCGGCGGCGCCGGCCGCGGCGGCCTGCTGCTGCTTGATCGCGAAGGAGCAGCCGCCGCGCTTGATCAGCGCGATCTTCCCGGTGAAGGTGTCGGAGGCGTAGTCGGCCGGCTCGCAGCCGGTGGTGCCGTCGGCGTCGACGGGCACGGCCACGAGGTCGGTGGTGATGCCGCCGACGGGGGTGGACTTGGTGTACGTCATCGCCTTGACGCCGAGCGTCCGGGGCGCGGGGGCGACGACGGAGGCCTTCTCCGCGAGCGTCTCCGTGTAGATGAAGTCGAACTTCTGGTACGAGACGTCGTAGCCGGCCTTCTTGAGTTGCGTGTACACGTACGCGGCCGAGGCGTCGTGCCCGAGCGTGCCGGCGGCGCGGTTGCCGCCGGCCGAGTCGGCTATCGCCTGGAACTTCTGCAGGTGCCTGTAGGCGCCCTGCGCGGAGGTTTCGCGGACCAGCTTCTTCGCCAGCTTGGCGGCATCGCGGGCGGGTGCCGCCGCCGGGTCCTGCCCCGCGGTGGCAGGGGAGGAGAGGACCAGGGGGGTGGCGAGAGCGGCGGCGGCCAGAATGGCCGCGGCTCGGCGCTGGGTGGCGTTCACAGAAGTCCTTCCCGTTACGGACGAGGTTGAGGGGAAGTTAGCGATCCGCCGGGCCTTCTGTGAACACCTTCTCCACAATTCCTGTCCTACGAAGCAGGATTGAAATCTGGAATTGTCAATTCCTGGAAGGTTCGGGATAATTTGTGGGCTTCACCGCTTTCGTCGCTTTCACTGCTTTCACGGCCGCCGAACGGGGGCCGGCCGGGCGGGAGGGGTCCCGGTGCTCATACCCCCGATCATCCCGCCGGGGCGGGCCGCCCGCCCGGTGGACTCACCCCTTCGCGAAGCCGTCGAGGGCGTCCAGGAGATGCCTCCGAGTCTCCTCGCCACCCAGGTGACCTGCGCCTTCGACCACCCGGAGCTCGGCGTCCGGCCAGGCCCTGGCCAGCTCCCAGGCGGTGCCGAGGGGGCCCGCGAGGTCGGCGCGGCCGTGGACGAGGACGCCGGGGACGCCGGCGAGCCGGTGGGCGTCCCGGAGCAGCGCCCCCTCCTCGAGCCAGGCGCCGTGCGCGAAGTAGTGGGAGCAGATACGGACGAAGCCGAGCCGGGTGTCGTCGACGCGATCGGTGTACGGGGTGCCCATGCCTTCGAGGGAGAGCACGGCGTCCTCCCAGGCGCACCAGTCGGCGGCGGCCCTCTGCCGTACGGCGAGGTCGGGGTGGTTCATGAGAGCGGCGTACGCGGCGACGAGCCGAGCGGCGCCGGCTCCGGCCTCGACCGGACCTCCCGCCTCGACCGGACCTCCCGCCTCGACCGGACCTCCCGCCTCGACCGGACCTCCCGCCTCGACCGGGTCCCCGGCCCCCACCAGGCCGCCGGCCCGCCCGGCGCCCGCGCGGAAGCGCTCGTGGGCCTCCGGGAAGAAGCGGCCGACCCCCTCGTACAGCCAGTGGATCTCGGAGCGGCGGGTGGTGGTCACGCCGTTGAGGACGATCGCGGAGACCCTCCCGGGGTGGGCTTCGGCGTACGCCAGGATCAGGGTCGAGCCCCACGAGCCGCCGAACAGCAGCCACCGGTCGATCCCGAGGTGCTCGCGCAGCCGCTCCATGTCGGCGACCAGGTGCGCGGTGGTGTTCACGGCCATGTCGGTGGCGGGGTCGCTCGCGTGCGGGGTGGAGCGGCCGCAGCCGCGCTGGTCGAAGAGGACGAGCCGGTACGCCTCCGGGTCGAAGTACCGCCGACCGCGCGCGGAGGACCCGGAGCCCGGCCCGCCGTGGACGATGAGCGCGGCCCGGCCCGCCGGGTTGCCGGAGACCTCCCAGTGGACGCGGTTCCCGTCGCCCACGTCGAGCAGGCCCTGGTCGTACGGTGCGGTCTCCGGATACATCCGGCCGAGCCTACCGACCGGCCACGGCGGGTGTCCGGGCGTTCACGAACGGTCCTGCCGACGGGCCACGGCGGGCGTCCGGGCGTTCACGAACGGTCCTGCCGACGGGCCACGGCGGGCGTCCGGGTGACGACGGCGGTCGCCGGACCGCTCTACCGGCCCTTGATCCGTACCGTCGGGTCCTCGCACCACTCCAGGAGCGACGCCCACTCCCCGTACCCCGAGTCGGGGGTGAAGTGCTCGCCGCCCGGTACGTGGTCCAGGTCGAGGCCGAGGGGGACGCCGTAGTGCAGGTCGGCGCCCTCCGGGCAGTACGGGTCGCCGTCGCCGTACACGAGCCGTGCGTCGATCCCCGGCTCCGTCAGGTCGAGCCCGTCCGCGAAGGAGGCGATCTCGGGAATGGACGCGGTCACGGGCGGTGAGGGCGGGGCGACGAACAGCACCCGGTCGGCGTCCGGTCTGCGCCCGCCCGCCCGCAGCCAGAGCAGCACGGCCAGGCTGTGCGCGAGGACGACGAACTCACCCTCGGCCGGCCGCTCCCCGTGCTCGTCGAGGGCCGCGAGCCACTCCGCGAGAACGGGCGCGTCCGGCGCGGGCAGCTGCGGGTAGCGCACCTCGTGCCCCCGCGCCCGCAGCTCCCCGGCGAGCCAGTGCTGCCAGTGGCCGGGCGGGCGGTGGTTCTGGTAGCCGTGCAGGATCAGGAAGGTCCTGGAATCGTTCGTCATGGCGTGATCGTGCGCCCCGTCGCGCGGTTCGGTCCAGACGGTTTCAGCGGGTGGACGGGTCGGCGGACCGGGGCGGGGTGCCGGGCGCGCACGTGGTGGGCCCGCGCTCCCGTGCGGACGGCGCCGGGGGGACGAGTGCGACGGTCTCGCGTGCGTACCCGTCCCGACGCCCTCGCGGCCCCTCCGAGGCCCGGATCAGCCGCCCACGTACTCCCGGAGGTGACGTGCGGTCAGCGTGTCACCCTTCTCGACGAGTTGCGCGGGGGTGCCCTCGAAGACGATCCGGCCGCCGTCGTGGCCCGCGCCGGGGCCCAGGTCGATCAGCCAGTCGGCGTGGGCCATGACGGCCTGGTGGTGCTCGATCACGACGACCGTGTTGCCGGCCTCGACGAGGCGGTCGAGGAGGGCGAGGAGCTGGTCGACGTCGGCGAGGTGCAGGCCGGTGGTCGGCTCGTCGAGGACGTAGACGGCGGCCTTCTCCGCCATGTGGATGGCGAGCTTGAGGCGCTGGCGCTCGCCGCCGGAGAGCGTGTTGAGCGGCTGGCCGAGGCGGAGGTAGCCGAGGCCGACGTCCTTCAGGCGGCCGAGGATCGTGCGGGCCTGGCTCTTCGCCGAGAGGGCCGTGAAGAAGTCGTACGCCTCCTCGATCGACAGCGACAGGACCTCGTGGATGTTCTTCCCGTCCAGCCGGTAGGTGAGGACCTCGGGCGTGAACCGCCTGCCCTCGCACTCCTCGCAGACCGAGGCCACGCCGGCCGCGATCGCCAGGTCGGTGTAGACGAGCCCGAGGCCGTTGCAGCGCGGGCAGGCGCCCTCCGAGTTGGCGCTGAAGAGGGCGGCCTTGACGCCGTTGGCCTTGGCGAAGGCCGTACGGATCGGGCCGAGGAGCCCCGTGTACGTCGCCGGGTTCGAGCGGCGCGAGCCGCGGATGGGGGACTGGTCGGCGACGACGACCCCCTCGCGGCCCGGCAGGTTGCCGTGGATGAGGGAGGACTTGCCGGAGCCCGCCACGCCCGTGACCACGGTCAGCACCCCGGTCGGGATCTCGACGCTCACGTCCTTCAGGTTGTGCTGCGTGGCGCCGCTGATGGCGAGGGCGCCGGTGGGGACGCGTACCTCGGGGCGGAGCTTCGCCCGGTGCGCGAGGTGGTTCCCGGTGAGGGTGCCGGAGGTGCGCAGGCCCGGCACGTTCCCGCTGTAGCAGATCTCGCCGCCCGCGGTCCCGGCCCGCGGCCCGAGGTCGACGACGTGGTCGGCGATCTCGATGACCTCGGGCTTGTGCTCGACGACGAGGACGGTGTTGCCCTTGTCGCGCAGCCGCAGGAGCAGGTCGTTCATGCGCCGGACGTCGTGCGGGTGCAGTCCGGTGGTGGGCTCGTCGAAGACGTACGTGACGTCGGTGAGCGGGGAGCCGAGGTGACGGACCATCTTCACGCGCTGCGCCTCGCCGCCGGAGAGCGTGCCGGAGGACCGGTCGAGGGAGAGGTAGCCGAGGCCGATCTCGACGAGCGAGTCGAGCAGTTCGCGCAGGCCGGCGAGGAGCGGGGCGACGGAGGGCTCCTCGATCCGGCGGACGAACGCGGCGAGGTCGCTGATCTGCATCGCCGAGCACTCGGCGATGTTCACCCCGTCGATGCGGGAGGACAGCGCGGCCCTGGTGAGCCGGGCGCCCTCGCACTCGGGGCAGGCGCGGAAGACGACCGCCCGGTCGACGAAGGCCTTGATGTGGGCCTGCAGCGACTCCCGGTCCTTGGCGAGGAAGAGCCGCTGGACCTTCGGCACGAGCCCTTCGTAGGTGAAGGAGTTGCTGCCCACCTTCACCTTGCAGGACGGCTTGTGGAGGAAGTCCTCCCACTCCCGCTCGGTGAAGTCCGCGAGCTTCTTGTCGCGGGGGTAGAAGCCGGACTCGGCCATGATCCGCCAGTACCAGGAGTCCACCGCGAAGTTGGGGACGGTGATCGCGCCCTCGTCGAGGGACCTGGACCGGTCGACGAGCTCGTCGACGTCGATGTCGGAGACCTCGCCGGCGCCCTCGCAGCGCGGGCACATGCCCTCGGGCAGGTTGAAGCTGAAGGCGCCGGAGGTGCCGATGTGCGGGGTGCCGAGGCGGCTGAAGACGATCCGCAGCATCGTGTACGCGTCGGTGGCGGTGCCCACGGTGGACCGGGAGTTGGCCCCCATCCGCTCCTGGTCGACGACGATCGCCGCGCTCAGGTTGTGGAGTCCGTCCACGTCGGGGCGGGCGAGGGTCGGCATGAAGGACTGGAGGAACGCGCTGTAGGTCTCGTTGATGAGGCGCTGCGACTCGGCGGCGATGGTGCCGAAGACGAGGGAGGACTTCCCGGAGCCGGAGACTCCGGTGAAGACGGTGAGGCGGCGCTTGGGTAGGTCGACGTCGACGTTCCTGAGGTTGTTCTCCCGGGCCCCGCGGACCTGGATGACGTGGTGGCTGTCCGCTGCGACGGGGTGGTTCATGCGTGCGCCCTCCGATGGCCGTCCTCTGGAACGGAGAAGGGTACTCTATACAGCGTATAAAGTTAGCAAGAATGGTCCTGACCTGCGAGAACGGAACGACATGGCGGCCTCGAAGGACTCGAAGGGAAAGAGCAGCAGCGGCGGGGGCGACCCGGCGCGCACCCTGGAACTCCTGTGGCGCGACGACACCGGGGCCCCGGCCGGACGCCGTGGCCCCCGGCAGGGCCTCACCGTCGACGCGGTCGTCGACGCCGCCCTCGCCCTCGCGGACGGCGGCGGACTCGACGCGCTCACCATGCGCGCGGTGGCCCAGCACCTCGGCGTGACCCCGATGACGCTCTACACCTACGTGCCCGGCAAGGCCGAGCTCCTCGACCTCATGCTCGACGCCGTCTTCCTGCGGATGGACCGGCCGCCGTTCGGCCCCGACGAGCCCTGGCGGTCCCGGGTCACGGCGGTCGCCGACGCCAACCGGGCACTGCACCTGCGCCACCCCTGGCTGGTCGAACTCCGGATCGTACGGGCGCCGTTGGGCCCCGGCGTGATGACCAAGTACGAGTACGAGCTCGGCGCCTTCGAAGGGCTGGGGCTCGACGACGTGGCCCGCGACTCGGCCCTGACGTACGTCCTCGGCTTCGTGCAGTCCGGCGCGCGGGCCGAACTGGACGCCCGGGCGGTGGCGCGCGAGAGCGCGATGTCCGACGGCGAGTGGTGGGCCGCCCACGAGCCCCTGCTGGCCCGGGTCCTCGACGAGACCCGGTTCCCGCTGGCGGCGCGGGTGGGGGAGGCGTCGGCGATCGCGTACGAGGGCCTGTACGACGCGGAACACGCGTACCGCTTCGGCCTGGGAAGGGTGCTGGACGGCCTTGCGGCACTGGGGCGGCGGGGCCCCTGATGCCTCGTACCCGCACCCGCGGCCGGAGCGGCTCCCGTACGCCCGCCTTCGGGCTCGCGGCCGGAGAGCGGCTCCCGTCCCCTGCCTTCAGGCCCGCAACCGGAGCAGCTCCCGTACTCCCGCCTTCAGCCGGTCCGCCGGTAGTTCCTGCTCGGTCGTCAGGTGGTGCATGACGTCGGGGGAGAACGGAGCGAGCAGCAGGTGGGCCAGGAGCGTGCTGTCGGACCCGGGCCTGAGCCGCCCGATCAGCAGGGCGACGTGCGTGTGCATCACCCGGTAGGCGCCGCCGTGGTAGCGGGCGCGGGGCGCGGCGGAGTGCGCGGCGAGCAGGATCGCGCGCTGCTCGCCGACCCGGTCGACGAGCGCGTCGAGGAAGGCGTCGAGCCGTTCCGCGTCGGGCGCGCCCGGTCCGAGCGGCGGCGGTCCGCTCATGTACGCCTCCTGGAACTGGCGCTCGCGGTCGTCGAGGAGCGCCCACAGGAGCTGGGAGACGTCGCCGAAGCGGCGGTAGACGGTGCCGACGCCGATGCCGCTGGCGTGCGCGACCTGGTTCATGGTGACGGCGTCGGGGCCGTCCTCGGCGACGATCCGGGCGGCGGCGTCGAGGATCTTGCGCCGGTTGCGGGCCGCGTCGGCGCGCTCGGGGGCGGGGGCGCCGACGGTGGGAAGCAGACCGAGCAGCGCCGCCGCCGCGCCTCCGGCCCGAGGGTTCTCCGTGCTCATCTGGTCGGCTCCTCTGCCCTTCGTACGCGTCCCGTCCCCCTGCTCCGACCGCTCTCTGTTCCGAGCATACCCGCCCCTCCTGTCAAACGGATAGAATTCCGCTTGAGTTGGAGCGGATGGACGCGTACGCGCTCGGCCTCCCGACCCGCTTCGGCGACGTGGTGGCCCGGCGAGGGCGTCGCGCCACCGTCCCGAGGCCCGGACCCGGCGGCGCGGCTACGCCAGCGACAGGAAGAGCTTCTCCAGCCGGGCGCGCATCGCCTCGCGGTCCTCGCCGTTCGCGCGCCCGTCCTCGGCCTCGGTCAGGCACTGCTGGAGCCCGGTCGCGATGATCGCGAACCCGGCCCGGTCGAGGGCGCGGGAGGCGGCGGCCAGCTGGGTGACGACCTCCTCGCAGTCCCTGCCCTCCTCGATCATCCGGATCACGCCGGCGATCTGGCCCTGGGCGCGTCGCAGCCGGTTCAGGACCGCCTTGAGCTCCGTACCCGCGAGATCCAGTTCCACAGCCGCTCCTCCATAGATACCCCAGGGGGTAATTTATCCCCGCACGGGGTTCCTCGAAGACCAAGGATGACAGCTGCCATGAACGCACCCCTCCTGCTCGACCCCGACCAGGCCCGCGCCCGGCTGGCCGGGCTCACCGTCGTCGACGTGCGCACACCCGCGGAGTACGCCTCCGGGCACGTGCCCGGCGCGTTCAACGTCCCGCTCGACCGGCTCGACCGGGCCGTTCCCGCGCTCCGGGAGGCGGCGGACCGCGGCGGGCTGCTCGTCGTCTGCCAGTCCGGCGGCCGCTCGGCCGCCGCCTGCGCCCGGCTCGCCGGGCACGGCATCACCGTGCACGACCTCGACGGCGGTACGAGCGGCTGGGCGGCCCGCGGCCACGGCCTCGATCGCCCGGCGGGCGGCCCGGCGAAGCCGGTGTGGGCGATGGACCGCCAGGTCAGACTGGTCGCGGGGTCGCTCGTCCTGCTCGGTCTCGCGCTCGGGCTCCTCGTCCACCCCGCGTTCCAGCTGCTCTCGGCGGGCATCGCGGGCGGACTGGTCTTCTCGGCGCTCACCCACACCTGCGGCATGGCCCTGATGCTGGGCAGGCTCCCGTACAACCGGGGAAGCGCGTGCGCCGCGGACGACCTGGACGCGACGCTGGCCCGGATCCGTCAGGGGGCGGGAGCGGGGGCGTAGCGGCGGAGGAACATCTCCACCCCGTCGGCGACGAGCCGTTCGCTCAGCTCCTCGCCGATCTCCGTCCCGTACTGCTCCATGACCATCTGCGGGAAGACGAGCAGCGAGTAGAGCTGGAGGACGGCGACCTCCAGGTCCGGGATGTCGAGGCGGCCCCGGTCCGCGAGGGTGCGCAGGGCGTCCGCGACGGCGGGGTGGTGGCCGGCGGGGCCGTGCGCGCGCCAGGCGCGGCCCAGTTCGGGGAAGCGGTGGAGTTCGGTGGCGACGAGGGTCCGCAGGGCGCGGCCCTCGGCGTCGCCGCGCACGGCCAGGACCCAGGCGCGGCCGGCCTCGGTGAGCGCGGCCCTGAGCTCCTCGGGCCCCTCGGCCTCGACGAGCCGCGCGAGGTCGGGCCCGCCGGCCGGCCCGCCGTCGGCCAGGGGCTCGTCGAGGGCGCCGGCGACGACGGCGGTGAAGAGGGCTTCCTTGCTGCCGAAGTGGTTGTAGACGGTCACCTTGGAGACGCCCGCCTCGGCGGCGATGGCGTCCATGCCGACACCGAAGCCCTCGCGGAGGAAGAGGTCGCGGGCGGCCCGTACGACGGCCTGCCGCTTGCGGGCGGCGCGGGCGCCGGTGGGGGCGGGCTTGGCGGGCTGGGCGTCCATGGCCTCACCCTACCAACGGAACTGTACCGTTGAGTTCAGCTGTACTGTCCCGTACAGTTCAGTTATGCCCACTCCTTCCGCCGTGCCCTCCCCTGCCCACGACCCGGACCACGTCCCTGCCCACGACCCGGGTCACGCTCCGGACCATGCCCCGGGTCACGTCCCGGACCCGCGCCGCTGGACCGCCCTCGCGATGATCTGCGCGGCCCAGTTCATGCTGGTCCTCGACGTGACGGTCGTGAACGTCGCCCTGCCCGCCCTCGCGACCGACCTCGACCTCGATCGCACCGCCCTGACCTGGGTCGTCACCGCGTACACCCTCTGCTTCGGCGGGCTCATGCTCCTCGGCGGCCGGCTCGCCGACGCCCTCGGCGCCCGCCGGGTCCTGCTCACCGGCCTCGCCCTGTTCACCGCCGCGTCCCTGGCCTGTGGCCTGGCGCCGAACGCCACCGTCCTGCTCGGCGGCCGTGTCACCCAGGGCATCGGCGCCGCACTCCTCTCCCCCGCAGCACTCGCCCTGGTCACCACCCTGTTCCCCGGCCGCGAGCGGCCCAGGGCGCTGGGCGTCTGGGCGGCCATCGGCGGCACCGGCTCAGCGGTCGGCGTCCTCCTCGGCGGCGCCCTCACGGCCGGCCCCGGCTGGCCCTGGGTCTTCTACGTGAACGTCCCGGTGGGCGTCGCCCTGCTGGTCGCCCTCCCGAAGTCCCTTCCAACGGCCACGATGAAGCGGCACGGAGGCGTGGGCGAGAAGGAAGGCGCGACCCGAGGCGGCCTTGACGTCCCCGGCGCACTCCTCGTCACGACGGCGACCGGCGCCCTCGTGTACGGCCTCGTCCGCGCCGGCGACTCCGGCTGGACGTCCGCCGCGACGCTCCTGACCCTGCTCGGCGCGTTCGCCCTCTACGGGGCCTTCGCGGCGGCCGAGCGAAGGAGCCGCACTCCGCTGATGGACCTCCGGATGCTCACCAGGCGGCCGGTCGTCGCGGGGTCACTGCTCATGCTGGTCGCGACGGCGCTCCTCATCTCGTTCTTCTTCCTGGGCTCGATGCGGCTCCAGCACGTCCACGGCCTCGACGCCCTCCGCACCGGCCTCTTCTTCCTCCCGGTCGCGCTCACCACGGCGATCGGTGCCCACCTGGGCTCCCGTCTGGTGACGACGGCCGGACCGCGCGCCTGCGCGACGGGAGGCATGGCGGTCGCGGCCCTGGGCTGTCTGCCGCCTGCGCTCCTGGAGCCCGGCTCCGGCCCCTGGACCACGTTCCTGCCGGCCCTCGCGACGGCGGCGCTCGGACTCGGCGCGGTCTTCGTCACGGCGACGACGACGGCCCTCGGCCTGATCACCCCGCACGAGGCGGGCCTCGCGTCCGGCATCGTGAACACGTTCCACGAGCTGGGCGGCTCCATCGGCGTGGCGGTCGTCTCCACCGTCGCCCTGGGTGCCAAGGCCCCCACCCCGGACGGCCTCACGACCGCCTTCGCCCTCTGCGTCCTGGCGGCGGCGGCCACCGCCCTCGCCTCGCCCTTCCTCATCCCCCGGGGCCGGCCCCACATCGCGGGCGGCCCGCACGGAATGCACTGACGGAACGCACGGAACGCACGGAACGCACGGAAGAATCTGTGACGGAAGAAGAATCTGTGACGGAAGAACCTGTGACGCCGGGCCGCCCGGGTCAGAGCGGTCCGAGGACCATCAGGATCTCGTCGCGGTCGTCCCCGGGCGCCAGCCGGAGGGCCCCGGGCCAGCGACCGGTCTCCCGCCAGCCGAGGCGGCCGTAGAACTCCTCGAGGCCGACACCGCCGCGCGCGGCCAGACGGAGCTGTTCCAGGCCCATCTCGTCGCGGGCGACCTCCCGTACGCGGTGCATGAGGGCGGCCCCGATGCCGCGTCCGCGCAGGCCCGTCCGGGTCTGCACATGGTGCAGCGTCCCCCAGTGGGCGATGAGTTCGAAGGGGTCACGGCGCACGTTCAGCCACCCGGCGAGGCCGCCGTCGACCCTCGCGACCACGAGGCGGCTCGTCTCGGGCGCGAGGCCCGCGACGAGCGCGTCGACGGCCGGGGCGGCCAGGCTCGCGTCGATGGGAGGGAACGGGAATCCCGCTGCCCCGCCGGCGTTGGTCACCTCTGTCCAGCAGTCGACGAGCTCCCGCCGCAGCTCGGGGGAGACGCCGTCGGGAGCTGTGACCTGCTGGAAGTCGAGGGGTCCGCTGTTCATACGGGGATCCTCGCACCCGGCACCGACAGTGCCGGGTGCGTGCCACCGACCCGGGCCCGCCGTCAGTCCTGGGCCGGCCCCGTCTCGTCGATCGGGCGGATGACGACCGGGTACTCCGGTGCGCCGGCCGGCTGCGGACAGCGGGCCACCTGGGCGGCGATCTCCGTCACCCGTTCCAGGGAGGCGCAGTCGAGGACCCAGTAGCCGGCGATGACCTCCTTGGTCTCCGCGTACGGGCCGTCCGTGACGAGCGGCTTGCCGTCTCCGTCCACCGTCACGAACCGGGTCGTGGCCGGGGCGGCGAGGCCCTGGGCGTCGAGCATCTCGCCGGACGCCGTCAGCTCCTCGTTGATCGCGTTCATGTGGTCGAACATCGCCTTGAGGTCCGGCTTGCTCCAGGCGGGACTGTTCGCGGTGGGGCGGCCCACCATGGCCTCGTAGTCGGCCTGCGCGCCCTGCACCATCACCAGGTACTTCATGACGTCCTCCTCACGTGGATACTGCCTCTCGCAGGAGAGTCGGAGCCGTGGGCCGGTTCTCGACACCGCGCGGATGCCGGCCGGGAAAAAAGAAGAAATCACCCGCCCGCAGCACGGTTCCGCCCCGGGGAGGTACGCGCGCCACCGAGCAGCCGACCCGTCCCTACGGACGGCCAGGCGTCACGCACCGGCGAGGACGAGGAAGTCCGCCACCGTCTTCACGAACTCGTCCTCCTTCTCGAAGAAGACCACGTGACCGGCGTCGATCTCGGCGTACGAGCTGCCGGCGATCGCCGCGTGCAGGTCCCGGCTGTTCTCCACCGGGACGGTGGCGTCCTGCGAGCACCCCACGACCAGCGTCTCCGCCGTGATCCAGGGCAGCAGCCCACGGATGTCGACCTCCAGGTCGAGCGCCACGTGCCGCAGGGTGCCGGGGGTGGGCGGCATGTTCGGGACGAGAGCCTCGACGCCCTCGCGGCCGATCGCGTTGAGGAAGCCCCGGCTGAACCCGGTCATCGTCACGCTCCGCCCGAAGCCCGCCGGGTCGAACTCGCCGAGCCGCTGCCACAGCGTGAACAGGTTCCGCAGGTACTCGTCGCCGTCGGTGTACGCCCACCCCGCCACCAGCACCAGCCGGCCGACCAGGTCGGGGCGGAGGGCGGCGACGGCCGCCGACACCACGGACCCCATGGAGAAGCCGAGCAGGTCGACGGGGCCGGTGCCGGCGTCCTCGATGACCGCGATCACCTGCGCGGCGAGCGCCTCGACGGTCAGCGGCCCGCCGTCGTCGGTGGTCCGGTCGGCGCCGGACAGGTCCAGGGTGATGACCGTACGGCCGGCGGTGAAGCGGGGCGCGGTCTGCCCCCAGTTGACGACGGCGCCACCGGAACCGGTGCCGTGGACGAGGAGAAGGGCGGGCCCGGGGTCCGAGCCCTCGACGTCGTAGCGGACGTGGGCGGTGCCGACGGTGACGGTGGCCATGATCGCTGCTCCCGGTGGTGGGGTGAGGGGGTGTCGTTGGCTGACACCGAGGACCCTGCCGACCCCCGAGGACAGACGGGAGAGCCCTTCCGACCCTGGGATCGCGAGTCCCTGGCTGAACGCGTGACCGCCCCGGAGGCGGACCCTCGGACCCTCGGGCCCTCGGACTTTCGGGCCCTCGGACTTTCGGGCCCTCGGACTTTCGGACCCTCGGGCCCTCGGGTCTCTGGGTTTTCGGCCCTCCCGGCCGCGCAGGAGCCTCAATCCCTCCAGGCCACACAAGGCCTTCAACCCCCGAGCCCGCACACGCCCCTCAGGTCCCGGAAGGCCCGGGAAGACCCCGGACCGATCCGGCAGGATGAGCCGCATGACGATCAACCGCCGCGAACTCGCCGACTTCCTGCGCCGTTCCCGCGAGCGGGTTCGACCGCAGGACGCGGGCCTCACGGCCGGTCCCCGGCGCCGTACGCCAGGACTGCGCCGCGAGGAGGTCGCCCAGCTCGCCGGCATGTCCGCCGACTACTACATCCGCCTCGAACAGGCCCGAGGCCCGCAGCCCTCACCGCAGATGCTCGCGGCGCTCGCCCGCGCGCTGCGGCTCGACACCGACGAACGCGACCACCTCCACCTCCTCGCCGGCCACCGCCCGCCCGCCGGCCCGGTGGCCGGCGACCACGTCGCGCCCGGGCTGCTGCACCTCCTCGACCAGCTGGAGACGACTCCGGCACAGGTCCTGAGCGACCTCGGGGACGTCCTCGCGCAGAACGCGATGGCCCGTGCGCTGCTCGGCGGGGTGTGCACGGTGTCGGAGCACGGCCGGAACGTCGTCTGGCGCTGGTTCGCCGACCCGGAGGCCCGTACGGCGTACCCGGCCGAGGAGCACACGTACTACAGCCGGCTCCATGTCGCCGACCTGCGCGCGGCGTTCGGCCGCCGTTCCGGAGACCCGGCCGCGACCCGGCTGGTGGAGCGGCTGCGCGGGGCGAGCGAGGAGTTCGCGGAGCTGTGGGACCGGCACGAGGTGGCGGTCCGCCGGCACAGCCGGATGCGGGTAGCGCACCCGGTGATCGGCCCGGTGGACCTGGACTGCCAGGTGCTGCTCGCCCCGGAGGGTGAGCAGCGCCTTGTCCTGTTCACCCCGCCGCCCGGCACGGACGCGGGGGAGCGGCTCGCACTGCTCGGGGTGGTGGGCACGGAGCAGTTCAGCACGTCCTGACGCCCCTTCCGGAAAGCACCAAGTCGACCCGACCCGAGCCGACCCGACCCGTCCCGACCCCCTCCAGCAACCTGTTCGCCCCTCCGCCGCCCTCCGTCGCCCTTACTCGGCAGCCCGTTCCTCCAACGGCCGTCGCCGGGCCGCGATTTCGGTGAGGGAGGGGGACCGCCAGGCCCCGTCCGGCTGGTAGAGGTTCGTCCCCGGCGGCACGATCGCGTCGATCCGGTCCAGGACGTCGTCCGTGAGCAGGAGGGGCGCGCCCTTCAACAGGCCTTCCAGCTGCTCCATCGTCCGGGGTCCGATGATGACGGAGGTCACGGCCGGGTGCGCGGCGGCGAAGGCGATCGCGAGCTCGGGCAGGGAGCAGCCGATCTCGTCGGCGAGCGCGACGAACTCCTCGACGGCGTCGAGCTTCGCGGCGTTTCCGGGGACCGACGGGTCGAATCGGTGCGGGGTGAGGGCGGCGCGTCCGCTGGTGAGGTCGACCGGCTGCCCCTTGCGGTGCTTGCCGCTGAGGAAGCCGGAGGCGAGCGGGCTCCAGGTCAGCACCCCCATCCCGTACCGCCGCGCGACCGGCAGGACGGACGCCTCGACGCCCCGCGCGAGCAGCGAGTACGGCGGCTGTTCGGAGCGGAAGCGGCGCAGCCCGCGCCGCTCGGCGACGGCGTGGGCCTCGACGATCTCCTCGGCGGGGAAGGTGGAGCAGCCGAAGGCCCGGATCTTCCCCTGGGAGACGAGGTCGCCGAGGACGTCGAGGGTCTCCTCGATGTCCGTACGGTGGTCGGACCGGTGGACCTGGTAGAGGTCGATCCAGTCGGTACCGAGCCGCTTGAGGCTGCCCTCGACGGCCCGGGTGATCCACCGGCGGGAGGTACCGCCCCGGTTGGGGCCTTCGCCGCCGAACGGGAAGTACACCTTGGTGGCGAGCACGGTCTCGTCGCGGCGGCGGGGGTCGCGCAGCGCCTTTCCGACGATCTCCTCGGACTCGCCGGCCGAGTACATGTCGGCGGTGTCGACGAAGTTGATGCCCCGGTCGAGGGCGGCGTGGATGACCCGTACGGACTCCTGATGGTCCGGATTGCCGACGGCACCGAACATCATCGTGCCGAGGCAGTACGTACTGACTTCGATCCCGGTCCCGCCGAGTACCCGATAGCGCATGGCCGCACTCTAGGAACTGGAGTGCACTCCAAGGCAAGAAGAGGGGGAACAACAGAAGTTGGGGAGAGAAGCCGGGAAAGAACCCGGCGGAGGAGTCAGGAGCCAGGAGCCAGGAGTCAGGAATCCCGAAGGAACCCGACGATCAGCCGGTGCAGGAGCTCGGGCCGCTCCAGGTGCAGGTCGTGCCCGGTGCCGGGCAGGCTGACGCCGCGCAGCGCGGGTTGGAGCCGGACCATCTCCGCGTACTCCTCGCCGCCGATGATCCCGCCCCGTTCGCCCTGGCCGAGGACCGCGAGGGTGGGGCAGGCGAGGGCGGCCCATTCGTCCCAGAAGGCGCGGGTGGCGTTCTCGTCGAGGGACCGCACCATGACCTCGGGGTCGAAACGCGGCCACAGCCCGTCGACGCGCTCTTCGAGCCCGCGGGCCCAGCCGTCCCCTACGGATTCCGTGCCGCCACCCAGGTACGCGGCGGCCGCTTCCCGCGACGGGAACGGCACCGGCCACGCCCGCAGCCAGCCACCGATCCGCTCCTGGACGCCGGGGTCGGATCCGCCGGGTCCGGCCTCGACGAGGACGAGGGCGCGCGGCAGCTCGGGGTGGGCGGCCGCGGTGAGGAGAGCGGTGCTCCCGCCGAGCGACTGTCCGACCAACACGGGTCGGCGGAGCCCGAGTTCGTCGATGACGGCGACGGCGTCGGCGACGTACGAGGCCCGTGAGACGTCCCCGGGGTGCCGCTCGCTGCCGCCGTGTCCGCGCTGGTCGAGAGCGACGACGCGGTGACCGGATTCCCGCAGCAGCCGGGCGGTGGCGTCCCATTCGCCGGCGTGCCCGGCGAGCCCGTGCAGCAGGAGTACGTCGGCCCCGGAGCCGCCCCGACTGCCTCGGCCGCCCCAGTCGCGGCAGATCAGCCGTACCCCGTCCCGTACCACGGAACGCTCTGACCAGAAGGGATGGAAAGGAGAGTCCATCCCCTCATGATCTCTCACGTCCCGCTGTTCCCTCAGGGGTTGAGGAGCTGGTCGGCGACGGCGGTGCGGGCGTACAGCACGGAGCGCCCGCTGCGGTGCGCGGTGACCAGCCCGGCGTTCCGGAGGGCGATGAGGTGCTGGGAGACCCCGGCCGCGGACAGGCCGCAGTGCGTGGCGAGCTGGGTGGTGGAGGCGGGGGTGTCGAGCTCGGTGAGGAGCAGGGCGCGGGAGCGCCCGAGAACGGCGGCGACGGCCTCCGTGGCGGCGCCGGCGGTACGGGGTTCCCATACGGAGCCGAATCCGCGGGCCGGGTAGGCGAGTTGGGGCGGGTCGGGGTGAACGGAGCGGGTGAGGACCTGGGGCCAGGCGAAGACGGACGGAACGAGCAGCAGCCCGGAACCGGCCTGGTCACGGCTGAGCGAGCAGTGTCGCCGTACGAGACGCAGGGTGCCGTCGTCCCACCGCACGGTCTCGTGGAGCTCGCTCAGGACCCGGGCCGAACCGTGCTCGGCGACCTGCCGGGCCCGGTGGAAGACATCGGCTTCGAGTACGTGCTGGATCCGCGCCCAGTAGGGGGCGAGAGCGAGTTCCCAGTAGGTCTCGATCTCGTCCGCGACCTTCGGAAGGGCGGCAGCGGGATCGTCGTACAGCAGGCGGGTCCTGGCTCCGGCCTCGTTCTCCTTCGCCAGCATGCCGAGATCGGTCCGTACCTGCTCGGCGGGGGTGCGGCGGACGGCGTCGAGTTCGGCGCCGAGGGTGGGGAAGGGCCCGGCTGGGGTGGGGTTGAGGAAATCGGCGAGATAGCCGTGGGCGGGCACGAGCGCGGCGAGCCAGCCCCGGTCGAGCCCGGCCCGCACGATCCGCGGCCGGACCTGGGCGGCCCAGCGCCGGTGGGGAACGGAGTCGGGCAGGCGGGCGAGGACGCGGTAGCTGGTGACGACCTCCCACAGGGGGGAGACGGCGAAGCGCGTCTGGGCGAGGTCGGCGGCGGAGAAGCTGAGCCCGGATTCCACAGTTCACCTGTCCCTTGGCGTGCGGCGCGCGAGCGGCCTGACCGTCCCGACCGGCCTGACCGGGTTGGATTCGGTCTGAGCTTAATCAATGGAGGTCGGTGGGGATGCTCCCGCAGTCTCCTCCCATGCCCTCACCGATCCCGTCCTCCTTCCGCGGCCTCCCGCCCGTCGTCTGGACGATCTTCGCCGGAACGATCGTCAACCGCCTCGGCTACCTCGTCACCCCGTTCCTGGTCTTCTTCCTCGCCTCGCGCGGAGTGACCGGCGCCGAGACCTCGTACGTCCTCGGCGCACTCGGCGCGGGCAACCTCCTCGGCCCCGCCGTCGGCGGCATCCTCGCCGACCGCATCGGGCGCCGCCCCACCATGCTCATCGGACTGATCGGCGCGTCCGCGGCGCAGGGCGCGCTCTTCCTCGCCCCCGGCGTATGGACGATGGCAACGGCGGCGCTGCTGATCAGCGCGGCGGGCGGCACGGTGTCCCCGGCGGCGTACGCGCTGCTCGCGGACGCCGTCGACAGCGGACGCCGCCAACGCGCGTACGCCCTCTTCGGCTGGGGCGTGAACATCGGCACCGCCGTCGCGGGCGTCCTCGGCGGCTACCTCGCCGCGCAGGGTTACTGGCTGCTCTTCGCCGTGGACGCGGGCTCGATGCTCGCGTACGCGCTGGTCGTGGCGGTCCGCCTGCCCGAACCGAGGCGCACGACGACCCCGCGGAAGCCGGACGGAAAGGGCGACGACGGAAAGAAGCGGAACGAAAGGAGAAAGGACGGCATCGGCTACGGAGTGGTCCTCCGCGACCGCCTGGCACTCCTGCTGCTCCCGCTCTTCGGCGTCCAGCTCTTCGTGTACTCGCTCACCGAGGTCGCCCTGCCGCTCGCCGTCCGCGACAGCGGCCTCTCGCCCGCGGTGTACGGGGCGATGGCGGCGGTCAACGCGATCATGGTCGTGGCCCTGCAGCCCTTCGCGACGGCCTGGCTGGCCCGGTTCCCGCAGCTCGCCGTCCAGGGCGCGGGAAGCACGCTGATCGCCGTGGGGGTGGCGCTCACCGGCCTGGCCGACGGAGTCGTCGGCTACACCGTGTCGGTCGTGGTCTGGTCCCTGGGCGAGGTCGTCGTCGCCGGCATCGCCGCCGGGGTCGTCGCCAACCTGGCCCCGGCCCACGCCCGGGGCCGCTACCAGGGCGCCTTCAGCTGGACGTGGGGGACGGCCCGCTTCGCGGCCCTCACCCTGGGCGTCGCGACCTACACGGCCGTCGGCCCGGCGGCCCTGTGGTGGACGGCCCTGGTGGCGGGAACGGCGACGGCGGCGGCGACGGTGACGCTGACGAGCCGGGTGAAGGCCCGCACGGCCCACGAACTGGCGGCGTGAAGCCGGCAGGTCACTTCGCCCCGGCAAGCGTGTGGGCCACGAGCGCGTTGGCGTGCCCGTGGCCCAGCCCGTGCTCGGCCTTCAGCCAGGCGACGAGCTCCATGTGCTGGGTGAGCGGCGAGGAACGGATGAGCTCCTGCCACTCGGAGACCGGCCGGCCGTACTTCTTCTCGATGGAGGGGAAGTAACTGGCGGGACCCTTGACGACGTTCTCGGCCATGGAGATCTCCTGGGGTGGCGGTACGGGGCGGGCATCTGAGAAATACGACCCCCGCCGGGCCCGGAACTCATCGCCCCGGACGAGATCAATCCCGATCAATCCCGCCGGATGTGCTCGGGATCGATGTGCCGCCGCACCATCGGCACGGAGGCCACACCGGCCGCGAACAGCACCCCCAGCGCACAGGCGAACAGCAACGGCAACCCTTCCCAGTCCCAGTGCACGGCACCACCGCCGGTGATCAGATAACTGGACTCGGCAAGCCACCCGGTAACAATCGCCGCCCCCAGCCCCACCACCAACGGCAGCAACACCTGCACAACCTGCACCACCCGCAACGTCCCGGCCCGAGCCCCCAACAAGGCAAGCGCGGTCACCTGCCCCCGCCGCTCCATGGCCCGATCGGCCACGGACACGACAAAGGCGGCAACCCCGATAACGAGCCCGAGCACCATGCCGACGGCGAGAAGACTGCGGATGACGGTGAGCTGAGCGAGAGCGTCGATGCCGATCCCTATGGGGTCGACGGAGGAAGTGGGGGCGATAGCGCCGATGTCGTCGAGGACGGAACGGACGGTGTCGGGGTCGGCGTCGCTGACAAGAACGAGATTGCCTTCTGCAAGGACAGTTCCGTCAGGGATCAGTGACGGTGGAATGAGAAGACTGGGTCCGGAGAAGTACGAAGGCTGGTAGGACTGAACCGTTACACTCTCCTTTGGGACAGTGACGTCAAGCTTCCGTCCATTGCTCAATAGGAAAGGGAAGCTTCTGCCCGGGACGGCTTCGGCGTCGATGGAGAAATTATGATCCTGGAGTCGGAGCACCTTGTTCTCGGTGCATCCCTCCGCCTTCTCCACGAAGACGGCGAACTGCTGACATGTAGCAACCACGGCGTATGTACTGGGATTGTTGTCCCCACCGGGTGCGCTCCATGACTGCGAGAACATGGCATGAGTTTGCACACCTCCCACCTTGACTGCCTCAAGCAGCTGACGGTCACTTAGGTGATTGAACGGAAGGCCGTACTCCTGGACAGGGCTTGTGGAGCGGCTCACTTGGTCCAGTTCGACGAGCACACCTTGAGTGAGCGAGGCTCCGAATACCAGCACCACGAGGCCCGTGACCACCCGCAACGATGAGCCCGGGTCAACCTCCGTACGCCGCATAGCCAGCGCCACCGGCAGGGACTTGGCCGCTCCCGCCAGGCGCCGCGCCAACCATGCAGTGCTCGGCGCCAGCCCGAAGACGAGTCCCGCACCGGTCAACAGCACGGCACCAGGAACCAACAGGGAATTGGCCGATCCACCTGAGGGGTCTCGCCCCATCAGGCTGAGCATGCAGTAACCGCCAATGACCCCGACCCCCGGGATCAACAGCAGCATTCCCCATTTCTTCGGAGCTTTCCGTTCCCCGGTTCGCCGCACGCTGATCGGGGACAGGGCGGCCCGGCGTGCGCTGTACTGCCCTACGACCCATGCGAGTGTCGGACAACCCAGCAGACACACCGCAAGGGTCAAAACCGGCGGCCGGCCATCCGCCGGGTACCAGTGCAGTCCGGGCAAGCCGACGCGCGCCATGACTTCGTTGGCGCCGAGGTATCCCACCACTCCGAGCACGGCTCCGACCGAGGCGGCGGCAACGCTTTCCCCAGCATTGACCCGCAGCGTGTCTTTGGCGCTGAGCCCGACGAGCCTCAGGGCGGCGAGCCGTCGGGCACGCGTCTCACCGGAGAGCCGCGCGCAGACGGAGAGGAAGATGACGAGGGGGAGCAGCACGATGCACCCGAGGGTGAATCGGAGAATGCTGAGAGTCGACGGGTCGACGATGGTTCGCCACGGCCGACCGGTGCCGAAGCCGCCCAGTTCCTCTGCTTCGGTCAGCTCGGCCGGAGTGGTGCCGATGTAGGCGTACAGGTCTTCGGTGTCGCCCAATCCCTCTGGTGCGATAGTTCCGATGACGCGGCCGGGGACAAGACCAGCTGTCCTCGGATTAGCGGCCAGAATCTCGGCGAGCTTCGGCGAAACGATTGCCTTGCCGGCGTCAGGAAGCCTCTCGATTCCCGGGGGGACAGGGGTGGGCCCGGAGCTCTTCCGTGCGACGAAGACGCGGTGGAGTGGTTGTGACCCGTAAGGATCCCGGAATTCCTGATACAGGACATTGCTTGTACCGGCGCTTGGTTCACGGGCAGCCGTGCGCGTGTCATGGGCGGTCAGGATCGACGGGATGGTGAGGACGGCGGCCAGGCACGCCACTCCGAGCGCCGAGCCCAGCGCCATCAGGAGGAAGCGGGCCTGCCCTCGACGTCCGCTTCCCCACAGCAAACGCACTCCGAGGACGAACGGGTTCACACCGCCACCCGTTGGGCCAGGACGCCGTCCGCCATCGTGTACTGCGTATCTGCTTTGCCCGCCACCTCCGCGTCGTGGGTGACGATGACGACGGCTGTCTTCTGCCTTCGAGCCAACTGAAGGAACTCGTCCAGCACGGCATCGGCGTTGGCGCTGTCGAGCGCCCCGGTCGGCTCGTCCGCGAACACCACGTCCGGCCGGTGGACCAGAGCCCGCGCAACCGCAACGCGCTGACTCTGACCTCCTGACAACTTCGAAGTCCTGCGCCGCAGCAGATCGCCCATCCCGAGCCGTCCCAGCACTTGGGCGGCCATCGCTTGGGCATGAGTTTTGCTGATCCCGGCGAGCCGGAGGGGAAGCGCCGCGTTCTCTTCGACGGTCAGTTCCGGCAACAGTTCCCCGTACTGGAAGACGAACCCGAGGCGGGTACGGCGCAGGGCGCTCAGTTCTCCGTCAGGAAGGCTTGAGAGCTGCACCCCGTCAAAGGTCACAGTGCCTTTGGAGGGCGGCAGAACACCGGCGAGGCAGTACAACAATGAGGACTTACCGGATCCACTGCTACCCATGATGGCGGCCACTTCGCCGCGCTTGAGCGTGAAGTCGGCGTTACTGACGGCCTGCTCGGTGCCGTAGAAGAGATCCACGCCGTCGGCGCGGAGAATGACGTCCATCGTGGTCCGCACTCCCTGTGGCGAAGGGGAGTCGCCGGTCGACGACTCCCCGAACCGTTGACTGTTAGCGACTGAAGGAGCGAATGGGCGAGCAGTTGTTCGGCCGAAGCGCCCCCCGGTCCCGGCAGACTCGCATGTCTGCGGAATTGGTGTAGCGAGTCGCGCCGTCCCAGACAGCTTCCTCAAGCTGGACGCTGCGCTTCTGCACGCCCTTGAAGCGCTGCCACCCGTAGGCGTGCGGCCTCACCTCCAGGTAGACGTTGTGGCCGTCGTTGTAATCGCCATCCCGCAAGGAACCCTTGAAGCGGAAGGCGCCGCGCTTGGCCCCAGCTGGCTCCCACCTGTACTCCACTTTTTCGAAGTGAGCGCCTTCGGTTTTGATGGGTTTTGCGAGGGAGTGCCACGAGTCCGCAACCGCCACCCCCATCCCCCCGACGAACAGCCCCACGGCCGCCACCGCCGTAACCAACTTCTTCATGGATAACCCCTGCTTGGTCGAGCCGACTGGTCATCACAGAAAGTATCGGCATCACTACACACTGGTGACCGCAGTAACGTCCCTCCCTCTCATCACCCCCCGATCCGGTGAACGACGCCCCCTTACGAGACGAGCAGCACCTTCCCCCGTACGCCCCCGGTCTCGGCTCGGCCTGTGTACCTCCGGCGCCTTCACCAGCCGCTTCGTCGCGCTGACGCCCACCCGCACCGTTCCGTTCCCCACCAGCCGGACCAGTGCGCCGAGTTGACTCACGTCATTACGCGCCACCATGTGCTGCGAGGTCACCGGCCTCCTCGGGTCCGGCGGTACAGCGCCGGCGACCGAGACGACGTGGCCGCCCGGGTCGACGAGTGAGGACAGCGTGGCGGTCTGGTCCGGTGGGAGGGGACCAGGTTGAGCAGGAGGTCGACCGGGGCATCGAGGGCCTTCGACATGGGTGAGCGTTACGAAGGCGGGGAGACGGTCAGCAGCTTCGCGGGGGCCGTCACGTACGTCGCGGCGGTCCCGTCGGCGAGCCGGCCCACGAGCTGGTCGCCGACCGAGAACTCCCGTACCCCATCACCCACGTCCGCGACGACTTCCCGTAAGAGTGATCACCGGTGCGCCTGCGTGAACGAGGCGTCGGTGCCTTCAAGGATGCGCGCATGCGTCCTTCCTCTCCCTCCTCTCCCTCTTCGCCGCTGCGCCGTGTCCTCGTGCCGTTCGTGGCAGCCGTCGCTCTGCTGGGTACGGCCGGGACCTCCGTCGCCGGCGCGGTGGAGGCCTGCGGCTCCGTCATCACGGCACCGCTCGCCCAGCCCGTGTCCGCCGACGACCCGTGTCCCAGCACCGACCCGGTCGTGTGCAGGATCCGTGTCCTGCCGATGGACGAGAAGGTCGAGGCCCAGCGGACCCGGATGCGGTACCACGGGCTCCTGGAGGACATGCGCCGCACGGAGGCCGCCATGCGTGAGGCGGGCGCCACGGACGAGGAGATCGCCCGGGAGATGGTCGACATGCGGAACCAGGCCAAGGAGATCACCCGCGCCGGTATGACCCCGGAGGAGGTGCGGATCCTGGAGCAGCGGAACATCGCCAAGTACGGCAACCCGCTCGGCCCCACCGCCGACCAGCTCTACACCAAGTACGGGTCCTGGCAGCAGGTGATCGACGCGTCGATGCGGACCAGCTACGCCGTCGACCGCGAACTCAGCCTGGAGTACCGCCCCTGCCCCGTATAGGACGAGCAGACGTACGCCGGAGGGCCGGACCGCATCGAGCGGTCCGGCCCTCCCGTATGTGGTCGTTCCGGTGGGACGGGCGGCCCACGCGTGCGCGTACCCGGGACTACTCCGGGGTGTCAGCGGCGGCGGGGGTGACCCATTCGACGAGCTGGACGACGACGCCGTTGGGGTCGGTGAGCTGGAAGAGGCGCTCGCCCCAGGGCTCTTCGCGCAGCGGCATGGTGATGGGAGCGCCGGCGGCGCGCAGGCGGGCTTCCTCCGCGGCGAGGTCGGTGACGGTGAGCGCCAGGATCAGTCCGGCAGCCCGCTGGTCGCGCTGCTCGGGCGGGAGGACGTCGGTTCCGCGCCGGAGCAGCACGATGTCGACGGCGGCGTCCGTCCGGGTCAGGGAGGCGAAGCCGTCAGCGGCCATGGCCACCTGGTAGCCGAGGTGGGTGGTGAGGAACTCCCGGGAGGCGTCCACGTCGGCGACGGTGAGGGAGAGGGTGGAGGTAGAGACGTTCACGGCGGCTCCTCGGCGGTGGGGCGTGCGGGCGACGGGCGGACGGGCATACGGGCCGGCCCGGCGGACGGCGTAAGGACATGCGGGCGGTACGGGCGTACGGGCGGGTCAAGTGCGCTTGCCGCGCCGAGCGCGGGCCTCGGGAGTGGCCGGCGAGTCAGTACGTACGGCGTGGCGCGTGGAATCGGTGGTGGGTCGACGGCGCCTGGCGGTGGCCGGCGCGCGGCAGTTCGCGGGCCCGGCGCTGGAGGTCGGGGGCCGGGCCGGTCTCACCGATCCTGCGGATCTCACCGGTCTCGCCGGTTTCCCGGATGGCGGGGGTGAGCTTGACGGTGGGGAACGGGGTCGCCGGGGAAGCGGCGCGGTCCAGCTTTCGCATACGCGGTCTCCGATCTCATCCTGCGGGGCGATTTTTGCGACGGACATAACTTTACGCACGGCGCATGAACTACGTCAAGCATATTTTTACTGCCGGTGTAAGATTCGCTCATGGGTACCGAGAGCATGGGACTCCGTGAGTCCAAGAAGCAGGAGACCAGGCAGCTGATCTCCGACCACGCCACCCGCCTCTTCATCGAGCAGGGCTTCGAGCGGACGACCATCGCCGAGATCGCCACGGCGGCCCGCGTCGCCAAGAAGACGGTCACCAACTACTTCCCGCGGAAGGAGGACCTGGCCCTCGACCACCACGAGGCGTTCACCGCGAGCCTGGCCCGCGCGGTCGCCGACCGGGCCGCCGGTGAGTCGGCGCTCACCGCGCTGCGGCGGGAGTTCGCCGCAGCGGTCGAGCAGTGCGACCCCGTCGCGGGCTTCGCGGGCCCGGAGTTCGCCCGCATGATCGCCGACAGCCCCACCCTGTCCGCCCGCCTGCGCGAACTGCACGACCAGCGGGAGGAGGCCCTCGCCGCGGCTCTCGCGGACGTCGTCCCCGCCGACGCGCCGGCCATCGCTCCCCGGGCCGCCGCCGCGCTCCTCGCGGCCGCGCACCGGCTGCTGTTCCAGCGCATCCAGGACCTCACCCTGGCCGGCGAGCCCAACGACCGGATCGCCGCCACTGTGGCACCCGAGGCCACGTACGTCTTCGACACCCTCGACACCGGCCTCGGCGACCACAGGACGACCACGAAGGCCTGACACCCCGGCGCAAGGGGCGGCACGGACCTCGGATCCATGAGGACCGCCGCCCGCAGGAACCCGCCCGCCCGCAGGAACCCGCCCGCCCGCGGGAGCCCGCCGGCCGCGGGATCCCGCCCGCCCGCAGGGACTCACCTGGCCCAGGGTGAACGGCCACCGGGACCGAAACCGAGACGGACAACGAAGAAGGGCCCCACCGCAAGCGGTGGGGCCCTTCGACATCGTGCCCGGTGAGGCACTGGCGGAGGATACGAGATTCGAACTCGTGAGGGGTTGCCCCCAACACGCTTTCCAAGCGTGCGCCCTAGGCCACTAGGCGAATCCTCCGCCGCAAACAATACAAGACGTTGAGGGGTGCTCGCGAACGTGATCCAGAAGAGCTTTCCTCGGTCCACCGCGGGGGGCCGTGTGGTCCTGGGATCGGGTACCCTTGGCGGAGCCCCTCACGCGGTGCTATCTGACTGAACTCCCCCAGGGCCGGAAGGCAGCAAGGGTAGGTCGGCTCTGGCAGGTGCGTGGGGGGCGCTTGCGTTCCCGGAGCGGGCCGGTTGTCGGTGGTCCCTGGTTCCCGGAGCGGGGCGGTCGTCCGTGGGCCCTGGCTCCCGGTGCGTCCCGGTTGTCGGTGGGCGCCTATAACCTCGTATGCGTGTCGTCTCTCGCGCTCTACCGCCGCTATCGCCCCGAGTCCTTCGCCGAGGTCATCGGGCAGGAGCATGTCACCGACCCGTTGCAGCAGGCCCTGCGGAACAACCGGGTCAATCACGCGTACCTGTTCAGCGGGCCCCGTGGCTGCGGCAAGACGACCAGCGCGCGGATTCTGGCGCGGTGTCTGAACTGCGAGCAGGGGCCCACCCCGACGCCGTGCGGCGAGTGCCAGTCCTGCCGTGACCTCGCGCGGAACGGGCCGGGGTCGATCGACGTCATCGAGATCGACGCCGCCTCGCACGGTGGTGTGGACGACGCCCGTGACCTGCGGGAGAAGGCCTTCTTCGGGCCTGCTTCCAGCCGGTACAAGATCTACATCATCGACGAGGCCCACATGGTCACCTCGGCGGGCTTCAACGCCCTCCTGAAGGTGGTCGAGGAGCCGCCGGAGCACCTCAAGTTCATCTTCGCCACGACCGAGCCCGAGAAGGTCATCGGCACCATCCGGTCCCGGACCCATCACTACCCCTTCCGGCTCGTGCCGCCCGGCACCCTGCGGGAGTACCTGGGCGAGGTCTGCGGGCACGAGGGCATCCCCGTCGAGGACGGCGTGCTGCCGCTCGTCGTGCGCGCCGGTGCCGGGTCCGTGCGTGACTCGATGTCCGTGATGGACCAGCTCCTGGCCGGCGCCGCCGCCGACGGTGTGACATACGCCATGGCCACCTCCCTGCTCGGCTATACGGACGGCTCGCTGCTCGACTCCGTGGTGGACGCCTTCGCCGCCGGGGACGGCGCCGCCGCCTTCGAGGTCGTCGACCGGGTCATCGAGGGCGGCAACGATCCGCGCCGGTTCGTCGCCGACCTCCTTGAGCGGCTGCGCGACCTGGTGATCCTGGCCGCCGTGCCGGACGCCGCCGAGAAGGGGCTCATCGACGCCCCGGTCGACGTGATCGAGCGCATGCAGGCCCAGGCCTCCGTGTTCGGTGCCGCCGAGCTCAGCAGGGCCGCCGACCTCGTCAACAGCGGATTGACCGAGATGCGGGGCGCCACCTCGCCCCGGCTCCAGCTGGAGCTGATCTGCGCGCGCGTGCTGCTGCCCGCCGCCTTCGACGACGAGCGCTCGGTCCAGGCGCGGCTCGACCGGCTGGAGCGCGGGGCCTCCGCCGCACCCGCGCCCGTCTTCACGCCCGGCCCTCCCGCGCCCGTCATGGGGTACGTCCCCGGGCCCGGCGCCCACACCCCGATGGCCCCGCCCCCGCTTCCGCCCGCGGCCGCTCCCGCTCCCGTACAGGCACCGCAGGCCCCCACTCCCGTACAGGCGCAGGCCGCCCCCGTACACGCGCAGCAGTCCGAGCCCGCCCCCCAGGCTCCCGCCGCGCCCCGGCCCGGGGCCTGGCCGGGCGCCGCCGCCCCGGGCGGCGGTGCGCCCGGTGCGTGGCCCGGCGCGTCAGCCCCTGCCCCCGCCCCGGCTCCGGCCGCGCCCGCTCCCGTACAGGCGCAGACCGCCCCCGCCCCGGCCGCCACGGGCGGTGGCGGGGACACCGCGCAGGTGCGGAACCTCTGGCCGCAGATCCTCGACGCCGTCAAGAACCGGCGCCGCTTCACCTGGATCCTGCTCAGCCAGAACGCCCAGGTCGCGGGCTTCGACGGCACGACGCTCCAGCTCGGCTTCCTCAACGCCGGGGCCCGGGACAACTTCGCGAGCAGCGGCAGCGAGGAGGTCCTGAAGCAGGCCCTCGCCGAGCAGTTCAACGTGAACTGGAAGATCGAGGCGATCATCGACCCCTCGGGCGGCGCCTCGCCCCCGCCCGCCGCCACCGGCTTCGGCGGCTCGGGCGGCACCGGCGGCTTCGGCAACTCGGGTGGCTCGGGCGGCACCGGAGGCTTCGGCGGCGGCCGGCCGCAGACGTCCGCCCCGGTCTTCCAGCAGGCCCCGCCGTCCGCCCCCGCGCAGGCTCCGGCCGCGCCCGCTCCCGCCTTCCCGCAGGCGTCGGCGCCCGCTCCGGCCCAGGCCTCCGCGCCCGCGTACACGCCGCCGGCACCCCAGCCCGTGGCGCCCGAGGACGACGTGCCGGAGGAGGACGATCCCGACCTCGTCGACTCCGCCCTGTCCGGTCACGACCTGATCGTGCGCGAGCTCGGAGCGACCGTTGTGGAGGAATACACGAACGAGTAGGGGCGTCTCGCTCGGTGGCCCGCACAAGGGGCATCCCGGTCGGCGGGCTACCCTGGCGAGCGTGAAGGTCCTCGTCATCGGCGGCGGCGCCCGCGAACACGCCCTGTGCCGCTCTCTCTCCCTCGATCCCGACGTCACCGCTCTGCACTGCGCGCCCGGCAACGCCGGAATCGCGGAGGTCGCCGAGCTGCACCCCGTCGACCAGCTGGACGGCGACGCCGTCGCGCGTCTCGCCACCGAACTCGGTGCCGAACTGGTCGTCGTCGGCCCGGAGGCCCCGCTGGTCGCCGGTGTCGCCGACGCCGTCCGCGCGGCCGGCATCCCCGCCTTCGGCCCGTCACGGGAAGCCGCGCAGCTGGAAGGCTCCAAGGCGTTCGCCAAGGACGTCATGGCCGGCGCCGGGGTTCCCACCGCCCGCAGCTACGTCTGCACGACCCCGGAGGAGATCGACGAGGCGCTCGACGCCTTCGGCGCTCCCTACGTGGTGAAGGACGACGGCCTCGCCGCCGGCAAGGGCGTCGTCGTCACCGACGACCTCGCGCAGGCCCGCGCCCACGCGCTCGCGTGCGACCGGGTGGTCATCGAGGAGTACCTGGACGGCCCCGAGGTCTCCCTCTTCGCGATCACCGACGGCGTCACCGTCCTCCCGCTCAAGCCCGCGCAGGACTTCAAGCGCGCGCTCGACGGCGACGAGGGCCCGAACACCGGCGGCATGGGCGCCTACTCGCCGCTGCCGTGGGCCGACCCGAAGCTGGTCGAGGAGGTCCTCGCGACCGTCCTGCAGCCGACGGTCGACGAGCTCCGCCGCCGTGGCACGCCGTTCTCCGGCCTGCTGTACGCGGGTCTGGCGATCACGAGCCGCGGTGTACGGGTCATCGAGTTCAACGCGCGCTTCGGCGACCCCGAGACCCAGGTGGTCCTGGCCCGTCTGAAGACCCCGCTGGCGGGCGTCCTGCTGAACTCCGCCAACGGCACCCTGGACGACCAGGCGCCGCTGAGCTGGAGCGACGACGCCGCCGTCACCGTGGTCATCGCCTCCCACAACTACCCGGACACCCCGCGCACCGGCGACCCGATCGAGGGCCTGGACGAGGTCGCGGAGAAGGACGCCCCGCACGCGTACGTGCTCCACGCCGGTACGAAGCGGGACGGCGACGCGATCGTGAGCGCGGGGGGCCGCGTCCTCTCGGTCACCGCCACCGGAACGGACCTGGAGCAGGCCCGCGAGCGCGCGTACGCGGCGGTCGGCCGCATCCGCCTTGACGGCTCCCAGCACCGTACGGACATCGCGCGCAAGGCCGCCGAGGCCTGACGGCGCCGCCGATTCCTCGCGCGGCCGTGCGGTTGACCGTACGGCCGCGCGAGCGCCATCACCTTTGCCCAAAGCCATTCCATCGAGTGACGGCTCGGCCATCCGGATGACGCCCGCCACAGCCCCAACTAGGGTGCGGCGGAGGCGTTCCGGCACTTGGCCCACCGGCATTGCGATGTCAGCGGCGGGTGCCACAGTGGGGGAGTGAGCAACACCGCCACAGGCAGTCCCGACGAGGGCAGGAGGGGGTGATGTACGGCGTGTCCGGTACTGGTGCCGTCGTCGGCGAGGAGTGGGGCGTGCGTGCCGCGCGCTCCCGGGCCCTCGGCGTCCTCCGTGTCCGTGGCAGGGCGCTCGGCCTCGCGATCCTTCCCGCCGCCGTCGCCGTCGTCCTGTACGCGGGCGGGATCACCGGCCACTTCACCGGCTCCGGCTGGGACGCGGCCCGCTGGGTGGTGACCGTGCTCGCGGTCCTCGTCCTCCTCGCCGCCACCGGTGTCGCCCTCGTCGTCGCCAGGGCCCGTCCGGCCGCGACGCCGACGGTGGAGCTCTCCGAGACCGCCGCACCCGATCTCTACCGGCTCGTCCGGGACCTGGCCGACCGGCTCGACGTCCCGGCACCCGCGGCGATAGCCCTGACGCCGGACTGCGACAGCTGGCTCGAGGACCGCACCCACCGGGCCCACCGCGCGCGGCACACGCCCGGCGGCGCCGGCGGGGACGAGGACGGCGCTCCCGTCCTCGTCGTGGGCTCGCCCTTCCTGTGGTGGATGCGCGTCGGTGAACTGCGGGCGGTCCTCGCTCCCGTCGTCGCCGGTACGGGCCCGGCCGCGCACCCCGACATAGCCGCCGCCCGCCGCTTCGTCCGAGGTCTGGACGCCGCCGTCGCCGTGCCGCTGACGCCGGGCCTCGACCCGCTCCGCAGATTCGGCGCCCACGGCGTCGGGCAGGTCGCCCGCGTCCTGCTGCGCGCCTGCCGCGGGCACGCCGCCGAGATGGAGCGCGGGGTCGCCGTCGCCGGTTCCGAGCGCGCCCAGGCCGTGGACTACGGCGTGCGGATCGTCGCGCAGGAGCAGGTCGGCCTGGCCTACGCGGGCTGGGACCGCCTCCTGACCCGGGTCGCGCTGCCCGCCTGGCGGATGGGCCGCTGGCCCGCCCGGCTGGACGCGGGCGTGGTCTCCGCCCTGACCGAGCTCTCGCGCCGGGACCGGCTCGCGGACGGCTTCTCGTCCCGCCTCGGCGAGCGCCCCGCCTGCGATCTCCTGGAGGAACCGGGAGCGGTCGACGAGGCCGTCTCCCTGCTCGCCGCCCGTCTCTTCCACGGCGGCCCGGCCGAGCCGGGTCCCGACTGGTCGCCGGTCGAGTGGAGCCAGTACCCGGAGGAGGTCGTCGACCGGAAGTGGCGCACCGACGCGGCCCGGCTGCACCAGGTCCTCGACGGCCTGGGCGTGACCGGCTCCGCCGCCGGAGCGGCGTCCACCGCCGCCGGCCCGACCCTGACCCGGGTGATCGCCCACCTGTCCATGGCCCCCGGAGCGATACGGTCCGCCCCGGCGCACACAGCCCCCGGAGCCGTGGGGGACGCCCCGGCGCACCCGACCGAGGAAGCCGTACGGACCGCCCCGAACGGCACCCCCGAGACGCCGACCGCCCCCGCCGACCCGGCCACCCTCGCCGACCCGGTCGATCCCGCCGCCCAGGCCATCCCCGCCGCCGCCCACGCCGACCCCGACGTCCACCACCCCGACGTCCACCACCCCGACGTCCACCACCCCGACGTCCTGGGGGACGCCGACCCCGACGCCACCGACATCCACGAAGCCCCCGGTCTCGATTCCGACGCCACCGACCTCGGCCCCGACGACCTCGATCCCGACGACGAGCCCGTCAACCCCGCCGCCGAAGCGCTCGCCGGCGCGCTCAGCGCGCTCCTCGCCCGCGAGGAGGCCGCGAGGGAGGCGCGCGTGGCAGCCGCCGCCCCGGCCGCCGAGGCCGCGGCCGGGAGCGCCCAGAAGGACGGTCGGCCGGGCGCCCCGGCCCCGGTGGTCGTCAGCGGCCCCGACGGGCCCCTGCCGCTCTTCCCGCTCCAGCCGCCCCGTTCCGGCCGTGATCTGCTCGCCGACCACGTCACCGCGATGGTCTGTTGCGCCGCCGTGGACACCGCCGAGGCCGCCCCCGGCCTCGACTGGCTCGACGGGCCCGCCCTCCTGGTCGGCGGCGAGCGGGCGGCGGACCTCGGGCCCCGGGTCCTCGCCCTCGTCGAGGAGGGCGACCCGGAACCGCTGCGGGTGTGGCTGGCCCGCACGGGAGTGCGCCCGGAGAAGCCCGTACGCCTGATCTGAGGCCGTCAGGGCGTGCCCGCACGGCACGGCTCCCCGGAGGCCCGGCTTCCGCTCTCGTCAATTCACGACGAACGGTGACGGAGTGCGTGCGTTATGTGATGTGCTGGAGACCGTCACTGACAGAGGCACGGACCGGCGGCATGATCCGCGGCAGCGCCGCGGCCGTACCGAAGCCGTATCAAGCCGTACCGAAGCAAATGAATCAGAGGCACTGACCAGCCGACCCGGGGGAGTCGAGGGAGGGGCGCAGCATGGGGGCGGAGCAGATCAGGCGGTGGGAGTCGGGCGCGCTCGCGCACGCGGTCAGCGATCCCTTCGGCCAGGGCCCGCTGCCCTGGCTTCGGGGTTCGGAGAACTACTTCGACGACACCGGCCAGATGGTCCCCTGGTACGCGGACGAGATCCTGGCCCGTGGCGGCAGGGGCGGCCCGCGCACGGCCGACGACGTCCGGCGCCAGATCAAGGGGTTCGCGTCCGTCGGGGCCGTGGCACCGGGCGAGTCGATCGACTTCCACATCACGGTGGACCCGCCGCAGCCGTTCTCGGTCGACATCTACCGGATCGGTCACTACGGCGGCGACGGCGCCGCGAAGATCGCCACCAGTCCACGGCTCTCCGGGATCGTCCAGCCGGCCCCGCTCATCGTCGACCGCACGGTCTCCTGCCACCACTGGTGGCAGTCGTGGCGGCTGCAGGTGCCCACCTACTGGTCGATCGGCGCGCACGTGGCCGTCCTCACGACCGCCGACGGCCACCGCTCGCACATCCCCTTCACGGTCAGGGACGACCACCCGGCCGATCTGCTCCTCGTTCTCCCGGACGTGACCTGGCAGGCGTACAACCTCTATCCGGAGGACGGCCGCACCGGCGCCAGCCTCTACCACGCCTGGGACGAGGACGGCCGGCTGCTCGGGGAGGAGGAGGCGGCCGTCACCGTCTCCTTCGACCGCCCGTACGCGGGCGCGGGCCTGCCGCTGCACGTCGGGCACGCCTACGACTTCATCCGCTGGGCCGAGCGCTACGGCTACGACCTGGCGTACGCGGAGACCCGCGACCTGCACGCGGGCCGGATCGATCCGAGCCGCTACCGGGGCCTGGTCTTCCCGGGCCACGACGAGTACTGGTCGGCGCCGATGCGCAGGACCGCGGAACTCGCCCGCGACCAGGGCACGTCGCTGGTCTTCCTCTCCGCCAACACCATGTACTGGCAGGTGGAGCTCGCCCCTTCGCCGTCCGGGGTGCCGGACCGGCTCCTCACCTGCCGGAAGCGGCGCGGCCCCGGCCGGCCCGCGCTCTGGCGCGAGGTCGACCGGTCCGAGCAGCAGCTCCTCGGCATCCAGTACGCGGGCCGGGTGCCCGAACCGCACCCGCTGGTCGTGCGGAACGCCGAGCACTGGCTCTGGGAGGCCACCGGTGCCGGTGACGGCGACGAGCTCCCCGGTCTGGTCGCGGGCGAGGCCGACCGCTACTTCCCGCGCACGGCGCTCCCCGAGCACCAGGGCCGCATCCTGCTCGCCCACTCGCCCTACCGGGACGGCGACGGCGCGCTGCGCCACCAGGAGACCTCGCTGTACCGGGCTCCCTCGGGCGCCTGGGTCTTCGCCTCCGGGACCTTCGCCTGGTCACCGGCACTGGACCGGCCGGGCCATGTCGACGCCAGGGTCCAGCGCGCCACCGCGAACCTTCTCGACCGGATCTGTAAGAGGGACTGACCAGGGCCGACCGGGCCCGCCCGCCGTCGGCCGGTCCCGGTGCGAGAGAATCGAAGCGCTCCTGGATCAACCTACGCGGAGGAACCGTGTCCGGATTCGTAGAAAAGCCCGAGCCTGTCCAGGTCCCGGGCCTCACCCATCTCCACACGGGCAAGGTGCGCGACCTGTACCGGAACGAGGCCGGTGACCTCGTGATGGTGGCGAGCGACCGCATGTCCGCGTACGACTGGGTCCTGCCCACCGAGATTCCCGACAAGGGCCGGGTCCTCACCCAGCTCTCCCTGTGGTGGTTCGACCGGCTCTCCGACCTGGTCCCGCACCACGTGCTGTCGACCGAGCTGCCGGCCGGCGCCCCCGCCGACTGGGCGGGCCGCACCCTGGTCTGCAAGTCGCTGGCCATGGTCCCGGTCGAGTGCGTGGCCCGCGGCTACCTCACGGGCTCCGGTCTCGTCGAGTACGACGAGTCCCGTACGGTCTGCGGTCTCGCGCTGCCCGAGGGTCTGAGCGACGGCTCCGAACTGCCCGCCCCGATCTTCACCCCGGCCACCAAGGCCGCCGTCGGCGACCACGACGAGAACGTGTCGTACGAGGAGGTCGCCCGTCAGGTCGGCGCCGAGACGGCCGCGGTGCTGCGTCAGACGACCCTCGCCGTGTACGGCAGGGCCCGGGACATCGCCCGCGACCGGGGGATCATCCTCGCCGACACGAAGTTCGAGTTCGGCTTCGACGGGGAGACGCTGGTGCTCGCCGACGAGGTCCTCACCCCGGACTCCTCGCGCTTCTGGCCGGCCGACCAGTGGCAGCCGGGCCGAGCCCAGCCCTCGTACGACAAGCAGTTCGTCCGGAACTGGCTGACGTCTCCGGCCTCCGGCTGGGACCGCAGGAGCGAGCAGCCGCCGCCGCCGCTCCCGCAGGAGATCGTGGAGGCCACGCGCGCCAAGTACCTGGAGGCGTACGAGCTGCTGACCGGCAAGCCCTGGTCCGACAGCTTCTAGCCCGGCCCGCAGAGGCACGAGGAAGCCCCCGGTCGATTCGACCGGGGGCTTCTTCATGGAGCGGACGACGAGATTCGAACTCGCGACCCTCACCTTGGCAAGGTGATGCTCTACCAACTGAGCCACGTCCGCATGCGCCGTAGCGCGGAGCCAACTATACCCAACCTTTCGGGTGCGTGTGCACACGGCCGTGTGGGCCTCTTCACAGCCTCTCCGGAAACTTCCCCCGCGGCTTCCCTGGAAGCTCCCCGGCAGTCCTCCCGGGTACGACGAAGGCCCCGGTTCCTGAGAACCGGGGCCTTCGCATTCCTGAGCGGACGACGAGATTCGAACTCGCGACCCTCACCTTGGCAAGGTGATGCTCTACCAACTGAGCCACGTCCGCATTGCTGCCGCTCGGCTTTCACCGGGCGGTGCGAGCACTACTCTACCTGATCCACAACAGTGGTCGGTCGAGCGATGCAGAGCGGGTGACAGGAATTGCACACTGCGCCTTCCCCCTGGAAGGGGGCTGTTCTGCTACTGAACTACACCCGCACGCTGCGTGGGGTTCGGCTTTTCGGCCTTGCCCCTCGGCGTGATCCAGACTCTACCTGATCATCCGGGGTGTCATGCAAATCGGCTTCCACGGCCGTGCGCGGCCCCGGCCGGTCGCTCGTGCGCTCCGGCCGGTCGCGCCGCGCGGCCCCGGCTCAGCTCGCCTCGCGGAAGGCCTCGTAGACCCGCTTCGGGATCCGCCCCCGGGCGGGCACCTCCATCTTGTTGGACTGGGCCCAGGCCCGGACCGCCGCCGGATCGGGGGCGAGGGAGGTGTGGGTGTACGTCTCCGCCGGGGCGCTCCGGCCGGTCACGGCCTTGGCCGGCAGCTTGCGGCCGGCGGCGAGGTACGGAGCGAGAGCCTTGCGGAGTTTCTCTGCATTGGCAGCATTCAGGTCGATCTCGTACATCTTCCCGTCAAGACCGAACGCGACCGTTTCAGCCGCTTCTCCGCCGTCCATGTCGTCGGAGAGAGTGACCACCACACGCTGAGCCACGGATATCGGTCCTTTCCTGCGGCCGACGCTGCGGAGAGGGCGCTTGTGGCGCCTCTGACGTGCGGCGATGTCGGCCTTGCGGCTGTTCCGGGACATTGCTGCTTTCTTCTGGAATCATTTGTACAGCGGTAGGCATCGCATTGTGAAGCCCTGGCAATTGTTTCAGCGTGTCCCGCCGCAATGAGGTCCCGTATTTCGCTCGAATTTTTGCGTGCGTGGGCTCGCGCGGGGGCGGGGTGGTGTTCGTGGGCCGAGACCCGTCGTGGCCTGGCTTTTGTAGGATCCTTCAGATCTCTACCCGCGTAGAATTTGGAGGCAGGTACGCTGAGGGAACCGCCCACGCAACACACCACCGGGAGTGCCAGTGGCACGCGTCGTAGTCGACGTCATGCTCAAGCCGGAGATCCTCGACCCTCAGGGGCAGGCGGTGCAGCGTGCACTGCCCCGCCTGGGATTCGCCGGAATCGCCGACGTCCGCCAGGGGAAGCGCTTCGAGTTGGAGGTGGAGGGACCGGTCGACGACGCCGCCCTCGCCCGCATCCATGAGATGGCCGAAACCTTCCTTGCCAACACCGTGATCGAAGACTTCGTCGTGAAGGTGGAATCGTGACCGCACGCATCGGCGTCGTCACCTTCCCCGGAACGCTCGACGACCAGGACGCGCTGCGTGCCGCCCGCCTCGCGGGCGCCGAGCCCGTCTCGCTGTGGCACCGCGACAAGGACCTCAAGCAGGTCGACGCCGTGGTCCTGGCCGGCGGCTTCTCCTACGGCGACTACCTGCGGGCCGGAGCCATCTCCCGCTTCTCGCCGGTGATGGAGACGATCATCGAGCAGGCGAAGGCGGGCATGCCCGTCCTCGGTATCTGCAACGGCTTCCAGATCCTCACCGAGGCCCATCTGCTGCCGGGAGCGATGCTGCGCAACAACCACCTGCACTTCATCTGCCGCGACCAGAAGCTGCGGGTGGAGAACGCGGGAACCGCCTGGACCTCGGACTACACCGAGGGCCAGGAGATCGAGGTCCCGCTCAAGAACATGGACGGCCGGTACGTCGCCGACGAGCGTGTGCTCGACGAGCTGGAGGCCGAGGGGCGGGTCGCCTTCCGCTACCTGGACGTGAACCCCAACGGCTCGCTGCGCGACATCGCGGGCATCACCAACGCCGCCGGCAACGTGGTCGGCCTCATGCCGCACCCCGAGCACGCCGTCGAGCCGCTGGTCGGCACCGGCAAGACGGACGGCCTCGGTTTCTTCACCTCGATCCTCAAGAAGCTGGTCAACGCCTGATGAGCCTCGACACCGTCAAGCACGCGAGCGAGACGCCGGACAGCGAGCAGCCCTGGAAGGAGCTCGGCCTCAAGGAGGACGAGTACGCGCGCATCCGCGAGATCCTCGGCCGCCGTCCCACCGGCGCCGAGCTCGCCATGTACTCCGTCATGTGGTCCGAGCACTGCTCCTACAAGAGCAGCAAGGTCCACCTGAAGCAGTTCGGCGAGAAGGTCCCGGAGAACGACGCCATGCTCGTCGGCATCGGCGAGAACGCCGGCGTCGTCGACGTGGGCCAGGGGTACGCGGTCACCTTCAAGGTCGAGTCGCACAACCACCCCTCGTACATCGAGCCCTACCAGGGCGCGGCCACCGGCGTCGGCGGCATCGTCCGCGACATCCTCGCCATGGGCGCCCGTCCGGTCGCGGTCGTCGACCCGCTGCGTTTCGGCGCGGCAGACCACCCCGACACCAAGCGCGTGCTGCCCGGTGTCGTCGCCGGCATCGGCGGCTACGGCAACTGCCTGGGCCTGCCGAACATCGGCGGCGAGGTCGTCTTCGACTCCTGCTACCAGGGCAACCCGCTGGTCAACGCCGGCTGCATCGGCGTGATGAAGCACGAGGACATCCACCTCGCCAAGGCCTCCGGCCCCGGCAACAAGGTCATCCTGTACGGCGCCCGCACGGGTGGCGACGGCATCGGCGGCGTCTCGGTCCTCGCCTCCGAGACCTTCGACGACACGAAGCCCACCAAGCGCCCCGCCGTCCAGGTCGGCGACCCCTTCCAGGAGAAGCTCCTCATCGAGTGCACCCTGGAGATCTTCAAGGAGAAGCTGGTCGCGGGCATCCAGGACCTGGGTGGCGCCGGACTCTCCTGCGCGACGAGTGAACTCGCGAGCGCCGGTTCCGGCGGCATGCGGGTCGACCTCGACCGGGTGCACCTGCGCGACGCGACCCTCTCGCCCGAGGAGATCCTCATGAGCGAGTCGCAGGAGCGCATGTGCGCGATCGTCGAGCCCGTGCACGTCGAGCGGTTCCTGGAGATCTGCGAGAAGTGGGACGTCATCGCCACCGTCATCGGTGAGGTGACCGAGGGCGAGCGCCTGGAGATCTTCTGGCACGGCGAGCAGATCGTCGACGTGCCGCCGCGCTCCGTCGCCCATGAGGGCCCGACCTACCACCGGCCGTTCGCGCGCCCGGACTGGCAGGACGCCCTCCAGGCCGACGACGCCGGCAAGCTGCCCCGGCCGCAGAACGGCGCCGAGCTGAAGGACCAGGTCCTCAAGCTGGTCTCCTCCCCGAACCAGGCCTCGAAGTCCTGGATCACGGACCAGTACGACCGGTTCGTGCAGGGCAACACGGTCCTGGCGCAGCCCGAGGACGCGGGCATGGTCCGCATCGACGAGGAGACCAACCTCGGCGTGGCCATGGCGACCGACGGCAACGGCCGGTACGCGAAGCTCGACCCGTACACGGGTGCGCAGCTCGCCCTGGCGGAGGCGTACCGCAACGTCGCCGCCTCGGGTGCCAAGCCGCTCGCCATCTCGGACTGCCTGAACTTCGGTTCGCCCGAGGACCCGGCCGTGATGTGGCAGTTCGCCGAGGCCACCCGTGGTCTCGCGGACGGCTGCCTCCAGCTGGGCACGCCGGTGACCGGCGGCAACGTGTCGCTGTACAACCAGACCGGTGAGGTCGCGATCCACCCGACGCCGGTCGTGGCCGTGCTCGGTGTGATCGACGACGTGAACCGCCGTACGCCGATCGCCTTCGCGGAAGAGGGCCAGCTCCTCTACCTGCTCGGCGACACGCGTGAGGAGTTCGGCGGCTCGGCCTGGTCCGAGGTGATCCACCAGCACCTCGGCGGCATGCCGCCGGCCGTGGACCTCGATCGGGAGAAGCTGCTCGGCGACATCCTGATCTCGGCCTCCCGTGACGGCATGATCGACGCGGCGCACGACCTGTCCGACGGCGGTCTCGTCCAGGCGGTCGTCGAGTCCTGCCTGCGCGGCGGGAACGGCGCGCGCCTGGTCGTCCCCGAGGGCCTGGACGCGTTCACGTTCCTCTTCAGCGAGTCGGCCGGCCGTGCGGTCGTCGCCGTCCCGCGCAGCGAGGAGCTCCGCTTCACCGACATGTGCGGTGCGCGCGGTCTGCCCGCGGCCCGTATCGGTGTCGTCGACGGTGACGCCGTCGACGTCCAGGGCGAGTTCGCGCTCTCCCTGACGGAGCTGCGCGAGGCGCACGAGGCGACGATCCCGGGCCTGCTGGCCTGACGTTCTGACGTTTCACGTGAAACGGCCCCCGGTCCTGGCAATGGGACCGGGGGCCGTCCCGCATCCGTGTCACGTTCGGTCGGCCGGTCCCCAGAAGGCGTCGGATTCCTCGATGTCCGCCACGCACTCGTCCACGTCGGTCATCTTGCCGCCGACGATGGTGAAGAAGAGCCCGCCTTCCATCTCGATGCCGCGGTCGCCGCGGTCGCCGTGCCACTTGTGCACTGCCATGACATGGCCCCGGCCGTCCGGGTAGACACCCTTCAGCTCGACCTTGAACGTGCCGTCGGTGAGCTCCATGAGCTGCCCGAAGTGGGCGAGGACGTTGTCCGCGCCCTTGAAGTGGCCGGACATCCGGCTGCTGCCCGGTGAGTGGTGGGTGCAGTCCGAGGTCATCAGCGACCGCACGGTCTCCATGTCGCCCGCGGAGAACGCTTCGTAGCCGCGGCGGACCAAAGCGGCGTCAGGGTGTTCAGCCATCGCCGATCGACCCCTCTCCTACGCGTAGGTGTGTGCGGGAAGACCTCCCTCTTCAGTCTCCGACTACCCTCGCCCCCATGCCACCGGCCAAGAAGCGCACCCGCAGTTATGACTCCGCCAAGATCCGGTCCGCCGTGCGCGCCCAGTTCGGGCACGTACGGGAGGCGGTCGAGGCGTTCACGCCCGATCAGCTCGACGGGCCGACCAGGCTGGGGGAGTGGACGGTACGGGACCTGGCGGCGCACCTCGCGTGGATGGTCGACTCCGTGCCGCAGCTCCTGGCCGTGCCGGAGCACGGGAAGGACCGGCTGGCGCTGCTCGACTGGCCGTTCGTCACGGCCGACGCGGCCGAGCGGATCGACACGCACACCCGGGGCATCGACGCCTCGGACCTGCCGGGTCTGTACGCGCGCGTGGCGGACGATTACGAGCGGGCGCTGGCGGACGTCGCCGACGAGCGGCTCCTGCCGGTGAGCTTCGGCGCGATGACGCTCGCCGACTTCCTCGTCACCCGGACCGTCGAACTCGTCGTCCACACCGACGACCTGAACGCGGCGACCGGGGTCGGCATCCCGTACGACCGGCAGGCCCTCGCGGCCTGCACGCGGCTGCTCACCGACGCGCTCGCCTCGAAGGTCCCGGGTGGCGCGGTCGAGGTCCGCGTCCCGCCGTACGCCGTGGTGCAGTGCGTGGAGGGTCCCCGGCACACCCGGGGCACCCCGCCGAACGTGGTCGAGACGGACCCCCTGACGTGGATCAGGCTGGCGACCGGGCGGGCGGAGTGGGCCACGGAGCTGGACGGTGCCAGGGTCAGCGCGAGCGGCGAACGCGCGGACCTGGCGGAGTTCCTGCCCCTCATGGGCTGACCTCGACGGGCCGCCGACTCCGACGGGGCGAGGGAACCGACCCGCACGCGCGTCCGTCCCATCGGCATGAAGACGCCGCGCACCCCCCTCGCAGCCGCCGCCCTCGTCCTCCTCCTGACCGCCTGCGGTTCGGAAGGAGGCACCGTTTCCGGGGCGGACACCGTCTCCCCCGACCTGCCCGTCGCCGGTACCCACTGGACTATCGGCGCCGTGACGCTGGACGGGCGCAGGTCCACGGCCCCGGACGGCGCGCGTGTCGACTTCGCGGAGAACGGCCGCGCCCGGGGGAACAGCGGATGCAACTCCTTCGATGCCGCCGTCGCCGTGAACGGGGACACCCTCACGGTCTCCGGGCAGGGGATCACCGAGATCGGCTGTCCCGGCGACCGACAGCGCTTCGAGTCGGACCTGCTCAAGGCCTTCTCCGGCCCGCTGAAGGGAAGGCTGAAGGGCGAGTCCCTCACCCTGACCTCCCCGGACGGCCGGAACGGTCTGGAACTGACCGCCGAGCCGGCCGCCCTGCTGCGCGGCACCACGTGGAAGATCGACGGGCTCGTCTCCGGGGACACCGTGGCCTCCCCGCCCGCCGGCAGCGAGGGCAAGGCGCGGATCGTCGTCGGCAAGGACGGACGGGTCACCGGCAACCTCGGCTGCAACAACTTCTCCGCGACCGCCGCGGTGACGGAGAAGACGCTCACCGTCGAGGGACCGGCGGCCACCACCCGCATGATGTGCGCGAGTCCGCAGATGACGCTGGAGACGAAGCTGTACGAGCTCCTCGACGGCCCCCTCTCGTACCGGCTCGACCACCGGACCCTGACCCTCACCGACGCCTCGGGCGAGGGCTTCACCGCGGTCGCCGCCGACAAGTGACGATCGGCGGGGCTCAGTAGCGCAGGAGCCCCGCGTCGATCCGCTCCCAGGCCGTCCGCAGCGAGGCGGTGAGACCGGGCTCGACGGCCGCCAGGTCCGCTTGCTCGCGGGCGTCCCGGCCGAGGTGGAAGAGCTGGTCGCGGCCGGTCTTCCCGCGGTAGTACTTCCAGTCGCCCCGGCGCAGGGCCCGTTCGCCGCGCACCCGCCAGAACAGGTCCCGCTCGGGGACCTCGTCGCCGCGCAGGAGGTGCCGGGCGAGGCTCGTGCCGTCGAGCGGGTGGGCCGGGTCGGGCCGGGCGCCGGCCAGTTCGAGGAGGGTGGCGGTCCAGTCGGGGGTGAAGACGGGGAGCCGGCTGACCTGGCCGCCGTCGATCCGGGCCGGCCAGCGCAGGATCGACGGGACGCGGATGCCGCCCTCCTGGAGGGAGCCCTTGTTGCCGGCGAGCGGCCAGTTGTAGGAGAAGCGTTCGCCGCCGTTGTCGCTGGCGAAGAAGACGAGGGTGTCGCGCTCCTGGCCGGAGCGGCGCAGTGCGTCCAGGACCTTGCCGATCGACCGGTCGAGGTCCTCGACCATCTGTCCGTACTTCTCGATCGAACCACCGTCCTGGTGCCACAGGGCGCGGCCGTCGCCGGCCTTGATGCGGCGGGTGATCTCGTCGCTCGTCTCCGTGTCGCCGTCGGCGACCCACGGCCAGTGCGGGGTGGTGAAGTTCAGGTTGAGGAGCCAGGGCCGGTCGTGGTCGCGGCCGACGTACTCGCTCGCCCGCTCGGTGAGGATGCGGGTGTAGTAGCGCAGGTCCTTGTACTGGGCGTCGCCCTCGTAGAGGTCGTACTCGCCGCCGAGGCCGAGCTTGGAGTAGTACTCCAGGGCGCCGCCGAAGTTGCCGAAGAACTCGTCCCAGCCGGACCGGGTGGGGGAGTAGTCGGGGAGATAGCCGCAGTGCCACTTGCCGATGAGGGCGGTCGCGTACCCGGAGTCGCGGAGCAGGGAGGCGAGAGTGGGGTGGGTGGGCTCGAGGCCGACGGAGCGGTCGGCGATGGGCTCGGCGAGCCCGCCCTCGGTACGGCCCGGGTAGCGGCCGGTGTAGAGGCTGAAGCGGGTCGGGGAGCAGGTCGCGGAGCCGGAGTAGGCGTCGGTGAAGCGGACGCCCTGGCGGGCGAGCCGGTCGAGGTTCGGGGTGCGGATGTGCGGGGAGCCGTACGAGGAGAGGTCCGCCCAGCCGAGGTCGTCGCCGAGGATGAAGAGGATGTTGGGCCGCGGGGAGTGGCGGCGGGGGTTCGCGGCGCGGAAGTCGCGCTCCTCGGGCGCGGTGGCCAGGGCCGGGGCGGCGGTGGTGCCGATGGCGGCGGCGGCCGCGGCTCCGGCGGCGGCACCGCCGAAGGCACGGCGGGACAGGGGCGTGGACATACGGGATCTCCAGACGGGCGTACGGGTACGTCTCCGGGCCCGGCGGCACCGGGCGGGCGGAGGAAAAGGCCAGAGCGAAAGCCAGAGCGAAGGCCTGAGCGAAGGCAGAGGAAAGGCAGAGAAAAGGCAGAGAAAAGGCAGAGGGGAGGGGGAAGAGAGGAGGACCGGGAAGCCGGTCAGGCGCGGCGACAGCCGGCGCTCGTGACACGGACGAGGTCCACGTGTCGGCGCTGGACGAGGGTGACCGACCGGTCACGCAGGGGCTCCATGGGGTTGGAGCTTCGTCCAGCGTCCGCGTACCTGTCAACGGCCGTCTCGTACCCCGGGACCGGGTGTGGCGGCGGTGTTGCGGCGGTGTTTCGGAGCCCCGGAACGCCCCCGGAACGCCCTTGGAATGCTCCGGGATTGCGAACTCCGTCACATCGCGGGGGTCTTCGCGGGCTGGTACGAGCGTCCGCTCGCCGGAGCCCCGGGACCGGGATCCCTTACCCCGCCTGGCTCGTAGGCCCCTCCAAGCCGGAGATGATCAATTCATGCGATCACACGAGTGGCGAGCCGCCGGATTTCGCCAATTCGGACCAGTGGTCGAGCCCGTCTACACTCGGAAACGTGCCACGTGGTGACGGTCGACTCAATCACGACCTGCTTCCCGGCGAGAAGGGCCCCCAGGACGCTTGTGGCGTCTTCGGTGTCTGGGCTCCGGGTGAAGAGGTCGCAAAGCTCACGTACTTCGGGCTCTACGCCCTCCAGCATCGGGGCCAGGAATCCGCGGGTATCGCGGTCAGCAACGGCTCCCAGATCCTCGTCTTCAAGGACATGGGCCTCGTGTCCCAAGTCTTCGACGAGACCTCTCTCGGTTCCCTCCAAGGTCATATCGCGGTCGGTCACGCCCGCTACTCGACCACCGGGGCGTCCGTGTGGGAGAACGCGCAGCCGACGTTCCGGGCAACCGCCCACGGCTCGATCGCGCTCGGCCACAACGGCAACCTGGTGAACACGGCGCAGCTCGCCGAGATGGTCGCCGACCTGCCCAAGAAGGAAGGCCGCTCGACCAGGGTGGCCGCCACCAACGACACCGACCTGCTCACCGCGCTTCTCGCGGCCCAGGTCGACGAGGACGGCAAGCCGCTCACCATCGAGCAGGCCGCCGCGAAGGTCCTCCCCGACGTCCGGGGCGCCTTCTCCCTCGTCTTCATGGACGAGCACACGCTCTACGCGGCCCGTGACCCGCAGGGCATCCGCCCGCTGGTCCTCGGTCGTCTGGAGCGCGGCTGGGTGGTGGCGTCGGAGTCCGCCGCTCTCGACATCTGTGGTGCCAGCTACGTCCGCGAGGTCGAGCCCGGCGAGATGATCGCGATCGACGAGAACGGCATCCGTACCTCGCGATTCGCGGAAGCGAAGCCCAAGGGCTGTGTCTTCGAGTACGTGTACCTGGCTCGCCCCGACACCGACATCGCCGGCCGGAACGTGTACCTCTCCCGCGTGGAGATGGGCCGCCGCCTCGCGAAGGAGGCGCCGGTCGAGGCCGACCTGGTGATAGCGACGCCGGAGTCCGGTACCCCGGCCGCGATCGGCTACGCCGAGGCCTCGGGCATCCCCTTCGGCGCGGGCCTGGTGAAGAACGCCTACGTCGGGCGCACCTTCATCCAGCCCTCCCAGACCATCCGCCAGCTCGGCATCCGGCTGAAGCTGAACCCCCTCAAGGACGTCATCAAGGGCAAGCGCCTGGTGGTCGTCGACGACTCGATCGTCCGCGGCAACACCCAGCGCGCCCTGGTCAAGATGCTCCGTGAGGCGGGCGCGGCCGAGATCCACATCCGGATCTCCTCCCCGCCGGTGAAATGGCCCTGCTTCTTCGGCATCGACTTCGCCACCCGCGCGGAGCTGATCGCCAACGGCATGTCGATCGAGGAGATCGGCAAGTCGCTGGGCGCGGACTCGCTCTCGTACATCTCCATCGACGGGATGATCGAGGCGACGACGATCCAGAAGCCGAACCTCTGCCGTGCCTGCTTCGACGGCGAGTACCCGATGGAGCTGCCGGACCCCGAGCTGCTCGGCAAGCAGCTCCTGGAGACCGAGCTGGCCGCAGGCCCGGCCGCCACCGCGGCTTCCGACGCGCTCCGTCGTCCGTGAGAACCCGCTGCGCCCCGCAGTACGACACGAAAGTTCCCAGCCATGCCTGAGACCACTGGTGCCAGCTACGCGTCCGCGGGCGTCGACATCGAAGCGGGTGACCGCGCCGTCGAGCTCATGAAGGAGTGGGTGAGGAAGACGCGGCGCCCCGAGGTCCTCGGTGGCCTCGGGGGCTTCGCCGGCCTCTTCGACGCCTCCGCCCTCAAGCGCTACGAGCGTCCGCTGCTCGCCTCCGCCACCGACGGCGTCGGTACGAAGGTCGACATCGCCCGCCAGATGGGCGTGTACGACACGATCGGCCACGACCTGGTCGCGATGGTCATGGACGACATCGTGGTCTGCGGCGCCGAGCCGCTCTTCATGACCGACTACATCTGTGTCGGCAAGGTCCACCCGGAGCGGGTCGCCGCCATCGTCAAGGGCATCGCCGAGGGCTGTGTCCTCGCCGGCTGCGCCCTGGTCGGCGGCGAGACGGCGGAGCACCCGGGCCTCCTCGGCCCGGACGACTTCGACGTCGCCGGTGCCGGCACGGGTGTCGTGGAGCACGACCGGCTGCTCGGCGCCGATCGCATCCGTACGGGGGACGCGGTCATCGCCATGGCTTCCTCGGGTCTTCACTCCAACGGGTACTCGCTCGTCCGGCACGTGGTCTTCGACCGCGCCGGCATGACCCTCGACCAGCGGGTCGAGGAGCTCGGCCGGACCCTGGGCGAGGAGCTCCTGGAGCCCACGAAGATCTACTCGCTGGACTGCCTGGCCCTGACCAGGACCACGGACGTCCACGCGTTCAGCCACATCACGGGCGGCGGCCTCGCGGCCAACCTGGCCCGGGTGATCCCGGACGGCCTGCACGCCACGGTCGACCGGTCGACCTGGGCGCCGGGCGCGATCTTCGACCTGGTCGGCAAGGCCGGCCAGGTGGAGCGCCTGGAGCTGGAGAAGACCCTGAACATGGGTGTCGGCATGATGGCCGTCGTGCCGGGCGAGTCCGTGGACGCGGCCCTGACGACCCTGGCGGACCGGGGCGTCGAGGCCTGGGTCGCGGGCGAGATCACCGAGCGCGGGGCGCACACCACCGGCGCGGAGCTGGTCGGCGACTACGCGAACTAGTACGAGGCGGTACCGCGGGGCGCTCCTGAGGGGCGCCCCGTCCGCGTGTCCCCGTCCGTCCGCGCGTGCCTGCCCGCGGACAGCACAGAAACCCGGCCAGGTGCTCCCGGCCGGGTTTCCGTCATGCGATTAAGAAGGTCAAGCGCGACGCGGGGACGACGCGGGACCGGATTCGTCGTCCTCGTCCTCGTCGTCCGTGTTGTAGAGATCCGCGTACTGGGCGTACGGGTCGTCTTCCTCGTCGTCGTCCTCGAACGGCTCGCCATTCGGCGGCTGACTCGAAGTCGAAGCGCCCAGCTCATTGGCCAGACGCGTCAGGTCCGTCCCGCCGCTGCTGTACTTCAGCTGGCGGGCGACCTTGGTCTGCTTGGCCTTTGCCCGGCCGCGCCCCATGGCTCGACCCCCTCGGTGACGGGGCTCGATGGCCCCAGAGTCTTGACACGCGTTCATGAGTCGGAACGGACTCTCGAAAGAGAGACCGGTCCGTAGAGCTTCAACGGTACCTGTTTCCGCGGGTCTACGGTACGCCGCACGCATCACATACCCCGGTACAGAACCTTCGAGGAGCTCTTTCCTCGCTGGTCAATCGCGATTTTAACCTCTTCTGGAGGGCCGACCCGCCGACGGGCGTGAGCGAAGTCTCTCCGCGTGCCCGTGACGGGCTCCCGGCGCCGGGCCGGCCCTCCGTGCGGCTCAGCCGCGCCGCGCGTCCGCCATCCGCTGCTCGGCGATCCGGTCGGCCGCCGAGGCCGGCGGAATCCCGTCGGCCTTCGCACGTGCGAAGATCTCGAGAGTGGTGTCGAAGATCTTCGTCGCCTTCGCCTTGCAGCGGTCGAAGTCGAAGCCGTGCAGCTCGTCGGCGACCTGGATCACGCCGCCGGCGTTGACCACGTAGTCGGGCGCGTAGAGGATCCCGCGCGCCGCGAGGTCCTTCTCGATGCCCGGGTGGGCGAGCTGGTTGTTGGCCGCGCCGCAGACGATGCTCGCGGTGAGGAACGGCACCGTCTCCTCGTTCAGGGCACCGCCCAGCGCGCAGGGCGCGTAGATGTCGAGACCCTCGACGCGGATCAGCGCCTCGGTGTCGGCGACCACGGTGACCTGCGGGTGCTTGTCGGTGATCCGGCGCACCGACTCCTCGCGCACATCGGTGATCACGACCTCGGCACCGTCCTGGAGGAGGTGCTCGACGAGGTAGTGGCCGACCTTGCCGACGCCCGCGACGCCGACCTTGCGGCCGCGCAGGGTCGGGTCGCCCCAGAGGGTCTGCGCGGAGGCGCGCATGCCCTGGAAGACGCCGAAGGCGGTGAGGACGGAGGAGTCGCCGGCGCCGCCGTTCTCGGGGGAGCGGCCGGTGGTCCACCGGTTCTCGCGGGCGACGACGTCCATGTCGGCGACGTAGGTGCCGACGTCGCAGGCCGTGACGTACCGGCCGCCGAGGGAGGCGACGAAGCGCCCGTAGGCGAGGAGGAGCTCCTCCGTCTTGATCTGCTCCGGGTCGCCGATGATGACGGCCTTGCCGCCGCCGTGGTCGAGACCGGCCATGGCGTTCTTGTACGACATGCCGCGGGCCAGGTTGAGCGCGTCGGCGATCGCCTCGGCCTCGGTGGCGTACGGGTAGAAACGGGTGCCGCCGAGGGCGGGGCCGAGGGCGGTGGAGTGGAGGGCGATGACGGCCTTGAGGCCGGTGGCGCGGTCCTGGCAGAGCACGACTTGCTCGTGGCCACCCTGCTCCGAGTGGAACAGGGTGCGCAGTACGTCAGCAGGAACGCCGGTCACATCGGTCACGGTGGTGACTCCCAAGTACGAAGCGGCGGTTTCGGCCCTCCCTGCGGGTGGGGGAGGACCAGTTCGGCAAGAGAGTAAGTCCTACCTGGGCGTAGATCGGCCTCAGTGCTCAGGATCACCCCCTCCCGGAGTACCTCCGTGGAAGGATTCGCGACATGTCGGTCGCCTCCTCGGTCCTCATCCCCTACGCGTCCTATCTGCGGGTGTACGAGCCGCTGGCCGCGTTCCCCGAGCCGGAACGGACCCACTGGGCCAGGTACGCGCGCAGGCCGCGCACTCCGGGGGCGCAGGAGGAGCTGCGGCGTTCGCTGGCGGACCTGCTGCCGACCCCGCCGGTCCCGGTGCCGGTCCACGAGAGCGGGGAGGCCTTCGTCGCCCATCTGGACGGGGTGGTGGTGATCTGCCCTTGGCGGACCCGGCTGCGGGGGTGGCTGGCGCTCCAGGAGCTCGACGGCCAGTTCCCCGGGCCGGTGCTCGACGCGATGCTGCCGCCGGTGGTGCGGACCCAGGTGGCGGGCGACTACGAGCGGTGGCTGAGCAGGAACCCGGACGCGCGGCCGTGGATCCGTACGGCGGTCTGGCAGGTGCCGCTGCGCTGGTTCGCGCTCTTCGGGGACGAGGACCGGCAGTACGAGCCGGGGAGGCCCGGGGGCGCGGCGGGCCGGGCGCCGGTGCTGCGCTACCGGACGACGATGGCGCAGGCGCGCCGGCGGCTCGCGCGGGCGCTCAGGGCGCTGCGGGAGTCGATCGACGACGGTCCCATGACGGAAGGGCTGGTCGAGGTGGGGCGCTGGCTGGAGGAGTTCCATCCGCGGGCCCTGGTGGAGCTGGACTTCGGCGGTCTGGTGCACGCGGTCGGCGAGGAGTGGCTGGCGGAGGACCGGTCGGCGGCGCAGATGGCGGAGGGGATCGAGGCGCTGCGGGCCGGCGACGGCGAGGGGGCGAGCGAGGCGTACGGGCGGCTCGCGGAGCGCTGGCGGACGGTCAGGGAGCTGCGCTTCGCGAATTGACATCAGTCGGGCATCTTCGTCAGGTCGGTATCGACAAGACATGTCCGGCCGGTGTAAATGATCTTCGGGGTTGTCCGAATCCCGCCCGCCCGGATCTCGGCACTCGGGTGCGCGGGTCCTTCGGCACCCGCCGGGCGGGGACGTTGGTCCCGATCCGGGCCTTTGGCTCAAGCGTGACGGACGGCACTTACCGCACCCTTGCGTCCATCGCCCACCCTCGTGCCAAAATAGGACAAGGAGTCCGGGGAGGGTTCCTTCCGTCCATCTATGGGCGGAACGCTCAGCATTGCACTCTATGGGGGGTCTGAGGACTCCTGATCGCTCTGTGACTGATCGTCACAGTCGCGTGACTGTCCGTTATGGCATGGTCCATCGACTTCCGCCGCTGATGAACACCTGCGAGGGCAATTCCATCGGTTTGGCCGACGTGGCTGGACGGATGGTGTAGTTGTAGTGCCGAGGACAAGCCGTTCGTCCTATAACCGACTCGGCCCGCTTCTGCCATTTCGGGCAACGCGGGTCAAGGTGCAGAATTTAGAGGAAAGAACCGAGATGGTTCGGTTCTCCCGAGGAGGCCGCTCATGACCGCTCGCACCCCTGATGCCGAGCCGCTGCTGACCCCTGCCGAGGTTGCCACGATGTTCCGTGTGGACCCGAAGACGGTGACCCGTTGGGCGAAGGCCGGGAAGCTCACGTCCATCCGAACCCTGGGTGGGCACCGCCGCTACCGCGAGGCTGAGGTTCGCGCGTTGCTGGCGGGCATTCCGCAGCAGCGCAGCGAGGCCTGAGGTCGCGCAAACACCCCGCTTCACCCCGTAACACCGGGCCCGTCCGGATCCCCCAATCCGGTCGCCCACCCCTAGCTCTGCCGACGGATTCCTGCCCCAACAGGCCTTCGTCAACGATCGCGCTGGACTCCGCCGGGTCCAGCGCGATCTTTTTTGTGCCCGGCGTCACTCCATGGGGAGGGTAGTGCAATTGCACATATTAAATCGAACCGGTGTAGGAAGGGTGTAAGTGAAGTGGTTTCTGAAACTGCCTCAGTGACTCCCGTCACACTGGCGAAGTCTTGCCAAAGAACAGCCTCCCACTTCCCGGAGCGCTCCCAACCCGCCGTTGGTCATGGGTCGGTGGGACTTTCGTCCTCGTCCGCCGGCGCCGGTTCCTCGGGCTCCGGGAACTCCATGGCGAGCCGCAGGAGACGGTGGCAGACCACGCAGTGGCGGGTGAGGTGCCCGTAGCGGGACGCGGCCGCCAGATGGGCGCGCAGCAGCGCGCGCGTGTCGTGCCGTGCTGCGGACGCCGCGGCCATGCGCGACCACCTCCGGTGTGGGCCCCGATCCCCTGATGTCCGGGGTACCGGCGCGCACGTGGCCCCGTCAAGACACGGGAACACAACGAAAGGCCCGCATCGCGTGATGCGGGCCTTTCGTGAAAGCGATCCTGACGGGACTTGAACCCGCGACCTCCACCTTGACAGGGTGGCGAGCTAACCAACTGCTCCACAGGACCTTGTTCGCAACCGCTTGTAAGTGGCTGCGAGGAAGACTGTACAGCAGGTCAGCGGTCCGGTCGAACTCACCGGCGGACGGGCGGACCGAGGCCCGCCGGTCAGGGCGCCGCCGCGTCGATCGCCTTCACGATCCGCTTGTCCGAGACCGGGTACGCCGTGCCGAGCGCGTGCGCGAAGTAGCTCACCCGCAGCTCCTCGATCATCCAGCGGATGTCGGTGACCTCGGACGGCACCGGGCGGCCCTTCGGGAGCTGTTCGAGGAGCCAGGCGTACTCGTCCTGCATCTCCCGGACCTTCTCCATCCGGGTGGTGTCCCGCTGCACCCCGGTCGGCATCTGCTGGAGCCGCCGGTCCACCGCCACCAGATAGCGCATCAGGTCCGGCAGCCGCTTCAGCCCCGTACGGGTGACGAAACCGGCCGGCATCAGCCAGGCGAGCTGCGCCCGTACGTCGGTCAGGTTGTCGATCAGCGCCAGGCTGCTCGTCGACTTCAGCCGGCGCTCGCAGGCCTGCCAGGCGGCCAGGATCTGCTGGACCTGGCCCACCGTCCGCACCGTCGTGTCCACGAGGTCCGCGCGAACCTTGTCGTACAGCTTCCGGAAGGACTCCTCGTCCCACGCCGGGCCGCCGTGGTCCGCGATCAGCTTGTCGGCGGCGGCGGTCGCGCAGTCGTCGAAGAGGGCCTGGATCGAGCCGTGCGGGTTCGAGGACAGGGCCAGCTTCTGCTGGTTCGTCAGCTTGTCCGAGGCGAACTTCGCCGGGTTCACCGGGATGTTCAGCATGATCAGCTTCCGGGTGCCCCGCCACATCGCGAGCGCCTGCTCGGCCTCCGTGTCGAAGAGCCGTACGGCCACGCTGTCGCCCTCGTCCACGAGCGCCGGGTACGCCTTGACCGGCTGCCCGCCCCGCTTGGTCTCGAAGACCTTCGTGAGCGTCCCGATCGTCCAGTCCTTCAGCCCCGAGCGCTCCAGGGAGGGACCGGAGCCGTCCGGGCCCGCCGTCGCCGCCTGGGCGGCCTTGGAGAGCGCCTGGCGGGCCTTGGGGCGCAGGCGGAGCCGCAGCGCCTCCAGGTCCTTGTCCTCGGCGATCTTCCGGCGCCGCTCGTCGACGATCCGGAACGTGACCTTGAGGTGCTCGGGGACCTTCGCCCAGTCGAAGTCCTCGGCCGTGACCGGGACGCCGACCATCCGCTGGAGCTCGCGGGCGAGCGCCCCGTCCAGCGGCTCCTGCACGGGCACGACCGCGTCCAGGAAGCGGCTCGCGAAGTTCGGCGCGGGGACGTAGTGGCGGCGGATCGGCTTCGGGAGCGACCGGATCAGCTCGGTCACGACCTCCGCGCGCAGACCCGGGATCTGCCACTCGAAGCCCTCGTCCGTCACCTGGTTGAGCACCTGGAGCGGGATGTGGACGGTCACGCCGTCCGCGTCCGCGCCCGGCTCGAACTGGTACGTCACCCGGAACTTCAGCGGCCCCTGCCGCCAGGAGTCCGGGTAGTCGTCCTTGGTGACCGCCCCGGCCTTCTCGTTGATGAGCATCTCGCGCTCGAAGTCGAGGAACTCCGGCTCCTCGTGGCGCTTGTGCTTCCACCAGGAGTCGAAGTGGGCTCCCGACACGACGTGTTCGGGGACGCGCTTGTCGTAGAAGTCGAAGAGCGTCTCGTCGTCGACGAGGATGTCCCGGCGGCGGGCCCGGTGCTCCAGCTCCTCGACCTCGGTGAGGAGCTTGCGGTTGTCCGCGAAGAACTTGTGGTGGGTGCGCCAGTCGCCCTCGACGAGCGCGTTCCTGATGAACAGGTCGCGGGAGACCTCCGGGTCGATCCGGCCGTAGTTCACCTTGCGGTCGGCGATGATCGGCACGCCGTACAGCGTCACCTTCTCGAAGGCCATCACGGCCGCCTGGTCCTTCTCCCAGTGCGGCTCGCTGTACGTCTTCTTCACCAGGTGCTGGGCGAGCGGCTCGATCCACTCGGGCTCCACGCGCGCGTTGACCCGGGCCCAGAGCCGCGAGGTCTCCACCAGCTCGGCGGACATGACGAAGCGCGGGGGCTTCTTGAAGAGCGCGGAACCGGGGAAGATCGCGAACTTGGCGCTGCGGGCGCCCAGGTAGTCGTTCTTCGCGCCCTCCTTCACGTCCTTCATGCCGATGTGCGAGAGCAGACCGGCGAGGAGGGAGACGTGCACGGACTGCTCCGGCGCGTCCTCCTCGTTGACGTGGATCCCCAGCTGCTTGGCGACCGTCCGCAGCTGCGCGTAGATGTCCTGCCACTCGCGGATGCGCAGGAAGTTCAGGTACTCCTGCTTGCACATCCGGCGGAAGGAGCTGGAGCCGCGCTCCTTCTGCTGCTCGCGGACGTACCGCCAGAGGTTCAGGTACGCCAGGAAGTCGCTGGTCTCGTCCTTGAAGCGGGCGTGCTGCTGGTCGGCCTGCGCCTGCTTCTCCGCCGGCCGCTCGCGCGGGTCCTGGATGGAGAGCGCCGCCGCGATGACCATGACCTCGCGGACACAGCCGTTCTTGTCGGCCTCCAGGACCATCCGGGCGAGCCGGGGGTCGACGGGCAGCTGGGCGAGCTTCCGGCCCTGCTGGGTGAGCCTCTTCTTCGGATCCTTCTCCGCCGGGTCGATCGCGCCCAGCTCCTGGAGGAGCTGCACGCCGTCCCGGATGTTGCGGTGGTCCGGCGGGTCGATGAAGGGGAACTTCTCGATGTCGCCGAGACCGGCCGCGGTCATCTGGAGGATGACGGAGGCCAGGTTCGTACGGAGGATCTCGGCGTCCGTGAACTCCGGCCGGGAGAGGAAGTCGTCCTCCGAGTACAGCCGGACGCAGATGCCGTCGGAGGTACGGCCGCAGCGGCCCTTGCGCTGGTTGGCGCTGGCCTGGCTGACCGGCTCGATCGGCAGCCGCTGCACCTTCGTGCGGTGCGAGTAGCGGGAGATGCGGGCGGTGCCCGGATCGATCACGTACTTGATGCCGGGGACGGTCAGGGAGGTCTCGGCGACGTTCGTGGCGAGCACGATCCGGCGGCCCGAGTGCGCCTGGAAGACCCGGTGCTGCTCGGCGTGGCTCAGGCGGGCGTAGAGGGGGAGGACCTCGGTGTTGCGGAGGTTCCGCTTGAGGAGCGCGTCGGCGGTGTCCCGGATCTCGCGCTCACCGGAGAGGAAGACCAGGACGTCGCCGGGGCCCTCGGACTGGAGCTCGTCGACGGCGTCGCAGATCGCGGTGATCTGGTCGCGGTCCGATTCCTCGCTGTCCTCTTCGAGGAGCGGCCGGTAGCGGACCTCGACCGGATACGTACGACCGCTGACCTCGACGATGGGCGCGTCCCCGAAGTGTCTCGAGAACCTCTCCGGGTCGATCGTCGCCGAGGTGATCACGACCTTGAGGTCGGGGCGCTTCGGCAGCAGCTGGGCCAGATAGCCGAGCAGGAAGTCGATGTTGAGGGACCGCTCGTGGGCCTCGTCGATGATGATCGTGTCGTACGCGCGCAGCTCGCGGTCCGTCTGGATCTCGGCGAGCAGGATGCCGTCCGTCATCAGCTTCACGAAGGTCGCGTCCGGGTTCACCTGGTCGGTGAAACGGACCTTCCAGCCGACGGCCTCGCCCAGCGGCGTCCGCAGCTCCTCGGCGACCCGCTCGGCGACCGTGCGGGCGGCGATCCGGCGGGGCTGGGTGTGCCCGATCATGCCCCGGACGCCCCGGCCCAGCTCCAGGCAGATCTTCGGGATCTGGGTGGTCTTTCCGGAGCCCGTCTCACCGGCGACGATCACGACCTGGTGGTCGCGTATCGCCTCCAGGATCTCGTCCTTCTTCTGCGAGACGGGCAGCTGCTCGGGATAGGTGACCGCGGGCACGCGGGAGGCGCGCCCGTCGACGCGCTCCTTGGCCTTGGCCGCCTCTGCGGCGATCTCGTCCAGGACGGCCTCGCGGGCCTCGGGCTTGCGGATGCGGCGGGCGCCTTCGAGACGGCGGCCGAGGCGGTGGGAGTCCCGCAGCGAGACCTCGGCCAGGACGGACTGGAGGGCGGCGAAGGAAGTAGACATACGGAATCCAGGATCGCACCTGCGGCCGAGAAGCGGCGAACCGATTTACGAGCGGCCTCACCGGGGCCGGTGATCGGGTGCGTACTATTTCGGGCACGCCGCCCGGACGGAGAGGTTTCGCATGTTCCGCACCACCCGCGCGCCGGCGGCGTTCGTCGCGCTGATGGGTCTGGTGCTGGGCCTCCTGGTCTGCGGGGTGACGACGGGTACGCCCCAGGCGGTCGCCCCCGTGGCCGTGGGAGCGGCCGGGCCGGGCTGCGACCCCGGCCACCCCGTCGACGAGGGGGCCGCGGGGCCCGTCGTCCCACCGCGCGCGCACGGCTTCGCCGAGCTGCTGCCGGCCCTTGCCGCGGACCGGGAGCCGTGCGGGGGCCGCGTGCCGGATCCGGGCGGCCGGGGCGTGTCGACGGGGCGGGAGCCACCCGCGCGCGTACAGCTGTCTCCCGTGGAGCTGTCGGTCCTGAGGGTGTAGACGGGCGGCCGTCCTCCCTCGTCCTCCCCCTCTTCTCCTCAGGAGCGCTTCCGCATGTCCAAGTCCCAGCCGGTCCTCATCGTCTCCGGGGTCGCCGTCGCCGCCGTTCTGCTCGGCGTCGTCTCGTACACCGCCACCAAGCCCTCGCCCCCCGGCGCCGCCGGCTCCTCGTCCGTCGCCGAGGTGTCCGCCGACCCGTCCGCCGGCGTCTATCCCGAGCTGGAGGCGTACGCCCGCCGCGACGCCTCCGACAAGCTCGCCCTCGGCCGGGCCGACGCGCCCGTCGTGCTCATCGAGTACGCCGACTTCCAGTGCGGCTACTGCGGGAAGTTCGCCCGGGACACCGAGCCGGTCCTGGTGAAGAAGTACGTCGACAACGGCACCCTGCGCATCGAGTGGCGGAACTTCCCGATCTTCGGCGAGGAGTCGGAGGCCGTCGCCCGCGCGTCCTGGGCGGCCGGGCAGCAGGGCCGGTTCTGGGAGTTCCACCGGGCCGCCTACGCGGAGGGCGCCAAGGAGAAGGGCTTCGGGAAGGACCGGCTCGCCGCCCTCGCGAAGGAGGCGGGCGTCCCCGACGCGGCCCGGTTCGCGAAGGACACCGACGGGGCGGAGGCCCGTGACGCCGTCCGCAAGGACCAGGCGCAGGGGTACGGCATCGGGGCCACCTCCACCCCGTCCTTCCTGATCAACGGCCGGCCGATCGCGGGCGCGCAGCCCCTGGAGACCTTCACGGAGGCCATCGAGGCGGCGGCGAAGGCGGCGAAGAGCGCTCCCGCGAAGGCCAGGCCGTGACCTCCGGCATCGGCTACTTCGCCGCCTTCCTCGGCGGGCTGCTCGCCCTGCTCAGCCCGTGCAGCGCCCTGCTCCTGCCCGCCTTCTTCGCGTACTCGATCGACACGCGCGCGAAGCTGGTGGCCAGGACCGGCATCCTCTACGCGGGCCTGGCGACGACCCTCGTCCCGCTCGGCGCGGCAGGCTCCTTCGCCGGCCGTCTCCTCTACGGCCACCGGGACCTCCTCGTCACCGCCGGCGGCTTGCTGATCATCGGGCTCGGCGTCGTCCAGGTCCTCGGCCTGGGCTTCGCGTCCCGCCGGATCGCGGAGGCGAGCGGGAGGATCCGGCCCACGTCGGCGCTCTCCGTCTACGCCCTCGGCCTGGTCTACGGCCTCGCGGGCTTCTGCGCGGGCCCGATCCTGGGCAGCGTCCTGACGGTGGCGGCGGTGAGCGGCAGCCCGGCGTACGGGGGGCTGCTCCTCGCCGCCTACGCGCTCGGCATGGCGGTCCCGCTGTTCGTCCTCGCGCTGCTCTGGGAGCGGTACGACCTGGGCCGGCGGTCCTGGCTGCGCGGCCGCCCGCTCCGGCTGGGCCGCCTGACGCTCCACTCGACGTCGCTGCTCTCGGGCCTGTTCTTCGTCGCCCTCGGCACGCTCTTCCTGGTCTTCGACGGGACGACGGCGCTGCCGGGCCTGCTGTCGGTGGACGACTCGTTCGCGGTGGAGCAGCGGGTGGCCTCGCTCGGCCGGGCGGTCCCGGACTGGGCGCTCCTCGCCGCGGTGGTGGCCGTGGTGGCGCTTGTGCTCGCGGTGCGGGGCGGACGGGGGAGCCGTACGCGGGAGCGCGAGGAGGTGTGACGGTACGGGGAGGGGGCGCCGGCCTCCTCCCCGTAAGGTCTCCCGGTCAGGCGGCACAGGACACGAAGAAGGCCCCGTTCTTTCGAACGGGGCCTTCTCTTTGTGGCTGGGGCCGGGGTCGAACCGGCGACCTATCGCTTTTCAGGCGATCGCTCGTACCAACTGAGCTACCCAGCCACGAAGCTGTTTCCAGCTTCAGCGACTCTGACGGGACTTGAACCCGCGACCTCCACCTTGACAGGGTGGCGAGCTAACCAACTGCTCCACAGAGCCTTGCTATGTGCGAGAACCAGTCTCGCACACGGTAATGCGTACCCCCAACGGGATTCGAACCCGTGCTACCGCCTTGAAAGGGCGGCGTCCTGGGCCACTAGACGATGAGGGCTCTAGGCCCACCTTCGTGCTTCTCAGCGCGTCGGGGACGTGAGAAGCATATGGGATCCCCGCCGCTATCGCCAAAACGGTTTCCGGCGGGGGGAGAATGGGCCCGTGCTGGAGATGACGCGCGAGGAGTTCGAGGAGCTTGTCGCCGAGGCCCTGGACCGGATCCCGCCGGAGCTGACGCGGCTGATGGACAACGTGGCGGTGTTCGTGGAGGACGAGCCCTCCCCCGACGATCCCGAGCTGCTCGGGCTCTACGAGGGGACGCCGCTGACCGAGCGCGGCGAGTGGTACGCCGGTGTGCTGCCGGACCGGATCACGATCTACCGGGGGCCGGCGCTGCGGATGTGCGAGTCGAAGGAGGACGTGGTCGCGGAGACCGAGATCACCGTGGTCCACGAGATCGCCCACCACTTCGGCATCGACGACGAGCGGCTGCACGCGCTGGGCTACGGCTGAGCCGGGCGGCCGCGCGGGGGCCGTCTCCTCCGCCGGGCGGCCGAGCGCCTTGCCGGGGGCCGTGTCCCTTGTGAGGCCCGGGGAGTTGGGCAGTGCACGCGTTCCGTTCCTGCCTGTCGTGTCCTGGAGGTGCCCCCGTGCGCCAATTGCCCACCCCGGTGAGATGGGCCGCCACCGCGCTGGCCGTCGCGGCCTGTGCCGGTCTGAGCGGCTGTATGAGTGTGAGTGACGAGGGGGCGAAGCCGGCGCCCGGCGCGTCCGGCGGGAAGCGGGGCGTGGCGACCGGGTCCGGTGGCGGCGAGGCCGGAGCGCCGGGCGGTGGTGGCGGTTCCTGGAACGGACGGCCGGACGCCGGCGGCCCCGACGTGGCCGGCGCGGGTACGGAGTCCCCGGTGCCGAGCGGCTCGCCCTCGGGCACGGCGAAGCCCTCGCCGGGCTCGGTGCTGCCCGTGGAGGGGTCCGGCGGCCACGACGGCCCGTTGAAGCCCCGGCCGACGGGCGGCGGCCAGGACGGCCCGGGTGGCGGCACGGGCGGTGGCGCGGGCGGCTCCACGGGCGACGGTGGCGACGGCGGGAACAGCGGTGGCGGTGGTGACGGAGGGAACGGCGGGAACGGTGGCGGCGGAAGTGCCGGAGGGTCCGGAGGGCCGGGCGGCGGCGGATCCACGCCGACACCCGAGCCGCCCGAGCCGACCCCCGAGCCGACGCCGGAACCGACCGTGCAGCCGACCCCCGAGCCGACGCCGGAACCGACCTCGAACCCGACCGATCCGCCGACGTCCGGAACCGACACCCAGATGAGTGGCGTGCGGGCGGCGGACGGGCCGGGAGCGCCCCCGGAGCCGACGGCATCTCCGCAGGTCGGACCGGTGTGACGCAGGCCGATTTGCCATAGGCGGGGGAGGGTGCGTATGGTAGTAGATCGTTTGATCCCATTGCCCGGCGCCGACACAGAAGAGCGCCGTGTGGCGCGTACTCTCCCTAGCCGTGGCTGACCGCATTGAGGCGGTCGATTTGCGAATTCACGGAGTTACGGGCGCGTGCCGAGACTCCGGAAGGTTTCGCATTTCGCATGTCCATTTTCAGCTCTGACCACGCCGTCATGCCCGAGAACGACGAGATCGTCGAGGCCGTAGAGGTCACCGAACTCGTCTCCATCGAGGCCGACGACACCGTCGACACGGTCGACATCATCGGGACCGTCGACACCATCGACATCGACTCGGACGCCTCCGACGAGGAGCCCGCCGAGCCCACCATCACCTTCGGCGACCTCGGTCTGCCGGACGGCGTCGTGCGCAAGCTCGCGCAGAACGGCGTCAGCACCCCCTTCCCGATCCAGGCGGCGACCATCCCGGACGCCCTGGCCGGCAAGGACATCCTCGGCCGTGGCCGTACCGGCTCCGGCAAGACCCTCTCCTTCGGTCTGCCGCTGCTCGCCGGACTGGCCGGCGGTCACACCGACAAGAAGAAGCCCCGCGGCATCATCCTCACGCCGACGCGTGAGCTCGCGATGCAGGTCGCGGACGCTCTCCAGCCGTACGGCGACGTGCTCGGCCTCAAGATGAAGGTCGTCTGCGGCGGTACCTCCATGAGCAACCAGATCTACGCCCTGGAGCGCGGTGTCGACGTCCTCGTCGCCACCCCGGGCCGTCTGCGCGACATCATCAACCGTGGCGCCTGCTCCCTCGAGAACGTCAAGATCGCCGTCCTCGACGAGGCCGACCAGATGGCCGACCTGGGCTTCCTGCCCGAGGTCACCGAGCTGCTCGACCAGATCCCCGGCGGCGGCCAGCGCATGCTCTTCTCCGCCACCATGGAGAACGAGATCGGCACCCTGGTCAAGCGCTACCTGACCGACCCCGTCACGCACGAGGTCGACAGCGCGCAGGGCAACGTCACGACCATGACCCACCACGTCCTCGTCGTGAAGCCGAAGGACAAGGCGCCGGTCACGGCCGCGATCGCCGCCCGCAAGGGCCGCACGATCATCTTCGTCCGCACCCAGCTGGGCGCCGACCGCATCGCCGAGCAGCTGTGCGACGCCGGTGTGAAGGCCGACGCGCTGCACGGCGGCATGACGCAGGGCGCCCGTACCCGCGTCCTCGAGGACTTCAAGAAGGGCTACGTCAACGCGCTCGTCGCGACCGACGTCGCCGCCCGAGGCATCCACGTCGACGGCATCGACCTGGTCCTCAACGTGGACCCGGCCGGCGACCACAAGGACTACCTGCACCGTTCGGGCCGTACCGCCCGTGCCGGCCGCTCCGGTGTCGTGGTCTCCCTGGCCCTGCCGCACCAGCGCCGCCAGATCTTCCGTCTGATGGAGGACGCGGGCGTCGACGCCACGCGCCACATCGTCGGCGGCGCCGGCGCCTTCGACCCCGAGGTCGCCGAGATCACCGGCGCCCGTTCGCTGACCGAGGTCCAGGCCGACTCGGCGAACAACTCGGCCAAGCAGGCCGAGCGCGAGGTCGTCGACCTGACCAAGCAGCTGGAGCGCCTCCAGCGCCGTGCCGTCGAGCTCCGCGAGGAGGCCGACCGTCTGGTGGCCCGCGCCGCCCGTGAGCGCGGCGAGGACCCGGAGGCCGCCGTGGCCGAGGTGACCGAGGCCGCCGAGGCCGAGGTCGCCGCCGCCGCGGTGGAGGCCGAGCGTGCCGCGCGCGCCGAGGAGCAGCGCCGCGAGGAGCGTCCGGCGGCCCGCGACGAGCGGGGCAACTTCGAGCGCCGTGACCGTGGCGGCTTCAACCGTGACGACCGCGGTGGCGACCGTGGTGACCGCGGTGGTTTCCGTGGCGGCGACCGTGGCGGCTTCCGTCGCGACAACGACCGTCCGTCCGGTGGTTTCCGCCGCGACGACCGTCCGTCGGGCGGCTTCAACCGTGACGACCGTCCCTCGGGCGGCTTCCGTCGCGACAACGACCGTCCGTCCGGTGGTTTCCGCCGCGACGACCGTCCGTCCGGTGGCTTCAACCGTGACGACCGCGGTGGCGACCGTGGCGGCTTCCGCCGTGACGACCGTCCCTCGGGCGGCTTCCGCCGTGACAACGACCGTCCGTCCGGTGGTTTCCGCCGCGACGACCGTCCGTCCGGTGGCTTCAACCGTGACGACCGCGGCGGCCGCTCCTTCGAGCGCCGTGACAACGACCGTCCGTCGGGCGGCTTCAACCGTGACGACCGCGGCGGCCGTTCCTTCGAGCGCCGTGACGACCGTCCGGCCGGCGGCCACCGCGGCAGCGACCGTCCGTTCAACCGTGACCGTCGCGACGAGCGCCCGGCGACCGGCGGCTTCCGCCCGGCCGGCGGCGACCGCCCGTACGGCCGTCGTGACGACCACCGCGGCACCGGCTCGACCGGCTCGACCGGTGGCTCCTCCTTCGGCCGCCGCGACGACAAGCCGCGCTGGAAGCGCAACGGCTGACCTCACGTAGCACCCTGAGCAGGGCCCGTACGACACCTCGGTGACGTACGGGCCCTGTCCCGTTGAACGGGTTCGAACCCGACCGACGTGTGAGAAGACCGGCCCGTTCCCGTACAACCATCACGGGGGCGGGTCGGTCTCGTACAGGGACGCGTGGGAGGACCAGGCGTCCGACCACCGTCCGCCGTCAGTGATGGATCACCCCCCGGGGAGAAGCCCTCTTGTCCCGTACCGCAGCCGCGCGGCGAACCCGCACGCGCGCCGTCCTGCTCGCCGCCGTCATGGCCGCCACCGGAGCGGGCCTCGTGCCCGGCGCGGTCGCCGCGCCCGGGGCGCCCGTGGTCGGCATCGACCAGCTCGACATCGACCCCACCTGGCGGACCGCTCCCCGCGCGGAGACGGTCGTCGCCGTCGGCGCGGGCGGGTACGCGCACCGGGCGGAGGCCGACGACCGGCATGCGAGCGAACCGCTGGAGTGGACGGACTTCGCGACCGGCACGAGCCGGTCCCTGGGGTTCGGCGGCGGCAACGAGTCCTTCGCCGAGTTCGGCACCGGTGGCCGGTACGCCTACGCGGACGAGGGCATCGGCTCTCCCGCCCTCCTCGACCTGGACACCGGTACGACGACGGCCCTGACCGTCCCCGAGGACGCCTCCTACCGGGGGCTGGTCGGCGACCGGCTGCTCTTCCAGCAGTACGAGCCCGGCACCTCGTTGCAGTCCACCAGCGGGTACTTCATCCGGAGCGCGGGCGCCCCGGACGGCCCCTCGGTCCCCGTGACCGGCTGGCCGGCCGAGGCGGACCTCCACATGGCGCGACTGGTGGCCGGGGCGCCGGGCGTGGCCGTCCTCCGCTTCACCCGGGGCGAGTCGGGCACGAACAGTGACTCCCTCCTCGGAGTCGTCGACCTGACGACCGGGCGGATGCGGGTACTGGAGGAGCCCACCGCAGCGGACGGCGTGCTCGTCGCGGGCGTCGCCCTCACCGCCGAGCGGATCGCGTGGGTGGACCCCGACCGGACCGTCCACATCCGGCAGCTCGCCGACCTCACCGGCCCGGAGGTCGGCTACCCGCTGCCGGAGGGGCTGAGCGCCACCCGGATCGGGCTCGTCGGCGACTGGCTCCTGACCACGGCCGAGCCGCGGAACCCGGGCGAGGCGCTCACCCGCCGCCTGGTCGCCGTCAGCCCGGCCGGCGAGCAGCGGACGCTCCTCGCCGGCGCCGAGGAGCGGATCACCCAGCTCGGCGACGGCTCCGGCACGGCGGCCGTCACCGGCGGCACGTCCGCCACCGACTGGGCCCTCCTCAAGGCCGTGCCCGGCAAGGGAGACGGCGCCCCGGTCCTGGAGAAGCTGCGCAAGGTGGCGCCGCTGCCGACCGAGGTCGTGTCCCTCGCGCTGGGCATGGGCCGGCTCACCACACTGGAGCAGGACGGCCCGAAGGCCCCCGGCTTCCAGATCCGTTCGCTGCCGGTCGGCCCGCTCCACACGGGTCAGTCCGCGTCCGTGGGGGCCGGTACCGAGACGGGCGCGCAGTGGCACGAGACTCCGGTCTTCGACGGCGGTGACGGACGTACGGTCTCCTCGCCGAGGATCGCGTACACCGACCGCGCGGTCGTCTCCCGCCGAACCACCGGGCAGACCACCCGGGTGACGGTCGGGCAGCAGGGCGAGATCGCCGACACCTTCGGCCGGTGGGCGGTCTACCAGACCGGCACCCCCGGCTGGTACGGCGAACTCGCCGCCGGCGGCGAGACCCTCGTCCTCGACCTGGACGCGGAGAAGACCGTCTCCCGTCAGCCCCAGGTCGCCGCGGCCCTCTGGGGGGACACCCTCTACACCGGCACGGGCACCACGGGCCAGGTCGTCCGCAAGGACCTGGCCACCGGCAGGACCCTCGGCACGCTCGCGACCGACGCCGGCTGCCCGCTGACCGAACTCCAGACGGCCGGCCGCTGGCTCTACTGGTCGTGCGCCCGGTACGAGAAGCAGGGCGTCCTCGACCTGAGGAACCCGTCCGCGCCCGTCCGCATCGCCCTGCCCAAGGGCGCTTACCGGGGCGGACTCCTCGGCGACGGCTACCTCGTGGACCAGAGCGGCGGCGGCTCGTACCTGCGGGTCACCCCCTTCCACACCGGGAGGGCCGGCACGCCCTACGACCTGACCCGGGCCGCGGCCGTCACCGGCGTGCGCCGCACCACCTGGACCGTCGACCGTTTCGGCGGGGCCGTCGCGTACAAGGACGCCGGGAACCGGGTCCACGTCGTGTGGCCCGGTGTTCCCACCTCCGGCCTCGCCGCGCCCTGGGCGAAGGCGCCGGCCACCATGCGGCTGCAGGACGGCTGGAAGGCGTCCTGGGGGCTGTCGAAGCCCGCGTCGATCTGGCGGCTGACCGTGCGCGACCGGTACACCGGGAACCCGGTCCGCACCTTCGGGGCCGACGAGACCCGGGGCCGTGTCGACGTCTCGTGGGACGGCAGGTCGGCGGCGGGGAAGCCCGTGGCGAACGGCACGTACACCTGGCACCTCCAGGCGTACCCGGCCGACGGGGAGGGCAGGGACCTGTCCCTGACCGGCACGGTCACGGTCTCCGGCGGCAAGCCGGCCTGGCGGGACATGGCCGGGAACGACACGCAGGGCGACCTCCTGGTGATGGACACGGCGGGCCTGGTGTCGATGTACCGGGGCAACGGGTACGGCGGCTTCTCGGCGCGGACGGCGGGCACGGGCGCGAAGTTCGCGACCACGTCCGTCCTGGTGCCCTTCGGCGACGTGAACGGCGACGGCTGCACCGACGTCCTCGCCCGGGTGGGCGACCAGCTGCGGGCGTACCGGCCCGGGTGCGGAAAGGTGGTGTCGGCCTCGTCGCCGTACACGCCGATCGGCTCGGGCTGGGGGCAGTACGACGTCCTGACGTCCCCCGGCGACGCGAACGGCGACGGCTTCGCCGACCTGATCGCACGCCAGACGTCGACCGGTGACATGTACTTCTACGCCGGTACGGCCGACCACCGGGTGAAGCCCCGCGTCCGGATCGGCACCAACTGGAAGCTGTACAAGAAGATCGCCGGCGCCGGCGACCTGAACGGCGACGGTCGCGGCGACCTGCTGGGCGTCGACGCGGCCGGCGTGCTGTGGCGGTACTACGGCACGGCGACCGGCGGTGTGACGGCCCGGGTGAGGATCGGACCCGGCTGGAACATCTACTCGACCCTGGTCGGAACCGGCGACATCTCGGGCGACGGCTGCCCGGACCTGGCCGCCCGCGACGCCTCGGGCATGCTCTACCACTACCAGGGCACGTGCCGCGGGGCGTACGGCTCCGCCACGCTGATCGGCGGCGGCTGGAACGCCTTCAGGGCGCTGTTCTGACCCTCGCGAGGACGCTGTTTTGACCCTCGCGGCGGATCCCTGGTCCGCCCGGGGCGAGCTCCGTCCCGCGCGCCGCGCCCCGGGCCCCGCCGGCCCGCGGTGCGGCGCGCGGCCCGGCTCGTGTCGGATACCCGATCGGTTCGGGGGATCACTCGGGCTATGCTGCACGGGTGTGCTTGTCCACGGGCCGTTAGCTCAATTGGCAGAGCAGCGGACTTTTAATCCGTTGGTTGTGGGTTCGAGTCCCACACGGCCTACGTGTGGCGGGCGGGGAGCGTGACTTCCGAGCCGCCGAGAAGCGCCCCGACCGGTTCCGACCGGGCGGGGCGCTTCGGCGTCTCCGGTCGTCTCCGGTCGCTTGCCGTCGCTTCCCGTCGTGACGGGGTGTCCGGTCGCAGCGGCGGGCGGGCGGTCGGCAGGCGGGGCTGGTGGTGGGCCGCGTAGATCTTTCCGGCGTGAACACCCCCTCCCCGGGCGCGAGGTGCGACACCGTGGGCGAGTCTGGAACGTGGGCCAGAGCGTGAGCGTGGAGGTGGGGACGGTGAACGGATCCGGTGATCCGATGGCGGGGGTCCGGGGGCTCGCCCGGTGGGCGCTGGCCGCGGCCGCCGCGGCGGTCGTGCTCCTGCTGACCGGGCTCGGTGCCGGCGGGCTGCTGATCCTGCTGATCGGGCTGGTCGGGCTCGCCTGTTCGGCCGTGGGCATCTGGTACTTCCTCGCCCACCGCGGGCCGCTGCGGCTGCTGGGCGCCCTGATCGCCGTCGCCGCGCCCCTCGCGGTCCTCAGCCTGTACATCGTCTGGGGCCTCTGGCTGACCGCGCTCCTGGCCCTCGGACTGTGGAGCGTGGCGCTGCTCTGCGCGCGGGCCGCCCTGCGCCGCCTCCGCGACTTGAACGGAAGCGGCAGGGGCGGGCGGACCGATCTGGCGCGCGGCGAGCGGCGGCCCAGGCCCCGGCGACCCGTGCTGATCATGAACCCCAGGTCCGGGGGCGGGAAGGTCGCCCGCTTCGGTCTCGTCGAGCGCGCCGAGAAGCTGGGCGCCCGGGTCATCCTGCTCGACACGTCCGTCGAGACCGACGTCGCCGCGCTCGCCCGGCAGGCCGTCGCCGACGGCGCCGACCTGCTGGGGGTGGCCGGCGGCGACGGTACGCAGGCGCTGGTCGCCGCCGTGGCCGCCGAGCACGACCTGCCGTTCCTCGTGATCTCGGCCGGTACGCGCAACCACTTCGCCCTCGACCTGGGCCTCGACCGCGCCGACCCGGCGGCCTGCTTGGACGCCCTCGTCGACGGGGAGGAACTCCGGGTCGACCTGGGCTCGGTGTCCGGCCGCGCCTTCGTCAACACGGTCTCCTTCGGCGTGTACGCGGATGTCGTCCAGCACCCCGAGTACCGCGACGCCAAGGCGGGCACGGCGCTCGACCTCCTGCCCGACCTGCTCCAGGGCGGTGAGGGCGACCGTCTCGACGCCTTCGCCGACGACGTGCCGCTGCCCGCCCAGCAGGCGCTCCTCGTCAGCAACAACCCGTACGCGGCGCCCGATCCGTTCGGTGCCGCCGCGGCCCGGAGACCCCGGCTCGACCGGGGCAGGCTCGGGGTGATCGGCATCCGGGTCGACGGGGCGGCGCAGGCCGCCGAACTGGCCGTACGGGGCACCCAGTCCGCCGGCCTGAACGTGCTGACGGCCACGCGGGTCGAGGTGACGGGGAGGGCCGCCGGCGGGACGGGGGCCTTCTCTTCGGACCCTTCGGACCCTTCGGACTCCTCGGGCGCCGCCACTTCCTCCGCCCCCGCCTCCGGATTTCCCGCTCCCGGTTCCGTCGATCCCGGCTTCATCGCCGTCGCCGTCGACGGCGAGGCGCTGATCCTGCCCACCCCCGTCGTCTGTACCCTCCGACCCGGCGCCCTGCGGGTCCTCGTGCCCCGCAACCGGCCGGGGGCCAGCGACCCGCTGCCGCCCATGGACTGGCGGCGCATCATCGAACTCGCCTTCCACCATCACTCCCCGAGGAGCGGCACATGACCGGGACGACCACCAAGAGCCCCCTCCGGGCCGTACTCCGGGACCTCCGCGCGGTCGACGGCGCCGTGTACGCCGCCGTGGCCGCCACCCCCACGCCCGCGCTCGACGCGGGGCTCCGCAGGCTCTCGCACACGGCCGACCACTCGAAGATCTCGTTCGCCGTGGCGGCGGCGCTCGCCCTGGTTCCCGGCCGGCCGCGCCGGGCGGCCCTCGTCGGGGTCGGGGCCGTCGCCGTGGCCTCGGCCACGGCCAACCTGCTGGGCAAGCGGCTGGTCCGCAGGGAGCGCCCGGACCGGGAGGCGGCCCGGGTGGTGGCGGGCCGCCACGTGCCGATGCCGGACTCGGCCTCTTTCCCCTCCGGGCACACCGCCTCCGCGGTCGCCTTCGCCACCGCGGTCGGGGTGGTGCTGCCCCCGACCGCGGTGCCCCTGCAGGTCCTGGCGATGGCCGTGGGCTACTCCCGGGTGCACACCGGCGTCCACTATCCGGGTGACGTCGCCGCGGGCGCCGTCCTCGGCATCGCCAGCGCCGCCGTCTCCCTGACGGCCTCGTCGGCCTGGTCGGCCGCCAGGGGGAGGTAGGCGACGCGCGGGAGCGGCCGACGGGGCGTCAGTACGCCGCCCGGGCGAGGTCCTCCTCCGAGAGGCCGAGCGCGGCGAGCCGTTCCGGGTCCGCCAGGATGTGCAGCTCGACGATCCGGTCCCCGGCGATCGTGAACGCCATGAGCGCGGAGGGGCGCCCGCCGGTGACCGACAGGACCGCGGGAGCGCCGTTGACCAGGATCGGCAGCGCCGCCGTACGGAACTTGGCGTAGGTGAGGGCCTGCGAGATGACGGCCTCGGCGCCCCGCACGATCTTGGAGACGGCCGCGAGTCTCGTACCGCCGTCCGCGCGCAGCACCACGTCCGGGTCGAGGACCGCGAGCAGCCCCTCGAAGTCGCCGCCGTTCGCGGCGGCGAGGAAGGCGTCGGCGATCTCCCGCTGCCGCCGCGCGTCGGGTCCGGCGGCGGGGGTGGCGTCCCGCACGCGGCGGCGGGCGCGGCTGGCGAGCTGGCGGGTGGCGGCCGGGGTGCGGTCCACGATCCGCGCGATCTCGTCGAAGGAGACGGCGAACATGTCGTGCAGGACGAACGCGAGCCGTTCGGCCGGCGCGAGGGTCTCCAGGACGACGAGGAGGGCGAGGCCGACGGATTCGGTGACCTCGGCCGTGTGCTCGGGGTCGGTGATGTCGGGGAGCCGGACGACCGGGTCGGGGACGTGGTACTCCAGCGGGTCCTCGCGGCGCGAGCCGCGGGAGCGCAGCATGTCGAGGCAGACGCGGCCGACGACCGTGGTCAGCCAGCCGCTGAGGTTCCGCACCTCGCCGACGTCGCTGCGGCTCAGCTTGAGCCAGGCCTCCTGGACGGCGTCCTCCGCCTCGCTGAGCGAGCCCAGCATCCGGTAGGCCACCGCCCTCAGGTGGCCTCGGTCGGCCTCGAAGCGCCGGGCCAGCAGTTCGTCGGTGCCGCGGTCCTGGTCCACTCGTCGATCTCCCCGTTCGCGTCCCGTCATGCCGTCATGACGGAGGAAACCCCGCCGGTGTGACACGGCCGTGGCGGCGATGGGCGGGTCACACGGTTTCCGATACGTGAGATCCACGCCGCCTCATGGTGAACGCCCGGGATTCCCCGGCCGATGCCCCCGACCACCGTGGATCCTCACTTCAAGGCGGTGATCTTCGTCCGTAGATTGATCACCATGACGACGACAACGACGCAGGTCAACCCCGTGCTCCGCACCCCGCCGGCCTCCCCGGCCGCCGCCGCCGCGTACTTCTCCGCCGGCCTCGCCTTCCACGCCGACGTCTCCGACGTGGCCTCGGCGCTCGCCACCGCGGCGGCCGACGGCACCGACCCGGGCTTCGTGGTGATCGACTCGCGGTCGACCGCCTCCTGGGACCAGGGCCACGTCCCCGGCGCGATCCACCTGCCGACCGCGCTCGTCCCCGAGCAGGCCGAGCAGCTGCTCGACCGGTCCGTGCCGGTCGTCACGTACTGCTGGGGTCCCGGCTGCAACGGCGCCACGCGCGCCGCGCTGGCCCTCGCCGAGCTGGGCTTCCAGGTGAAGGAGATGCTCGGCGGTTTCGAGTACTGGGTGCGCGAGGGCTTCGCGTACGAGACCTGGGAGGGGCCCGCGGAGAAAGCCGCGGACCCGCTCACGGCGCCGGTCGACTCGGACGACTGCGGCTGCTGACGAAAACCGATTTCGTGATTGCCCCGCCCGTAGCGTAGAGTCAGGTTTACCGACGCGGGGTGGAGCAGCTCGGTAGCTCGCTGGGCTCATAACCCAGAGGTCGCAGGTTCAAATCCTGTCCCCGCTACTCAGTAGCAACGAAGGCCCGGATCCAGTCACTGGATCCGGGCCTTCGTCGTATGCCGTTTCCCGGCACTTCTCCGCTTGACGTACTTCTCCGCTTGACCTTGACGCGACGTCAAGATTTAGCGTTCCGGGTATGGAGTGGTCGATCCAAGAGATCGCCAAGAAGGCCGGCACCACCAGCCGCACCCTCCGGCACTACGGAGAGCGCGGACTGCTGGAGCCGAGCCGGATCGGCGCGAACGGTTACCGGTACTACGACCAGGCGGCGCTCGTGCGGCTGCAGCGGATCCTGCTGCTGCGCGAGCTCGGGCTCTCGCTGTCCGCCATCGCCGAGGTCCTCGCGGGGCAGCGGGACACGACCGCCGCCCTCCGCACCCATCTCGCCCTGCTCGAACAGGAGCGCGAGCGCATCGGTCGCCGGATCGCGTCCGTGCGGACCACTCTCCACAAGACCGAGAACGGAGAAGAACTCATGGCCGACGAAGTGTTCGACGGTTTCGACCACACGGCGTACGAGGAGGAGGTCACCGAGCGCTGGGGCCGCGACGCGTACGAGAAGGGGGACCGCTGGTGGCGGTCGCTCGACGCCGAGGGGAAGAAGGCGTTCATGGACGAGCAGGCGGGGATCGCCCGCGACTTCGCGCGGGCGCTCAGGGACGGCCTGGCCGCCGGCGACGAGGAGGTGCAGGCGATCACGCGGCGCCAGATCGCGTGGCTGTCGCACACCACGACCCCGAGCAAGGAGTACGTGATCGGCCTCGGCCGGATGTACGTCGACGACCCGCGGTTCACCGCGAACTACGACAAGCACGGCGAGGGGACCGCGGTCCTGGTCCGGGACGCGATGGAGATCTACGCCGAGCGGAACCTCTGACGGCGGCCGGCCGCCTCCGTACGCCGGTCGGCCCCGTGGGAGTCGCCGCCCGGTGCGGGGGCGGCCACCCTGGGAGGGCGCGGTACGGACCGCGGCCGGGTACGGACCGGGCAGGAGAGCACAGGTGGGGCACCCCCTAGGAGCGGGCGACGGCGGGCGACGGGGCGGTGACGGCCGCCACTCGTACGGGCGTGCCCGGCGGTTCATCCGCGCGCTGCCGCCGCTGGTCATCGCCGGCGGGGTCGTCTTCGACCTGCTGACACCGCCCGCGTACACCGCCGCGCCGCTGTTCTCCGCCGCCCCGCTGATCGCCGCGCCCTTCTTCTCCACCCTCACGACCCTCCTCACCGGGATCGCCGCGCTCCTCGCCTCCGTCGGGCTGCACCTCTACAACGGCACCGTCACCGAGGTCCCGACCCTCACCGAGACCCTGACCGTCGCCACCGTCTCCGCGCTCGCCCTCCTCATCAGCCGGGTCGTGCGCCGCAGCGGCGAGCGGCTCGCCTCGGCGCGGGTCATCGCGGAGACCGCGCAGAAGGCCGTGCTGCCGACGCCCGCCGAGCGGATCGGCGGGCTGCAGTGCGCGGCCCGTTACGAGGCGGCGCAGGCGGACGCGTTCATCGGCGGCGACCTGTTCGCCGTCCAGGACACCCCCTACGGGGTGCGGCTCGTCGTCGGGGACGTCCGGGGCAAGGGGATGGACGCGGTGGAGGCCGTCGCCGTCGTCATCGGGGCCTTCCGGGAGGCGGCCGAGCAGGAGCGGAGCCTGGAGGGCGTGGCGCAGCGCCTCGAACGGGCGCTGGCCCGGGAAGGCACCCGCAGGGACGGACTCGACGCCGTCGAGGGCTTCACCACCGCCGTCCTGGCCGAGATCCCGCGCGAGGGCGGGAGCGGCACCTTCAGCGGTTTCGTACGGATCGTCAACCGCGGGCACCCGCCACCGCTGATGCTGTACGCGGACGGGCGCCTGGACACGCTGGATCCGACCGAACCGGCGCTGCCGCTCGGCATGGGCGATCTGGCGGTGTGGCCGGACCGGGCCGAGGGGCGGCCGTACCCGCCGGGCGCGACGCTGCTCTTCTACACCGACGGCCTCTCCGAGGCGCGGAACGCGGCGGGTGTCTTCTACGACCCGGGGCAGCGCCTCGCCGGCCGGATCTTCCCGGGGCCCGAGGAGCTCCTCGACGCGCTGGTGGACGACGTACGGCTGCACACGGGCGGCGGGGCGACGGACGACATGGCGCTGCTCGCGCTGAGCCGTCCCACGACGACGCAGCCGGAGCGGCGCCGCACGATGCCGGTGGTCCCGCCGGCCGGGCCCGGTCACCGGCCGTAGCCGGAAGGTGTCGCTGCGATAACAATTGATCCGGTGTCAGCCCGGGTAGGTTTCGCCAGTTGTTGCTGAAGGGGGGTCAACTCGGGCCATTGTGACCCAATTCAATGAATGATCAAGGGGAACGGCTTGGAATCGGGACCCGCTGTCTATTAACGTTCGATAACGCAGCGCGGTCGTCCCAGCCGCCGCAAGAGGCGGCACCGTGCGCACGCGCCGAATCCTGAAAAGGAACCGGGGAACCACCAATTGGGGTGAATCGGGCCCTTCGCACCTGTGCGACCGTGCCCGTAGGAGACCTTCCTGCTCCGAACCCGTCAGCTAACCCGGTAGGCGAGAAGGAAGGAAAGGAGCGCCCCTTCGTGGCGTCCAACACCCCCGCACCCGAAGTCCCCTTCGACGCCTTCGGAAGTGGTGCGGGTCCTGCCGCCCCGGACACCGAGTGGAACCCCACCGAGGGCTCCCTCCGCGCCGAGAGCCGCTCCGGCGGCCGGCACCGGGTCGTCAAGCAGCGCTCCAACTTCGCCCGCTCCTCCACCGTCCTCGGCGTCGGTGTCATCGCGGCCGTCGGCGCGGGCGGCCTCGCCACCGCGCAGGAGAAGCCGCCGGTGGCCATCTCGCTCCCGGACCTCCCGGACCTCGGTCTGCCGGACGCCCACGACCTTCCCGGCGTCGGCGACCTCCTCCCGGACGCGGGCACGTCGTCGGACGAGGACCTGACGGTCGCCGCGGCCCGCTCCAACCCGAACCCGCTCACCGTCGCCGCGTACACCACCGTCGACGACGACGAGCGGACCGGGACGGCCGCCGAGCAGGTGACGGGGAAGACGGCCGGCACCGCCGACGCGGGCGAGGCCCTGCGTGCGCGCATCCTCCAGCAGGCCGAGCAGCAGCAGGCCTCCGCCGACGCCGCCGAGAAGGCCGCGGCGGAGAAGGCGGCGGCGGAGAAGGCGGCCGCGGAGGCCGCGGCCAAGGCCGAGGCCGCGGAGAAGGCGGCCGCGGAGGCCGCTGCCGAGGCGAAGGCGAAGGCCGAGGCGGAGGCCAAGGCGAAGGCGGAGGCGGAAGCCGCGGCCAAGGCCGAGGCCGAGCGCCTCGCCCAGCTCGCCGCGAGCTACTCGATGCCGCTCTCCTCGTACTCCCTCACCGCCACCTACATGCAGTCCGGCTCGATGTGGTCCTCCGGCTACCACACGGGCCTCGACTTCGCGGCCCCCACCGGCACCCCGCTCAAGGCGGTCCACGGCGCCACCGTCAAGTCGGCGGGCTGGTCCGGTTCCTACGGCTACCGGATCGTCCTGGAGCTGGAGGACGGCACCGAGGTCTGGTACTGCCACCTGTCGTCCATGACGGTCGGCGTCGGCCAGACCGTGGGCACCGGCGAGACGATCGGCCGCGTCGGCGCCACGGGCAACGTCTCCGGCGCCCACCTCCACATGGAGGTGCACACGCCCGGCGGCGACGGCATCAACCCGGCGGACTGGCTCCGCTCCAAGGGCCTGACGGTCTGACCGCCTGACGGTCTGACCGCCGGGCTGCCTGGTCGCCGGGCCTGACCGGCGGGTGGATCGGCGGGCGGACCGGCGGGCCTGAGCAGCGGGCGGACCGGCGGGCCTGAGCAGCGGGCGGACCGGCCGCGGAATAGGCCCGGGGCCGGAGAGGGTTGCCCCTCCATGGCCTCTCTCCGCCCGCTGGGCAGTTCCGACCTGCACGTCTTCCCGCTCGCCCTCGGCGGCAACGTCTTCGGGTGGACGGCCGACGAGACGCGGTCCTTCGCCGTCCTCGACGCCTACGCCGCAGCCGGCGGCAACTTCGTCGACTCCGCCGACGTCTACTCCGCCTGGGCCGAGGGCAACGAGGGCGGCGAGTCCGAGACCGTCATCGGCCGCTGGCTCGCCTCCCGCGGCAACCGCGACGACATCGTCGTCGCCACCAAGGTCGGCGCCCACCCCCGCTTCAAGGGACTGGCCGCCGCCACCATCAAGGCCGGCGCGGAGGAGTCGCTGCGCCGCCTCGGCACCGACCGCATCGACCTCTACCACACCCACTTCGACGACGAGTCGGTCCCCGTCGAGGAGATCGTCACCGCCCTCGACCAGCTCGTGCGGGACGGCAAGGTGCGGGCGGTCGCGGCCTCCAACATCTCCCCGGAACGGCTGCGGGCCTCCCTCGACTTCGCCGAGGCCGAGGGCCTCACCCGGTACGTGGCCCTCCAGCCGCACTACAACCTGGTCTCCCGCGAGACCTACGAGGGCCCGCTCCTGAAGACCGTGGAGCAGGCCGGGCTCTCCGCCGTCCCGTACTACGGCCTCGCGTCCGGCTTCCTCACCGGCAAGTACCGCCCCGGCGCCACGGTCGACAGCGTCCGCGCCTCCGGTGCCGGCGGCCACCTGGACACCGAGCGGGGCCGGGCCGTGCTCTCCGCGCTCGACACGGTCGCCGAGGCGCACGGAGCGGAACTCGCCACCGTCGCCCTCGCCTGGCTCGCCTCCCGCCCGACGGTCGTCGCCCCGATCGCCTCGGCGCGTACGGTCGAGCAGCTCCCGGCGCTGGTCGCGTCCGCCGACCTCACCCTGACGGAGGCCGAGCTGACGCTCCTGACGGAGGCGTCGAACACTCCCTAACTCCGGTACGGGTTGTAGCCGTCGTAGTCCAGGTACTGCGGCGGCGCCCACGCCCGGCCCGTCGCCCGGGCCGCGTACGTCAGGGCCGGTGAGGCGACCTCGCGGCGCTGCCACAGGTGGTGGAGGAGTTCCTGCTCGCGGGCCGGGAAGTCGGGCCCCGCCGTGCCGCGCCGGGCCCGGTCCCGCAGGAACGCCAGGGTCGTCGCGAAGGACTCGTACTCGCCCACCGCCCGCGCGGCCGGCGGACCGTACGTCCGGGCGGCGAACGAACGGGCCACCTGACGGGCCCGCATCGAGGAGAGCGCGAGCGGCTCGGCGGGAGAGATCCAGCCGGCCGCCGCGTACGCCGGGAGCTCCCCGGATATCGTGCGCAGCTCCCGCTGACGGCTCCACACCGCGAGCCAGGTCAGCAGACCGAAGGCCGGGACCATGAGCGCCCCGTACACCGCGAAGAAGGCCCAGGGTCCGCCGAAGGTGGCCGAGCCGTTCCACGCGGCGTGCAGCCCCATGGCGAGCAGCAGCCCCGCGAGCGGCAGCAGCACCTTCCGGAGGCGCTTGCCGCGCGGGGCGAGTGCGGCGAAGCCGAAGCCGATGCCGGTGAGCACGGTGAAGAGCGGATGGGCGAACGGCGACATCACGACCCGTACGAAGAAGGTCGCGGCGGTCACCGAGCCGAGGCCGGAGGTGCCGAACTCCTGGTCCTCGCCGAAGGCGTTGCCGAGGTAGAGGATGTTCTCGGTGAAGGCGAAGCCGGTCGCCGTGAAACCGGCGACGACGACCCCGTCGACCAGGCCGCCGAAGTGGCGCCGCCGGAAGAGGAAGAGCAGCAGGATCGCGACCGCCTTCGCGCTCTCCTCCACGACGGGCGCGACCACCGTGGCGCCGAGGGTGTCCGCCGAGTCGGGGTCTGCGGTGGCCGTCGCGATCCAGCGGATCGCGAAGGTGTTCGCCAGGATCGCGACCAGGGCGGCGGCGAAGGCGCCCCAGGCGAAGGCGAAGAGCAGGTTCTTCCACGGGCCCGGCTCGACCCGGTCGAGCCAGCGGAACGCGGCCATCAGCAGCGGTACGGGCAGCAGGGCCAGGCCGAGACCGACGAGGAAGCCCTCGGTTCCGGTCTGCTCGCGGACCATCGCCAGGATGAACAGGGCGCAGATCGCGAGCACGGTGATGACGGCGACGGCTCGGACCACCCGGCTGCGCCAGAAGGCCCGGCGTGGCCGGTACCGCCACTGGGACCGGTCGGCGGCGGCGGGGAAGGCCGGCTCCTCGGTGTCCCGGTGCGGGACGGGAGCGGTTTCCGGCTGGTCGGCGGGGGCGGGGTTCGACACGTGAGCGACCCTAACGACCCCCACCGACACCGGGCGACGGAGTTACCCGCTCCGTGTCACTTCCGCCGGAAGAGGAGGTCGTGCACGACATGGCCCTTGTCCAGGCCCTGGCCCTCGAAGCGGGTGAGGGGCCGGAAGTCCGGGCGGGGCGCGTAACCGCCGTCGGCCTGGGTGTTCTCGAAGTCCGGATGCGCGGAGAGCACCTCCAGCATCTGCTCGGCGTACTCCTCCCAGTCCGTGGCGCAGTGCAGCTCGGCACCGGGCTTCATCCGGGTCGCGAGGAGGCTGAGGAACTCGGGCTGGACGAGCCGCCGCTTGTGGTGGCGCGCCTTGGGCCACGGGTCGGGGAAGTAGACGCGGCAGCCGTCGAGGGAGTCCGTGGCGAGCATCTCGCGGAGCAGGATGATCGCGTCGCCGTTGGCGACCCGGACGTTCGTCAGGCCGTTCCGGTCGGCGAGGCCGAGCAGATTGCCCTGGCCGGGGGTGTGCACGTCGACGGCGAGGATGCCGGTGCCGGGGTCGGCGGCGGCCATCTGCGCGGTCGCCTCGCCCATGCCGAAGCCGATCTCCAGGACGACCGGAAGACCGTCGAACATCTCGGCGAGGTCGATGACCCTCTTGCCGTCGATGTCGAGCCCCCAGTCGGGCCAGCGCTTCAGCAACGCCTCGGCCTGGCTGGTGGTGACACGGCTGCGACGCGGCTGGAAGCTGCGGATCCGCCGCTCGTGGTGGGACCCGGCGGGGTCGGGCAGAGGTCCCTCGCCGGGGGCGAACCTCTGGCTGCCCCGCCGGGCGGGGGGCTGGGCGGGGTGCGGGGTCATCTCAGGCTGCTCAGACACAATGCCCCCGATTCTACGGCGGGCCCCGGCGAGGGCGCGCTACGAGCGCGGGCACGCCACGAGCGAGGGCGCGGGTACGAGCCGGGGCGCTCTACAGCAGGGCCAGGGCCCGGCCCGCCACCTCCCGGCCGATCGGCAGCGACGCAGTCGCCGCGGGCGAAGGCGCGTTCAGCACGTGGACCGTGCGCGCCGCCTCCCGGATCAGGAAGTCGTCGACCAGCGTCCCGTCCCGCAGCACCGCCTGTGCCCGCACGCCCGCCGCCGCCCGGCGCAGGTCGGACTCCTCCACCACCGGAAGCAGCCGCCGCACCGCCTCCGTGAACGCCCGCTTCGACAGCGACCGGCGCAGCTCCCCCGACCCGTACCGCCAGTGCTTCCGGGCGATCGTCCACGAGCCGGGCCAGGCCAGCGTGCCGGCCAGCTCGCGCGGCCGGACGACGGACCAGCCGTACCCCTCGCGGGCGAGCGCCGGGACCGCGTTCGGCCCGATGTGGACGCCGCCGTCGATGCCCCGGGTCAGGTGCACCCCGAGGAACGGGAACGCCGGGTCGGGGACGGGGTAGACCAGGCCACGGACGAGCGAGGGGTCCGCGAGCTCGTAGTACTCCCCCCGGAAGGGGACGATCCGCATGCCCGGGTCGTCGCCGGCGAGCCGCGCGATCCGGTCGCAGTGCAGCCCCGCGCAGTTCACCAGGACCCGCGCCCGCACCACCCGGCCGTCCGCCGTCCGCACGGCGACCCCCCACGGCCGCCGGTCGATCACGGTGACCTCCGCCCCGTACAGGATCCGGGCGCCGGAGGACTCGGCGAGGCGGGCCGACACGGCCCCGTAGTCGCAGATGCCGGTCGTGCCGACGTGGATCGCGGCCAGACCCCGCACCCGTGGCTCGTACTCGCTGATCTGCGCCGGGCCGAGCTCGCGCACCGGGATGCCGTTCTCCCTGCCGCGCTGTACGAGCGCGTGCAGCCGGGGCAGCTCCTCGCGCGCGGTGGCGACGACGAGCTTGCCCGTCACCTCGTGCGGAATGTCCCACTCCGCGCAGAACTTGACCATTTCGGCCGCGCCCTCGACCGCGAACCGGGCCTTGAGCGACCCGGGCCGGTAGTAGATCCCGCTGTGGATCACCCCGCTGTTGCGCCCGGTCTGGTGGCGCGCGAGGGCGTGCTCCTTCTCCAGGACCGTGACCCGGGTGCCGGGAGCGGCGCGCGTCAGCGCGTACGCCGTCGACAGACCGACGATCCCGCCGCCGATCACCAGCACGTCACAGTCAAACACCAGCGCCACCTCCCACCCCCGATAGTGCACTGGCCCACTGACAAACCCGTGAAACCTCGCGCGACGTCACGAGACGCAGGTCACGCCCCAGGGGCGGTTGCTCCCCTCACGCCGGGGCGACGAGCAGCGGCCTCGCCCTCTCCCGCAGCTCCATGACGCGCGGCTCGTCCCCGTACGGTTCGAGCCGGTGCAGCAGGTCCCGTACGTACTCGGTCGTCCGCGCCGAGGAGATCCGGCCGGCCACCTCCACCGCGCGCGTACCGGCCGCGCAGGCCGCGTCCAGGTTGCCCGACTCCAGTTCGGCGACGGCGGAGACCACGAGCCGCAGCCCGTGGGAGCGGACGAACTCCTCGGTCGGCCGCAGGAGCGCCTGCTCGGTGAAGCGCCGCACCTCGTGGGGCGCCTTCAGGTCGCGGTAGCACTCCGCGGCGTCGGCGCAGAACCGGTCGTACGAGTAGAAGCCCAGCCAGGTCGGGTCGGCGTCGCCCTCCCGGGAGCGCTCCAGCCAGCCCTCGGCGGACTTGAGCGCGGCCGCGGCGGCGACTCCGTCCCCGGCCTTCGCGTGCGCGCGTGCCTCGACGAGCCGGAAGAAGGACATGGTGCGGGCGGTGGCGAGGCCCCGGTTCCGTTCGAGCGCGGCCTGGGCGAGGTCCACGCCCTCGTCGGCGAAGCCCCGGTAGGTGGCCTGGAGGGACATGGAGGCCAGGACGTAGCCGCCGAGGGGCACGTCGGCGGCGGCGCGGGCGAGCCGCAGCGCCTGGATGTAGTAGCGCTGGGCGGCCTCCTGCTGCCCGGTGTCGAAGGCCATCCAGCCGGCGAGCCGGGTGAGCTCGGCGGTCGCGCCGAACAGGGCCCGGCCGACCTCGTCCGAGTACGAGGCGAGGAGCAGCGGGGCGGCGTCCACGCGTAAGCACTCGGGGACCATGGAAGAACGCCAGTCCCCGCCGCCGTACTTGGAGTCCCAGCGGCGCGCGTCCTCGGCGGCCTCGCGGAGTTTGGCGACGTCGCTGTGGCCCACACGCGCGTGCTCCGCGACGGTGGCGGCCGTGATGCCGCCCGCCGAGCGCCGGGCCTCGCGCTCCACCGACGGGTCGGCGGGGGTTATCAGCCAGCGGGACGCGGGCGTCGCGTACGCGCTCACCGCGAAGGATCCGGCGAGCGACTGCCAGATCCCGCCGCCGGCGCGCCGCCCGGCGAGGTCGAGCCGGTACAGGTCGGTGGCCGAACGCACCGCCTCGCCCACGTCGCGCGGGAAGGCGAGCCCCACCTCGGGCGCCGGATCGGCGTCGGCGAGCCCGATCTCGTGCAGCGGCACGGGCCGGCCGAGCTTCTGCCCGATCGCGGCGGCGATCAGGTGCGGGGCGGCGCCCTGCGGCACCATGCCCTTCGACACCCACCGGGCGACCGAGGTCTTGTCGTAACGAAGCGTCAGGCCCCGTTGCGATCCGAGGTCGTTGACGCGCCGGGCGAGCCCGGCGTTGCTGATTCCCGCGAGGGCGAGAACCGTGCCGAGCTTTTCGTTCGGCCCGCGTTGCTCCCTGGACATGACGCCACCCCTCGACCACCCAGACGGCCGCCACGACGCCGGGCATAGGCGTGCGGCATTCGTAAACACAGCGTAGTTCGCCGCATCCCTACCGTTAAGGGGCGGTGTTCCGTATGGCGAGATTGTTGTGTGAACAGTCGGCGTGCGGGCCAGGTGGCCGGGATCGTGCTCCCGCCGTGTGGCCGTGCGCCCGGCCGTGCGCTCTCTCCGGGCCGTCGGGGGAGCGCTTCCATGAGGAACGCGTGGGTCGGCCCGCTCGGCCGGGAACGGTGTCCCGGACCGGTGGGCTGGGGGATACCGCCGCCCCATTCCCCGCGGGCGGCGGACGGCACCGGGAGGCGGGAGCGCCTCCCGGGCTGCCGTCGACCGGTGGGAAGCGGTGCGCGCGGGCCGAGGCCCGGACCCCTTCCACCCCCGCAGGGGAGGGTCGATATTTGGCCGAATGACGCCGGTGGCCAACTGGCCCATGCCAGGGGCGCATTCGGTTTCGCGCGTGTGCACCCGGACTCCGCCCCGTGCGCCGTTGTCGTGGCAGCATGTCTCCCACCGAAACGGATGTGGAGGCGCCGATGCGATGGCTGGTGGGCTGGAGCAGTGTCGCCGCGAGCTTCGCAACGACGGCCGGGGCGCGGGCGGGATCGGTGAGCGGCTCGTACGGCGGCGGGCACGGCGCCCACGGCTCGTACGACGGCGGTTACGGCGCCGGCCACGACAGCGGCTACGGCGGCTACGGCGGCGGGTACGGATCCGCCCCGTCCGCCGCCACCGAGGGGCGCACGGTGCAGCCGGTGGGCGCACAACTCCTCTGGGGCGACCCCGACCCCCTGTGGGTGGTCGGCGACTGGCGCCCCGACGAGGTGCGGGTGGTGGCCGTCGACGACCACACCCGTCTCGCCGTCCTCGGCTGTTGCGCCGCGAGCGACGAGGAGCTGCGGATCGGCCTGCTCACCGCGCGCGGAGGCGCGTTGCGGCACCTCACGGCCTGGCCCGGCAGCTACACGGCGGTCGTCAAGGCCGGCCGCCGGGTCACCGTCACCGGTGATCTCGCGGGCGCCCGGCCGGTGTTCCACACCCCGTGGGCGGGCGGCACCGCCTACGCCACCGCCGCCCTGCCGCTCGCCGACCTCGTCGAGGCCCAGCTCGACATCGGCCACCTGGCCGCGCTGCTCGCCTGCCCCGAGACCCCGGAGGCGCTGCGCGACTCCACCCCGTACGAGGGGGTCCGGCGGGTGCCGCCCGGCCACGCGCTGATCCTGCGGGAGGGATCGCGCGAGATCACCGGGTACGAGCAGGTCGCCTCGCTCGCGGTGGCGGCGGCCCAGGCCGACCCCCGGCAGGCCGTCGAAGGGGTACGGGACGCCCTGGTCGAGGCGGTCCGCGCCCGGCTCACCGCTCCCCGGCACGCGCCCGAGGCCCCGCTTCCCGACCCGGGGCCCGTCCCCGGCATGGGGCCCGCCGACCGGCGGGCGGCCCGGGGCGCGGGCCCGGCGCCGGGCATCGGCGCCGACCTGTCGGGCGGCAGCGCCTCCGGCACGCTCGCGCTGCTCGCGGCCGGGCTCCCCGGAGTGCCGGGCACGATCACCGGGCACGGCGCGGGCGCGGGGGAGCGGCTGCTCGCCGTCACCTTCAACGACCTGGCGACCCCGGCCGGTTCGGGCCGTGAGGACGAGCTGAAGCGGGCCGGGGAGCTCGCGGCCGACCCCCGCCTGCACCACGTGGTCGTCGCGGCCGGCGAGGAGGCGCTCCCGTACGCCGCCCTGGACGGGCCGCTCACCGACGAACCGGGGCCCGCGCTCGTCACGGCCGAGCGGCACCGGCGACGGCTCGCGGGCGGCAGCGCCGACCACTTCACCGGCATGGGCGCCAAGCAGGTCCTGGACGCGCACCCGGCACGCCTCGCGGACCTGCTGATGGACCGCAGGCGCCGCTCCCTGGTCCGTCCGGTGACGGCGCTGGCCAAGGCGACGGGGCCGTCGGCGGGATCGCTGCTCGTGCCGCTGACGGTGTACCGGGCGGCGCGGAAGCTGGCGCGCACCCCGTACCGGACGGGCCTGGAGTCGGCGGCCCGGCGGGTCCTCGAGGCGAACCGCACGGCGCCGGACGGCTTCGGCCCCCTGGAGGCGTCCCTCTCCGCGCTCACCTGGTCGCGGCCGGGTCCTGCGGCGCGCTGGCTGACGGGGGAGGCGCTGGCTGAAGTATCGGTTCGCCTGAACCGGGCGGCGACCCTGCCGGCCTCCGTCCAGCGCCCGGGCGAGGCACGCGCGCGTGCCGCCCTCGCGCGCGCCGCGGCCGACCACCGGGTCCTGGAACAGGCCGCCGAGATCCGCGGCCAGCGGCTCCACGCCCCCTTCCTCGACAACCAGGTGGTACGGGCCTGCCGGGCCCTCCCCGAATCGCTCCGGGTCCAGCCGGACGCGCGCGCGGGAGTCCTGCGTACGGTCCTCGCCGGCGCCGGCGTCCACGACCTTCCGCCCGGCTGGGGCGCCTCCCACCCGGCGGTCCCGGCCGCCGCCACGCGCGCGGGCCTGCGCGCCGCGCTGCCCGGGCTGCTCGCCCTCTTCGACGCCCCGCTCCTCGCCGACGCGGGCCTGATCGAGGCCCGCGTCGTCCGCGAGGCCCTCCGCGCGGCGGCCGACGGCGAACCGGTCCCGCTGGACGGCCTCGCCGACCTGGTCTCCACCGAACTCTGGCTCCGCCGCCTCCTGTCCCGCCGCGGCTCCTGCTGGACGAACACGACCGAACCCCGCGCCCACCGCGCGGTCCAGGGCCCGTTGATCCCGGCGTCGAGGTCGCTCCCGGCGTGAGGCCGCGCCGAGCGCGAGAATGACGCCGTGACGGCGGTGGAGCAGGTCTTCGAGCTGTACAGCGCCCAGGAGCCTGAAGGCCGGCGGTTGGAGCCGGTCGAGGGGGAGATCTGTATGACCTCGCCCAACGACGGGCAGCACGCGGAGATCGTGGCGGAGCTGCGTGACCAGGTGACGGGCCCCGACCGGCTGATCAGCTGCTACACCGGCATCGGGCTGAGGGTGCCCGGTGGAGCGGATTCGCCGCCTGGATCGGCAAGGTCGGCCGAAGGCCGTCTCGTACCGGACCTCGCGATCGCCCCCAGGGGCAGCTTCGCGAACGAACAGGTCTGGCGGCTCCCCGCTCCCGTCCTCCTCGTCGCCGAGGTGACCTCCGCCTTCACCGCCCACCGTGACCGCGTCCAGAAGGTCCGGGCCTACGCGTGCGCGGGCATCCCCTCTATCTGCTGATCGACCGCGAGGCGGGCGAGGCCGTCATGCACTCCGGACCCTCCGGCGATGTCTACGGCCACCAGTCCATCCACAAGCTGGGGACACAGGTCCCGCTGCCGCCCCCGCTCGGCCTCACGCTCGACACCTCGGCGTTCTGACGGCCGGACCCCTGAGGGCACACCCGGATAAACCCCGAGGCGCACCCGTAGCCCACCCGCCACAATGAGCCGGTGCGGTATCTCATCCTCGGCACCACCGAGGCCCTCGACCCCCGCGGCGCCCCCCTCCCCCTCGGTGGCGCCCGGCTGCGCGCGCTCCTCGCCGCGCTCGCGCTGCGCGGTGGTCGGCCGGCCTCCGCCACCGAGCTCGCCGACGACGTGTACGGGGACGACCCGCCGCAGGACGCGCCCGCCGCCCTCCAGGCCCTGGTCGGCCGCCTCCGCCGGATCCTCGGCAGGGAGGCCGTCGCCTCCACCCCCGGCCCCGGCTACCGGCTCGTCGCCACCCCCGACGACATCGACCTGTACGTCTTCGAGCGCCAGGTCAGGGACGCGGGCGCCCACCTCGACGCCGACGACCCCGACACCGCCGCCGCCCTCCTCAGGGAGGCCCTCGGCCTCTTCCGGGGCCCGGCCCTCGCCGACCTCCCCGACCCGGCGGGCGTCCGGCCCGAGGCCCAGCGGCTCGCGGCCCTGCGGCAGCGCGTCGAGGCCGACCTGCGCCGGGGCGCCACCGACGGGCTCGTACCGGAGCTGACCGAACTCACCACCACGTACCCGTACGACGAGGCCTTCCGCGCCCACCTCATCCGCGCCCTGCGGGCCGAGGGCCGCCACGCCGACGCCCTCGCGGCCTACGAGTCGGCCCGCCGCACCCTGGCGGACGCCCTCGGCACGGATCCGGGCCCCGAACTCGCCGCCCTCCACCACGAACTCCTCACGGGCGCGCGGCCCGAACGGGGGCCCCGTCCCGGCGGACGACGGGCCCCCACCGGCACCACAGAGGCAGCCGACGGGAGCCGCCCCCCGGGCCCCACCGCCCCGGCCGTCACCGCGCCGACCCCCACCACCCCGGCCCACCGAGCCGGCGAACAGACAACACCGCCCGAGACCACCGGCCCGACCGCGTCCCCCGCAGAGCCCGCCCCCGACCCGGCCCCCACTCCCGACCCGGCCCCCACCCCAGCCTCAGCCACTACCCCGACCCCCACTCCCACCCCCGAACCCGGCAACATCCGCCCCCGTCTCACCTCCTTCGTCGGCCGTGAGCCCGAGCTCGCCGCGCTCCGCGCCGACCTCGCCCGTTCCCGGCTCGTCACGCTCACCGGGCCCGGCGGTTCCGGCAAGACCCGGCTCGCCGAGGAGGTCGCGCTCCGGGTGGTCGGACCGGCCGCCTGGATCGCCGAACTGGCGCCGCTCGACGACCCCGAGGCACTCCCCGGCGCCGTCCTCTCCGCGCTCCGGCTCCGCGAGATCAACCTGATCACCCGCGACGGCGTGCCCCTCAAGGACGACCCCACCGCCCAGCTCGTCGAGCACCTGGCCGACCGCCCCCTCCTCCTCGTCCTGGACAACTGCGAGCACGTGATCGACGCGGCCGCCGCCCTCGCCGAGACCCTCCTCACCCACTGCCCGCGGCTCCGCGTCCTCGCCACCAGCCGCGAACCCCTCGGCGTCCCCGGCGAGTCGGTCCGCCCCGTCGAGCCCCTCCCGCCCGACCCGGCCCACCGGCTCTTCGCCGAGCGCGCCCGCGCCGTACGCCCGTCCTTCGACCTCACAGGGAACGGTGACCTCACCGGGAACGGCGACCTCGCCGGAGACGGCGGCGCGGCCGTCGACGAGATCTGCCGCCGCCTCGACGGCCTGCCGCTCGCCATCGAACTGGCCGCGGCCCGGCTGCGGCTGCTCACCCCGCGCCAGATCGCCGACCGCCTCGACGACCGGTTCCGGCTCCTCACCTCCGGTTCCCGCACGGTCCTGCCCCGCCAGCAGACCCTGCGCGCGGTCGTCGACTGGTCCTGGGAGCTGCTCGACCCCGACGAGCGCACCCTGCTCCGCCAGGTCTCGGTCTTCGCCGGCGGCTGGGACCTCGCCGCCGCGGAGGCCCTCTCGCCGCGCGCCGCCGACTCCCTGGGCGCCCTGGTCGACAAATCCCTGGTCGTCGCCACCCCCACCGAGGGCGGCGAGATGCGCTACCGGCTCCTGGAGACCATCCACGAGTACGCGGCCGAGCGGGCCGCCGAGACCCCGGCGCTCCTCGCCGCCGCCGAGGCCACCCACACCGCCCACTTCACGGCGCTCGCCGAGGCCGCCGAACCCAAGCTCCGCTCGGGCGAGCAGCTCCCGTGGATCGAGCGGATCGAGCGCGACCTCGACAACATCCGTGCCGCCCTGCACCGCACCCTCGTCACAGCCCCCGACGAGGCCGCCGCCCACCGTCTCGTCTTCGCCATGGGCTGGTTCTGGTGGCTGCGCAACTACCGCCCCGAGGGCCAGGCCTGGACGGATCGGGCGGTCGCGCTCGGCGACGACCCGGCGGACCCCGCCGATCCCCGCTACTGGCCGCGCATGCACCTGCGCATGCTGCAGTTCTTCCTCGCGGTGGAGAGCAACACGATGGGGGACTTCCTGGTACCGGAGACGGCCGCGCTCGTCCGGCGTGTGCGTGCCGCGTTCGGGGCGCGTCCCGGCCCGGAGGGAGCCCGCTTCCCCGGACTGCTGTGGCCGTTCACCGCGTACCTCACCGAGGAACCGGACGTGATCCGGGGCCTCCTCGACGTCGCCGTCGCCAACTGCCGCCGCCACGGCGGCGACTGGGAGGTCGGCGTCAGCCTCATGTTCCGTACGCACATGGTCGTCGACATGCCGGGCGGCATGCCCGGCATCGACGAGGACCTGGCCGAGCTCCGGGCGCTCTCCCGCCGGGTGGGCGACCGCTGGATGGGCGCGCAGATCGCGAGCGCGGCGGGAGAGGCCCATCTGTTGCGCGGCCGCCACGAGGAGGCCGCCGAGGCGTACGAGGAGGCCCTCGGTCTGGCCCGTGAGGTCGGTGCCCACGCCGAGAGTCCGTTCCTCCTCGCCCGGATGGCCGAACTCGCCTACAGCAAAGGGGACATGGAGGCAGCTGAGCGGGGCCTCGACGAGGCCGCACGGGAGGCCGAGCGCCACCACGTACGGGACACCCAGACGTTCGTCTGCTTCCTGCGCGCCGCCCTCGCCCTCTACCGGGGGGACGTCACGGGGGCCCGCGCCCAGCTGGAGGAGGCGGGCCGGACGGTCGCGCTCGGCGCGCCGCCGCCGCACTTCGAAGCGGTGGTGACCGGTCTCGTGGCCCGCGTGGAGGCGTACGAGGGCCGGGGCGCCGCCGCGGTCACCACGGCCGCCTCGGCGCTGCGGGCCGCGCGGGACGCGCAGTGCGCGGACTTCGTCACCATGGGCCTGGCGGAGGGCCTCGCCCTCACCCTGTCCGAGGCGGGTGAACAGGCCCTCGCGATACGGATTCTGGCGGCCGTCGACGGCTGGCGCGGCGACCTCCCCCGCTCGGTCCCCGGACTGAGGGAGGCCGAGGCCGTGAGGGCCGGGGCGCTCGCCGCGCTCGGTCCGTCCGGCCTCGCCGTCGCCCGCGAGGCGGGGGCGGGCCTCGGCATCGACGAGATACTGGCCCTCGTGGCACCCGTCGCCGGTCCCCTGGACGCGGACGGGTGCGTCAGGAGCAGCTGATCCGGGACTCGGCCCAGTCGGCGACCGCGGCACGGCCGAACGGCGTGTGCTCCTCCACCACGAGCCGGATCGTTTCGCGGCCGGTGATGTCGACGTGCACGGGGACCGGCGGGTCGCCCGGCCGGACCACGTCGGACCGCCAGAGCCGCTCCTCGTCCCCGTACACGGAGAAGCGGACCCCGCCGACACCGAGCGGGGCGCTCAGGTCGTCGACACCGACGATCGCGTCGTAACGCGCGCACTGCCGGTTGAGGTCGATGAGCAGCGACGACGGCGTGTGGACGCTGACCCCGTGCGCGTACGAGGTGCCGCCGATGGAGAGGCCTTCGCGCGGCCACATCCAGCTGCTGTCGGAGAGCGAGACCTCGGGCTCGGTGCCGTCGCCGAAGATCCCGTACCGCAGCTCGTCGACCTGGTAGACGGACGGCGGCGCGGGCGGCGGGGCCGGCTTCTGCGAGGGCTTCTCCGGGCTCGGCGTCGGCGTCGGCGTCGGCGTCGGTGTGGGCGTCGGCTTCGGGCTCGGCTTCGGCGGGGGCGGCGGTGGCGGCGTCGGCTTCGCGGGGCTCGGGGTGGGCGAGGGCTTCTCCGGGCTGGGCGTCGGCGTGGGCGCCGGCGGCTCGGACGTCACGGGCGTGGGCGGCGGTACGGGCTTCGGCGTCGGTCTCGGCGGGGGCGCGGGCTCCGCCGGTACGACGGGGGTGACGACCGGCTGCGTCGGCTTGGGCGCGGCCACGGGCTGCGGGTCCCCGGACATGGCCCAGACGAGTCCGGCGGCCGCGGCGACGGCCATGGCGGCCGCGATGCCGGCCTTCGCGGGCGCGCCGAGCCCTTCGGCGGCGGCCCCGCCGGAGGCCGCGCCGCCGGAGGACCCGGCCGCGGCGGCCGCGGCGCCCGCACCGGCCGCGCCGACGGCGCCACCGGCGACGACTCCGGCCGCCTTGAGCGAGTACCCGGCGGCGAACCAGCCGATGACGGCGACCGGCAGCAGCGCGGGGATCCCGGCGTTGACGTGCGCCAGCTCACCGGCGGCGAGCCGGCACTTGGCGCACTCGTCCAGGTGCTTGCGCAGTCCGCGTTCGGCGCGCATCCGCAGGCCGCCGCGCGCGTAGGCGCCGAGCCGGTCCGCGTACCGGGCGCAGTCGCCGCCGGCCGTCAGGGACTGGCTGACGTGGGCCTGGAGGTACGCCTGCTTGAGGCCTTCGCGGGCGCGGCTGGCGAGCACGGCCGTGGCGTTGGCGGTGAGCCCGAAGAGCGGCGCGACCTCGCTCGGCGACTCCTCCTCGACGGTGGTGTGCCACAGGACGGCCTGCCAGCGCTCGGGCAGCGAGCGGAAGGCCTGCATGGCGAGCGACTGCTCGGCCTCGTGCATCGCGCGCACGTCCGCGCCGAGGTCCATCGTGTCTTGGTCGGAGACCTCGGAGGAGCGGGCGGCGTCCGCCGCGAACAGGGCGAAGTCCTCGACGAGGTGTTCCCGCTTCTGGGTCCTGGCCCAGTTCGCCGCGACCCGGCGGACGGTGGTCATGAGGTAGGCGCGTACGGCCTGTTCGGGCCCGGCCCCGCCCCTGACCGCCTGGAGGGTACGGGTGAAGACCTCGGCGGTGAGGTCGTCGGCGGTGTGGGCGTCCCGGCAGCAGGTCCTGGCGTACCTGCGCACGGCCTCGGAGTGGCGGTGGAACAGTTCCTCGTACGCGGAGCCGTCGCCGTTCCGCATGAGCTGGACGAGCTCGGCGTCGGACGGCGGCAGTTCGACGGGCGGCGGAAGGACGGTGTCGGGTTCGTCGGCCTCGGCGTCGTGATCGGCCCCGTCGGCCTCGGCGTCGTGATCGGCACCGGCGGGATTCGCAGCGCCGGCGCGGTCCACGACGCCGGTGAATCCCTCGGCGGTCACTCCCCCGGCGCTCCAGGATCCGGGGCCCGGCCCCCATCCGGAGACCTTGCCCTCGCGCTGCTGGGGCACGCTCGCGTCGAGGAGCTCCGCCGTCGCGTCCGGCGCGCTGGGGAAACCTCCCGGCCCCCCCTGATTCGGCACCTGCCCGGCGGGGAGGTCCCCGGTCTCCGCGGTGCCGCCGCCCAGTGGATCGTCCCGACCGTCACCGCTCATCGCGGAAGCCCCCGTACGCACGCCCAGACCCGAACACCGGCTCAGCCTGCCACAGAGCGCGGGCACGCCGAGGCGCCGTGACCACTTACCACTCGTCCGGGGCGACTTCGTGTATCCGGGCGTAACCGCTCACACGTTCGTGTCGAACGCGTTGGTCCACCCGGACCACGAAAGCGTGACTCGTGACGTACGGGCACACGAGGGACGAGCACGGTGTACGGGCACGGCGTACGGGTACGGGCCCGCCCCTACCGGGAGCGCAGCCCCTCGAGCAGGATGTCGAGGAGCCGGGTCGAGGCCGCCGCCTGCTGCACCGCGTCCGGCAGGGCCGGGGCCGCGGTGGCGATGACGAGGAGGACGTCCGCCACGGTCACGTCCGCCCGCAGCTCACCCGCCTCACGCGCCCGGTCGACCAGCCGGCCGACCACTTCGAGCAGCTCCGTGGCGCCCGCGTCGTCCCGCTCCTCGGCCGGCACGGCCCGCGGCGCGATCACCCGCGCGTCGGCCTGCCCGGCGACACCCCGCTGGTACGGCACCCGGGCCGCGTCGTCCGTGTCGTCATCGGGAACCGGCACCACGGGGTCGTCGACGCCCACCCGCAGCACCTGCGGCGGAAGGAGACGGCCGGCGCCCGAGGCGACCGAGGTCCGCAGGAACCGGGAGAGCGCCGACCACGGCTCCTCCTCCTGGCCCAGCGCGGCCCGCGCCTGCTCGGTCAGCCGGGAGGTCTCCTCCTCGGCTATGCGCCGCACAAGGACGTCCTTGCTCGGGAAGCGCCGGTAGACGGTGCCGACACCGACACGGGCGCGGCGAGCCACGTCCTCCATCGGAGCGCCGTAGCCGAGCTCGCCGAACACCTCGCGCGCGGCGCGCAGGACGTGCTCCAGATTGCGCTGGGCGTCCACCCGCAGCGGCGCGGACCTGCCGCCTGCCGCCGGTGCGCCGTTGCGCTCGGAGCCGGCGCCCGCGTGGAGGCCGTCGTCGACGGTCGCCGTCCCGGCGCCCGTCTGCCATCGTGAATCCTGAATATGCATAAGCGTTCCCCCGCTCATGATGTCTCCCCCCGGAGACTCCCCGCCCTGACACGGGGCTTCCGGCCGGTGAGCGCTTCGGTCCACGCGCTCCCCTCCGACACCCCGACGAACTACGAACATAGTTGAGTCGGGGTCAATTCAGAAGGGGGAGTTCCGTACGGTGCGCCCCCCGATCGGAGCAAGGACCGGAACACTCCCGATTCCGACCCACCACCGGACCGGGCGCGACCACCCTGACCTGCACCGTTTCCCCCGCACCCCGGGTACGCGCCACCCCGCGCCTCCGTACCCCTCCGGTCACACAATTTGCCGAGGCTGTGGACAAACCACGGACGGGAGTGCGTCATGGGACAGTGACCCAACCTGCGCGCATTCTCGTGGTCGGCGGTGGCTACGTCGGCATGTACACCGCGCTGCGCCTCCAGCGGCAGCTCAGGGCCGAGCTGAGAGCCGGCACCGTCGAGATCGTGGTGGTCACCCCCGATCCGTACATGACGTACCAGCCGTTCCTGCCCGAGGCCGCCGCCGGCTCGATCTCCCCGCGCCACGTCGTCGTACCGCTCCGCAGGGTTCTCGACCGCTGCCGGCTCGTCATCGGCGAGGTCACGTCCGTCGACCACGCCAAGCGGACCGCGTCCCTCTCGACTCTCGCCACCGCCGAGGAGGCCACCGGCGCCGTCGACCTCACCTACGACGAGCTGGTCATCGCGCCGGGCTCGGTCTCCCGCACCCTCCCGGTCCCGGGCCTGCCCGACCACGGCATCGGCTTCAAGACCGTCGAGGAGGCCATCGGCCTGCGCAACCACGTCATCGAGCAGATGGACATAGCCTCCTCGACCCGGGACCCGGGACTCCGCGACGCCGCCCTGACCTTCGTGTTCGTCGGCGGCGGGTACGCGGGCGTGGAGGCGCTCGCCGAGCTGGAGGACATGGCCCGCTACACGGCCCGGTACTACCACAACGTCAAGCCCGAGGACCTGAAATGGGTCCTCGTCGAGGCCACGGACCGGATCCTGCCCGAGGTGGGCGAGGAGATGGGCCGGTACGCCATCCGTGAGCTGCGCGGCCGGAACGTCGACGTACGCCTGGAGACCCGCCTCGAATCCTGCGAGGACCGGGTCGCCGTCCTCAGCGACGGCACCCGGCTGCCCACCCGCACCGTCGTCTGGACCGCCGGGGTCAAGCCCGCGCCCGTCCTCGCCGAGACGGACCTGCCGCGGAACGAACGCGGCCGGCTCCGCTGCACGGCCCAGCTCGCCGTTGAGGGCGTCGCCCACGCCTGGGCCGCCGGTGACGCCGCCGCCGTCCCCGACGTGACCGCGGAGGAACCGGGCAGGGAGTGCGCGCCCAACGCGCAGCACGCCGTCCGCCAGGCCAAGGTCCTCGCCGAGAACATCGCGGCCTCCCTGCGCGGGCAGCCGCTCAAGGAGTACGCGCACGCGTACGCCGGTTCCGTCGCGTCCCTGGGCCTCCACAAGGGCGTCGCGCACGTCTACGGACGGAAACTCAAGGGATATCCGGCCTGGTTCATGCACCGTGCCTACCACCTGAGCCGGGTGCCCACCTTCAACCGCAAGGCCCGGGTGCTCGCCGAATGGACCCTGTCCGGCCTGTTCAAACGGGAGATCGTCTCCCTCGGGTCGCTCGAACACCCCCGCGCCGAATTCGAACTCGCCGCCGCACCGCCACCCGCTCCCGGCGACAAGCCGTCGTCCTGACATCACTGTCAGTGCACTCGTCCACACTGGGCGTGTGACCATAGGTGGACTCACACCTGCACAGCGTGACTCTGCACGGCACCGACACCACGAGGCATACAGATCCGTGAACTTCACCCGTTGGAGCGCCCGGCTCCCCGGCACACAGCGCCGCGCGGCGCGGGGGACCGAAGGCTCCGTGCCCGCCGCCCGCGGTGAGTACGCGCGGCAGCCGGGGCAGCTCGGCCACGAGGCCACCGACACCGCCGAAGCCGTCGGGGCCGCCGGCGTCCCCGCCCTGGAGGACTTCTCCGTACGGGAGCTCCTCGGCCGTCTTCCCGGCCTGGTCGCACTCGTGTACGGCCCGGAGCACCGCATCGCGTACGTCAACGACGCCTACGCCGCCGCCTTCGGACCGCGCCCCGCGGGCGCCACCGTCGCCGACACCTGCCCGGAGGCCGAGGAGCTCGGGCTGCTGCCCCTCATCGACCAGGTGCTGCGCAGCGGCAAGCCCCGCACGGTCAAGTCCCGCCGCACCCAGGACGGCGGCTCGTACACGGTCACGTGCCTGCCCGTGGACGGTCCCCACCTCGACGGCGGAGTCCTCGTCCACGCCGCGGACGTCACCGACCACGCCGAGGCCGCCGAGCGGCTCCGGGCCAGCGAGCGCCGCCACCGCGAGACCGCCGTCACCCTCCAGCGCTCCCTGCTCCCGCAGGACCTCGAGCACCCCGACGACCTGCGGATCGCCGCCACCTACCAGCCCGGCGGCACCGACGCGGCCGTCGGCGGCGACTGGTACGACGTGATCACCCTCGGCGCCGGCCGCACCGCGCTCGTCATCGGGGACGTGATGGGCCGGGGCGTGCGCGCAGCCGCCGTCATGGGCCAGCTCCGCACCGCCGTCCGGGCCTACGCGCGCCTGGACCTGCCCCCGCACGAGGTCCTCCAGCTCCTCGACGGCCTCGCCGCCGAGATCGACGCCAGCCAGATCGCCACCTGTGTGTACGCGATCCACGACCCCAACGAGGGCAAGCTGGTCTACGCCTCCGCGGGCCACCTCCCGATCCTCGTACGGGACGAGGACGGCACCGTCCGGCGCGCCGAGGACCCGACCGGACCGCCGCTCGGCACCGGCGGCTGGCTGCACACCTCCGGCTCCATCGCCCTGCCGCCCGGCTCCACCGCCGTCCTCTACACCGACGGCCTCGTCGAGCGCCGCCGCGAGGACATCGACGAGGGGGTCGCGGCCCTGGCCCGCGCCCTCTCCGGCGCCAGCGGCACCCCGCAGGTGGTCTGCGACCGGCTGCTCCGCTCCCTCGGCGTCACCGCCGAGCACGACGACGACGTGGCCGTCCTCGTCGTCCAGCACCCCTCCCGCGAGGGAGCGGACGCGGAGCTCTTCCACAACGCGGCCCTGGAACTCCTCGGCGGGGTGGAAGCGGCTTCCCGCGCGCGTGCCTTCGCCTCCGGGGTCCTGTCGTCCTGGCGCTTCCCGGTGGAGCTGCGCGACCTGGGCGTCCTCGCCACCAGCGAACTCGTGGCGAACTCCCTCCAGCACGGCACCCCGCCCATGCGGCTGCGGCTGCGCCGCACGGACCGCCGCCTGATCATCGAGGTGACGGACGGGGACGACCACCTGCCGCGCCGCCGCAGGGCGGAGACGGAGGACGAGGCGGGCCGCGGTATCTCGATCATCGCGACGATCGCCTCGTCCTGGGGAAGCCGCCGCACCCCTGGCGGCGGCAAAGCGGTGTGGTGCGAGTTCGCCCTGCCGGACCGGAAGTCCGACTAGGCGGCGGCGGTCTCCGGCTCCGGCTGGTGCCGGGCGACGACCTTCGAGGGCCGCACGGCGAGCGACGGCCGGTCCTGCTCCGGGGTCAGCTGCCGGCCGAGCCGCACGGCGAGGAACGTGATGCCGAGCGAGAAGAGCACGAAGGTCACGATGTACGGACCGTGCAGCGCGGCCCCCATGGGCCCGCCCACGGCCGGTCCGACGGCCAGCGCCAACTGCTTGACCAGCGCGAAGGCCGAGTTGTACTGCCCGACCATCGACTCCGGCGCGAGATCGGCCACCAGGGGCGCCACGGTCGGCGACAGCATCGCCTCACCGAGCCCGAAGAGGGCGTACGTGGAGACGAAGGCCGCCGTCGCCATGGCCTGGCTGCCGTGCCCGAGGCCCGCGTACCCGGCGATCAGCCAGGCCACGGCCCAGATCAGACCCACGGCCGCGATCACCCGGGACCGCCTGCGGCGCTCGACGAACCTCAGCACCAGGAACTGGGCGGCCACGATCACCGCCGTGTTGGCGGCGAGCGCGATGCCGAGCGTCGAGGGCTGGATGCCGGCCGCCTCGGTGCCGTACGCGGCGAGCCCCGACTCGAACTGTCCGTAGCAGGCGAAGAAGAGGACGAAGCCGAGGACGCACAGCTGGACCATCGCCCTGTGCCCGAGCAGCGCCCGAAGACCGCCGCCCTTCCCGCCCTCCGACGGCCGGGCGTCCTGGAACGCGGGTGACCCGGGCATCCGCACGGTCCCGACGACCGCCGCGAGAACGAGGAACATCGCCGCCTCGATCGAGAACAGCAGGATGAAGCTGCCGGGCCGGCTCGTGTCGACGAGCAGACCGCCGATCAGACCGCCGACACCGAGCCCGAGGTTCTGCAGGAAGAACTGCGTGGCGAAGGCCCGGGTACGACCGACGGGCGTCGAGCACCAGACGATCATCGTGGCGAGCGCCGGCTGGAGCACGGCCGTACCGGCACCGAGCAGCGCCGCCGCGCCCACGGCGGCGGGCACGCTGGAGGCGAACCCCATGCCCACGGCCCCGACGGCCGCGACGACCGAAGCCACGAGCAGAACGGGCACGGGCCCGCGCCGGTCGATGGCCCGTCCGCTGAACGGCAGCACCACGAGCGCGGCCATGGCGAAGACGGCCAGGACGATGCCCGCCGTGGCCGCGCCCAGATCCCGCACCTGAGCGACGTACACATAGAGGTACGGCACGGTGAAGCCGAGTCCGAACGCGCTCAGCGCGCTGCCTGCCTGAATGCGGCGCATCGCTGCGCCCCTCGCCTTGGTCACACTCACCCACTTCGATCACAGGTTCAGACGTGTAGGCCTGAACCTTGAAGACTTCAACGCTAAAGTTAACGTCTCAACAGTACACACCGAAGGACTTCAACGCCAACGAGACCCGTGGGATACTCGCCCCCATGTCCGAAAACCCCGAGCGGTCCGGCCCGCAGGCTCCCCAGGAGCCGACCCTCGACGAGCAGATCGCCGCCTACCAGCGCGAGTTCCGCGACCTCGACCCCCAGGTCGAGAAGGTCGTCTCCGCCCTCGGCCGGCTGAACCGCCGCATGAACGTGGCGTACGGACGCCAGCTCGCCGACCTCGGCATCAGCAACGCCGAGTGGGAGGTCCTCAAGACACTGGTCCTCGCGGGCGAGCCCTACCGCCTGGGCCCCGGCGAGCTCGCCAAGCGCCTCGGCCTCACCCCGGCCGCGATGACCCACCGCATCGACCGCATGGCCGGCGAAGGCCTGGTCACCCGCGACCGCGACGAGAACAACCGGGTCCGCGTGATCGTCGAGCTCACCGACGAGGGCCGGTCGAAGTGGCTGGAGGCCATGCGGATGGCCACGGACTTCGAGGAGGACCTCCTTCAGGACCTCACGGGAGAAGAGAGGGGAGTCCTCGCCGAGATGCTCATCCGCCTCCTGCGCCGCGTGGAGCTCACCCAGCCCGACGCCGGCGGCCGCCTGACGGACCTCGACTGACCCCTCGCGTCCCACCGGGAGGGGGTTGACACGCCCCTGGCGGATGCGTAGTGTTCTCCGAGTTGTCACAGAGCCGGAACGGTTCTTCGACAACTACTCCGCCGCTGAAAGCGGCACCTCTACTCCGCACGATCTCCCCACCGGGAAGAATTTCGGCATGCCGAAATTCATTTCGAAAGCTCGATTATGAGTCGCCGGGGAAATCCGCTAGAGTTTGAGACGTCGGAACGGCCCAACAGCCGCAAAGACAAACCCCGCTGACTGGGAATCAGACGCCGAAAACATCTGATAGAGTCGGAACCGCCGGAAGGGCCCGGAGCGAAAGCGAAAGGGACCGGAAAGCGCCGAGGAAATCGGGTCGGAAAGATCTGATAGAGTCGGAAACGCAAGAACACGAAGTACCGGAGGGAAAAGCCCGGAGGAAAGCCCGTGAGGGTGAGTACGAAGGAAGCGTCCGTTCCTTGAGAACTCAACAGCGTGCCAAA
>NZ_JBHXRW010000002.1:233908-321303 GCF_042716635.1 Streptomyces sp. NPDC058664 | reverse complement strand
CTGTTCGGGGCTCCCCGCCGGCGGGGGGGCCCCCCCCCCACCCCCGGGTGGGGGGGGGGGTGGCCCCCCCCCCGGGGGGGGGGGGGGCCCCCCCCCCCCCCCGCGGCTCGCGGACATCGCGGCCCAGTCCGGGGTCAGCGAGGCCACCGTCAGCCGGGTCCTCAACGGCAAGGCGGGGGTGGCCGGCGCGACCCGGCACAAGGTGCTCGCGGCCCTCGACGTGCTGGGTTACGAGCGTCCCGTACGGCTCAAACGCCGCAGCGCGGGTCTCGTCGGGCTCGTCGTGCCCGAGCTGACCAACCCGATCTTCCCGGCGTTCGCGCAGGTCGTCGAGCAGGTCCTCGCCGGGCACGGCTACACGCCGGTGCTCTGCACCCAGATGCCCGGCGGCGCCACCGAGGACGAGCTCGTCGAGCAGCTCGTGGAGCGCGGGGTGGCCGGCATCGTCTTCCTCTCCGGGCTCCACGCGGACGCCTCCGCCGACCCGGCCCGCTACGCCCGGCTGACCGCCCGGGGCGTGCCGTACGTCCTCATCAACGGCTACAACGAGAACATCGACGCCAACTTCGTCTCCCCGGACGACCGGGCCGCGGCCCGCATGGCCGTACGGCACCTGGTCGAGCTGGGCCACGAGCGGATCGGCCTCGCCATCGGCCCCACCCGCTACGTCCCCTCCCGCCGCAAGGCCGAGGGCTTCACCGCCGAGCTGTACGAGCTGCTCGGCGTCGAACGCGCGGACGCGGAACGGTTCATCAGACCCACGCTCTTCGGCGTCGAGGGCGGCCACGCGGCCGCCGAGATCCTGCTCCGCGAGGGGTGCACGGGCATCGTCTGCGCCTCCGACCTGATGGCGCTCGGTGTGATCCGCGCCGTCCGGGCCCGCGGTCTCGACGTGCCGGGGGACGTCTCCGTCGTCGGCTTCGACGACTCGCCGCTGATCGCCTTCACCAGCCCGCCGCTCTCCACTGTCCGCCAGCCCGTCCAGGCCATGGCGACGGCCGCCGTCGGCGCGCTCCTGGAGGAGATCGAAGGCAATCCGGTGCAGCGCACGGAGTTCGTCTTCCAGCCGGAACTGGTCGTCCGCGGCTCCACCGCGCAGCCGCCGGCCAAGGCCGCGGCGGCCTTTTCGCAGGTGGGCCCGCAAGCCCTTACGTAACAACTTGCGTTGAGGGGTCCGGAGGGTTGACCGGGCCCCGGGGCACTCGTACGGTCACGGCTGAAAACAGTTGCTGAAGGTTTCGGCAACTTCTTGCTACACCGACTGCGACACCGACGTCGTACAGGAGGAAGCATGGCCAGAAAAACCGTGGCCGCTGCACTCGCCCTCGTGGCGGGAGCCGCCGCTGTGGCCGTCACGGGAAACACCCCGGCGCAGGCCACCCCGCCCGGCGAGAAGGACGTCACCGCGGTGATGTTCGAATGGAACTTCAACTCCGTCGCCCGCGAGTGCACCGACCGCCTCGGCCCCGCCGGATACGGATACGTCCAGGTCTCCCCGCCCCAGGAACACCTCCAGGGCGGCCAGTGGTGGACCTCGTACCAGCCGGTCAGCTACAAGATCGCCGGACGCCTCGGCGACCGCACCGCCTTCAAGAGGATGATCGACACCTGCCACGCGGCGGGCGTCAAGGTCGTCGCCGACTCCGTCATCAACCACATGGCGAACGGCTCCGGCACGGGAACGGGCGGGACCCCGTTCTCCAAGTACGACTACCCGGGCCTCTGGTCCGGCTCCGACATGGACGACTGCCGCTCCTCGATCACCAACTACGGCGACCGCGGCAACGTCCAGAACTGCGAACTCGTCCAGCTCCCCGACCTCGACACCGGCGAGGAGTACGTCCGCGGCAAGATAGCCGGCTACCTCAACGACCTCCTCTCGCTGGGCGTCGACGGCTTCCGGATCGACGCCGCCAAGCACATGCCGGCCGCCGACCTCGCCAACATCAAGTCCCGGCTGACGAACCCGAACGCGTACTGGAAGCTGGAGGCCATCCACGGCGCCGGCGAGGCCGTCTCCCCGAGCGAGTACCTCGGCAGCGGAGACGTCCAGGAGTTCCGCTACGCCCGCGACCTCAAGCGCATCCTCCAGAGCGAGAAGCTCGCCCACCTCAAGAACTTCGGCGAGGCCTGGGGCTACATGCCCTCCGCCCAGTCCGGCGTCTTCGTCGACAACCACGACACCGAGCGCGGCGGCGACACCCTCTCCTACAAGGACGGCGCGAACTACACCCTCGCCTCCGTCTTCGCCCTCGCCTGGCCCTACGGCTCCCCCGACGTCCACTCCGGCTACGAGTGGACCGACAAGGACGCCGGTCCCCCCAACGGCGGCCAGGTGAACGCCTGTTACACCGACGGCTGGAAGTGCCAGCACGCCTGGCGCGAGATCTCCTCCATGGTGGCCTTCCGCAACACCGCACGCGGTCAGGCCGTCACGAACTGGTGGGACAACGGCAACAACGCCATCGCGTTCGGCCGCGGCTCCAAGGCGTACGTGGCCATCAACCACGAGTCCTCGGCGCTCACCCGCACCTTCCAGACCTCCCTGCCCGGCGGCGCCTACTGCGACGTCCAGTCGAACAAGCCCGTGACGGTGAACTCGTCCGGCCAGTTCACGGCCACCCTCGGCGCCAACACCGCCCTGGCCCTGCACGTCAACGCCACCGGCTGCGGCGGCGGCACCACCCCGACCACGCCGCCGACGACCCCGCCGCCCGCCACCGCCGGCGCCTCGTTCAACGTCAACGCCACCACCGTGGTCGGCCAGAACATCTACGTCACCGGCAACCGCGCCGAGCTCGGCAACTGGAACCCGGCGACCGCCCTGAAGCTCGACCCGGCCGCGTACCCCGTCTGGAAGCTCGCCGTCGGCCTCCCCGCCGGCACGGCCTTCGAGTACAAGTACATCCGCAAGGACGCCGCAGGGAACGTCACCTGGGAGTCCGGCGCCAACCGCACCGCGACCGTGCCCGCGTCGGGCCAGACCGTCCTGAACGACACCTTCCGCAACTAGGGCCCGCCTGCCGGGCCCTGGCCGCCCCCCCTCCTCCGCAGGGCCGCCCCGCCGGGGCGGCCCCCTCTTCCCGTACCTCCAGGGAGCACCCCCGTGATACGCAAGAGAACGGCGGTCGCGCTCGCCGCCGCCCTGTGCGCCACCCTCGCGCCGGCCGTCCCCGCAGCGGCCGCGCCCCGGCCCCCCGCCCCGCCGTCCGACCGGGCACTCGCGGCCGAGCCCGCCCGCCAGGACCTCACCCGCGAGCAGTTCTACTTCGTCCTGCCCGACCGGTTCGCCAACGGCGACACCTCCAACGACCGGGGCGGCCTCACCGGCAGCCGTACGCAGACCGGCTTCGACCCCACCGACAAGGGCTTCTACCAGGGCGGCGACCTCAAGGGCCTGACCCAGCGGCTCGACTACATCAAGGGCCTCGGCACCACCGCCATCTGGATGGCGCCGATCTTCAAGAACCGGCCCGTCCAGGGGGAGGGGAAGGACGCCTCGGCCGGCTACCACGGCTACTGGATCACCGACTTCACCCAGGTCGACCCGCACTTCGGGACCAACGAGGACCTGGAGAAGCTGATCGCCGCCGCCCACGCCAAGGGCATGAAGGTCTTCTTCGACGTCATCACCAACCACACCGCCGACACCGTCGACTACGCGGAGAAGAAGTACGGCTACCGTCCCAAGGGCTCCCACCCCTACCTCGACGCCTCAGGGCGTCCCTTCGACGACCGGGACGCCATCGGGAAGGTCGACGCGGACTCCTTCCCGTACACCCCCGTCAGCTCCGCCGAGAAGGCGGACACCAAGGTCCCGGCCTGGCTCAACGACCCCACGATGTACCACAACCGGGGCGACTCCACCTGGGTCGGCGAGTCCGCCGAGTACGGCGACTTCGTCGGCCTCGACGACCTGTGGACCGAGCGCCCCGAGGTCGTCGAGGGCATGAAGAAGATCTACGAGAAGTGGGTCCGCGACTTCAAGATCGACGGCTTCCGCATCGACACCGTCAAGCACGTCGACCTCGACTTCTGGACCCAGTGGGCCACCGCCCTCGACGCGTACGCCAAGAAGCGCGGCCGCGAGGACTTCTTCATGTTCGGCGAGGTCTACTCCGCCGACCCCACCGTCACCGCCCCCTACGTCACCCGGGGCCGGCTCGACGCCACCCTCGACTTCCCCTTCCAGGACGCGGCCCGCGCCTTCGCCTCCCAGGGCGCCGGAGCCGACCGCCTCGCCAAGGTCTTCGCCGAGGACTACCGGTACACCACCGACAAGGCCAACGCCTACGAGCAGGTCACCTTCCTCGGCAACCACGACATGGGCCGCTTCGGCACCTTCCTCAAGCAGGACAACCCGAACGCGACCGACGCCGAACTCGTCCGGCGGGCCCGGCTCGCCAACGAGCTGATGTTCCTCTCCCGGGGCAACCCGGTCGTCTACTCCGGCGACGAACAGGGCTTCACCGGCGCCGGCGGCGACAAGGACGCCCGCCAGCCCCTCTTCGCCGCGCGGTCGGCCGACTACCTCGACGACGACCAGCTCGGCACCGACCGCACCCACGCGAGCGACGCGTACGACACCGGTCACCCCGTCTACCGGTCCATCGCCGACCTGGCGCGCCTGACGAAGACGCACCCGGCCCTCCGCGACGGCGTCCAGCAGGAGCGGCTCGCCGAGGGCTCCGTCTACGCCTTCTCCCGTACGGACGCGAAGACGCGGACCGAGTACCTGGTCGCCACCAACAGCGCCACCACGGACAAGACCGTCACGGTCCCCGTGGACTCCGCGAACTTCCGTGCCCTGTACGGGGGTCGGGGCGCCGTCGCCGCGAAGGACGGCAAGGTCACCGTCACCGTCCCGGCCCTCTCCTCCGTGGTCCTCAAGGCCGACAAGCCCCTCGCGGACCCGGCCGCCAAGCCCGCCGTGTCACTCGAGGCACCGGCCGCAGGAGCCACCGGCACCGTCGAACTCACCGCCGACGTCACCGGCGGAAGCCTCAACCGCGTCGTCTTCGCCGCCCAGACCGGCAACGGCCGCTGGCAGACCCTCGGCACCGCCGACCACGCCCCCTACAAGGTCACCCAGCACGTCACCGCCCCCGCCGGCACCCCGCTCCGCTACAAGGCCGTCGTCGTCGACAGCACGGGCCGCACCGCGAGCGCCACCGCCGCCACCACGGCCGGCGCGCCCCCGGCCCCCGAGAAGCCGGTCGCCGTCGAACGCACCCACGCGATCGTCCACTACAAGCGCGAGGACGGCGACTACACCGGCTGGACCCTGAAGGCCGCCGGCCAGGAGGCCGCGTTCACCGGCCGCGACGCCCACGGCGCCTTCGCCTGGGTCAAGGTCCCCGAAGGCGCCTCCACCGTCACGTACACCGTCGAGAAGGACGGCACCGCCGACGGCCCCCAGCGGAGCATCACCCTCGGCCGCACCGGCGAGGTCTGGATCACGCAGGGCGCCGAAGGACAGTCCGACACCAACCCGGCCCCCGCCACCCCGGACAAGACCAAGGCCGTCATCCACTACCAGCGCCCGGACGGGAACTACGACGGCTGGGGCCTCCACACCTGGACCGGCGCCGCCCAGCCCACCGACTGGTCCAAGCCCCTCATGCCCGTCCGCACCGACGCGTACGGCGCCGTCTACGAGGTGCCGCTCACCGAGGGCGCGACCTCCCTCTCGTACATCCTCCACAAGGGCGACGAGAAGGACCTGCCCACCGACCAGTCCCTCGACCTCGCCACCTACGGCCACGAGATCTGGACGCTCTCCGGACAGCAGAAGTACCTGCTCCCGACCGTCGGCGGCGCCCCGAACCTCGACCTCGCCAAGGCCGAGGCCCAGTGGATCGACCGGAACACCGTCGTCTGGAAGGTCAAGGCCACCGACGCCACCAGCCAGCAGCTGGTGTACGCGAAGGACGGCGGGATCACCGTCACCGACGGCGCCCTGAACACCGAGGGCCAGTGGCTCCGGCTGAACCAGGCCGCCCTCACCGACGCCCAGAAGGCGAAGTACCCGCACCTCGAGGAGTACCCGGCCTTCACCGTCGACCCGCGCGACGCCGACCGCGTCCGTGACTCCCTGCGCGGCCAGCTCATCGCCACCCAGCGCGCCGCCAACGGCGCCCTGCTCGCCGCCACCGGCGTCCAGACCGCCGGAATCCTCGACGACCTGTACGCGGCGAAGGCGACGAAGGCCGCGCTCGGTCCGGTCTTCCGCGCCGGCCGCACCACCCTCTCCGTCTGGGCCCCCACCGCCCAGTCCGTGGCCCTCGAACTCGACGGCAAGGCCGTGCCCATGCGGCGCGACGAGACCTCCGGCGTCTGGTCCGTCACCGGCCCGAAGGCCTGGGCGGGCAAGCCGTACCGCTACGTCGTGAAGGTCTGGGCGCCCACCGTCCAGAAGGTCGTCACCAACAAGGTCACCGACCCCTACTCGACCGCCCTCACCACCGACTCCGCCCGCAGCCTCGCCGTCGACCTCACCGACACCCGGCTCGCGCCCCGGGGCTGGAAGTCCCTGAAGAAGCCCGCCGCCGTACCGCTCCGCGACGCACAGATCCAGGAGCTGCACGTCCGCGACTTCTCGATCGCCGACCCGACGGCGAAGGCCGGCCACAAGGGCACCTTCCTCGCCTTCACCGACAAGGACAGCAAGGGCTCGAAGCACCTCAAGGCCCTCGCCGACTCCGGCACCTCCTACGTCCACCTCCTGCCCGCCTTCGACATCGGCACCATCCCCGAGAAGAAGTCCGAGCAGACCACGCCCGCCTGTGACCTGAAGGTCTACGCCCCCGACTCCGAGGAGCAGCAGGCCTGCGTCGCCGCGGCCGCGGCGAAGGACGCCTACAACTGGGGCTACGACCCGCTGCACTACACCGTCCCCGAGGGCTCCTACGCCACCGACCCGAACGGCACCCGCCGCACGGTCGAGTTCCGGCAGATGGTCCAGGCCCTCAACGGCCAGGGCCTGCGCACGGTCATGGACGTCGTCTACAACCACACCGTCGCCGCCGGACAGTCCGACAAGTCCGTCCTCGACCGGATCGTGCCCGGCTACTACCAGCGCCTCCAGGCCGACGGCAGCGTCGCCACCTCCACCTGCTGCGCCAACACCGCGCCCGAGAACGCCATGATGGGCAAGCTCGTCGTCGACTCCGTCGTCACCTGGGCCAAGGAGTACAAGGTCGACGGCTTCCGCTTCGACCTCATGGGCCACCACCCCAAGGAGAACATCCTCGCCGTCCGCGAGGCCCTCGACTCCCTGACCGTCGAGAAGGACGGCGTCGACGGCAAGGCGATCATCCTGTACGGCGAGGGCTGGAACTTCGGCGAGATCGCCGACGACTCCCGCTTCGTCCAGGCCACCCAGAAGAACATGGCCGGCACCGGCATCGCCACCTTCTCCGACCGGGCCCGCGACGCCGTCCGCGGCGGCGGCCCCTTCGACGAGGACCCCGGCGTCCAGGGCTTCGCCTCCGGCCTCTACACCGACCCCAACACCTCCACCGCCAACGGCAGCCCCGAGCAGCAGAAGGCCCGCCTCCTCCACTACCAGGACCTCATCAAGGTCGGCCTCACGGGCAACCTCGCCGGCTACACCTTCACCGACACCTCCGGGCGCACGGTCAAGGGCTCCGAGGTCGACTACAACGGCGCCCCCGCCGGATACGCCGCCGCCCCCGGCGAGGCCCTCGCCTACGCCGACGCCCACGACAACGAGACCCTCTACGACGCCCTCGCCTTCAAGCTCCCGGCCGGCACCAGCCCCGCCGACCGGGCCCGCATGCAGGTCCTCGCCATGGCGACCGCCACCCTCTCCCAGGGCCCGGCGCTCTCCCAGGCCGGCTCCGACCTGCTCCGCTCCAAGTCCCTCGACCGCAACTCGTACGACAGCGGCGACTGGTTCAACGCGATCCACTGGGACTGCCGCGAAGGCAACGGCTTCGGCATCGGCCTCCCGCCGGCCCCCGACAACAAGGCCAAGTGGGGCTACGGAAAGCCGCTGCTCGTCAACCCGGCCCTGACGGTCGGCTGCGAGCAGATCGACGGCGCCTCCGCCGCCTACCGCGACCTGCAGAAGATCCGCACCACCGAACCGGCGTTCTCCCTCGCCACGGCCGGGCAGGTGCAGTCCGCGCTGACCTTCCCGCTCTCCGGCCCCGCCGAGACCCCGGGCGTGATCACCATGCGCCTCGGTGACCTGGTGGTCGTCCTCAACGCCACCCCGGCGAGCACCTCCCAGAAGGTCACCGACCTGGCGGGCAAGGCCTACGGCCTCCACCCCGTCCAGGCGGCCGGCGCCGACACCGTCGTCAAGTCCGCCTCCTACGAAGCCGCTTCGGGCACCTTCACGGTCCCGGCGCGGACGGTGGCGGTCTTCAAGGCCGGGTGACCGGGCGCTCCATCAGGGTGACCCCGTAACGCGTGCCGTCGGCGGCGAGCTTTCCCGGCTCCTCGCCGACGGCACGGTAGCCCGCGGCCTCGTAGTACGTACGGAGCCGCGGGTTGTTCGTCAGACAGTCCAGCCGGGCCAAGGTCCGCCCGGCGGCCGCGATCCGCCGCTCCGCGTGCGCGAGCAGCGCCCGCCCGGTCCCGGCGGGCGCCGCACCCCGGACCGTCATCAGCCGGTGGACATAGCCGGCGACCGGCGGCCGCGGCCCCCAGGCCTGCTCGTCCTCCCACCACAGCTCGTACGCGCCGACCGCCCGGCCCTCGTGGCAGGCCAGCCACACCTCACCGGCGGCGACGCGCCCCCGGAAGTGCTCGGCGCTCTTCCCGCCGGGTTTCCACTGGTCTATCCCGCTCCGCACCATCCAGCGGGCCGCGCCGTCGTACATCTCCACCAGCAGGCCGGAATCGTCCTTGTCCGCCTGCCGGAAGGTCACTTGTGCTGTCATGGCGATCACCGTAAAGGTGTGGCCAGACATCCGACAGCCGTATCCCTCTGGCCGGGAGTGACCCCATGCCGCAGATCACCGTCGACTACTCCGCGCCCCTCGACCGGCGCGGCTTCGCGCTCGCCCTGCACCCGCTCGTCGTCGAGACGGTCGACACGGAGCTCGGCTCCTGCAAGACCCGCTTCCGGGAGGTCGAGGAGCTGGTCGTCGGCGACGGATCGACGGACGACGTCATCGTGCACGTCGAGATCGCCCTGCTGTTCGGCCGTACCGACGAGGTCAAGGCACGGCTCTCGAAGGCCGTCCTCGACCTGCTGCCGGCGTACGTGAAGGCGACCGAGGGCGTCCGGCTCTCCGTGGAGGTCCGTGACCTCGAATCGTCCTACCGCAAGCGCTGATCGGGTACGACGGACGCCTCGGGCCGCTGATCGGACACTGCGGACCCGGCGGACACCGCGGGCACCAGCGCGACGAGCCGGGCCACCAGCTCCCCGAAGGGGCCGTCGGCCGGCTCGTCGGCGAGGATGCCGACGAGGATCTCCGCCATCTCCGGGTCGTACGCGGCACTCACCGCGGCCAGCGCCGCGAAGTCGTGCACGAGCTGCAACTCCAGCTCCGCACGCGGGACCCGGCGTCCGTCCAACCAGAGCAGCGCCGTCGACTCGGCGAGCGACACCCACGAGCGGACGACCAACTCGAGCCGGGCCGAGGGCCTCCCGACCTCCAGATGCGCCAGGATCTGCTCGTACGCGGCCTGCCGCACCTCGTCGATCATCGCGTTCGTCGTGGAGGAACCCACGGCGGGACCGCCCCGCATCAGCGCCGCGAACCCCGGACCGTGCTCGTCCACGAAGTCGAAGAACCGGCCCATCACCCGCAGCAGCCGCGCCCCGAGGGGCCCCTGCGGCGGCTCCACGAACCGGGCCGCCAACTCGTCGGCCGCCCGCCGCAGCGCCGCCTCGTAGAGGCTCTGCTTGCCGGGGAAGTAGTGGTAGACCAGCGGCCGCGAGATGCCCGCGGCGGCGGCGATCTCGTCGATGGAGACCTCGTCGGGAGAGCGGTGGCTGAAGAGTTCGAGAGCCACCCCGATCAACTGCTGCTTGCGCTCCTCGACGCCCATCCTGCGGCGCACCCCGGTCGTCATACGAACAGCCTAACGGGGTCCGTTACGCTGCTGCCTCATGAGCGCTTCCGACCAGGACACCAAGGCCGCCGAGACCGCCGGGGCCCCCGGGGCCCCTGAGGCCGGAGAGACCTCCGGAGAGACCTCCGAAGAGGAAGTCGGCGAGGACTCCGCCGGGGAGCGTGCCGCAGAGGACGGCGAGGTCGCCGTCGAGGTCTGCGTGGACGAGGAGGACGAGGAGGGCGAGGAGGAAGGCCCCTCGACGGGGCTCACCCCCAAGCAGGCGCGGCGGTTGCGCGTCGCCGCCGCCTCCGTGCTGCTCGTGGCGATGGCCGTGGTCCTCGTCGTCCGCCTCGCGAGCCGGACGTCCGTCCTGGTCGTCGGCGTGTACGGGCTCGCCATGATCCTCTGCGGGATCGTGATCGAGCTCTCCCGCAACGGCCGTACGCGGCTCGGCACCTGGCTCCTGGTGGGAGGCCTCCTCGCCGCGCTGGCCTTCGACTGGCTGATCCTGCCGTAGGACCGCGGTCAGAGGTCGAGCACGAGCCGCTTCCCCGCGCAGCGCGAGACGCAGATCAGCATCGAGTCGTCCCGTTCGGCGTCGGTGAGCAGTTCGTCCCGGTGGTCGACCTCGCCCTCCAGGACCCGCTGCCTGCAGGTCCCGCAGAACCCCTGCCGGCAGGAGTACATGACGCCGGGGACCTCCTCGCGTACCACCGCGAGGACCGACCGGTCGGCCGCCACCGTCACCGTACGGCCGGAGCGGCGCAGTTCGAGCTCGAAGGCGGTGCCGCCGGTCGTCGCCGCGGCCGAGAAGCGTTCGAGGCGCGGCGCCCGGCCCTCCGGCATCGCCGCCGTCACCGCGTCCGCCAGACCGTCGGGGCCGCAGCAGTACACGAGGGTCCCGTCGGGGACGTGCGCGAGGAAGCCGAGGTCGGGGCGGCCCGACTCGTCCTCGGCGACCACCGTCACGCGGTCGCCGCCCAGTGCCCCGACCTCCGCGAGGTACGGCATCGTGGCCCGGCTCCGTCCGCAGTACACGAGCCGCCAGTCCGCCCCGGCCGCCTCGGCGGCGCGCAGCATCGGCAGGACCGGGGTGATGCCGATGCCGCCGGCGACGAAGACGTACGCGGGGGCGTCGGCCAGCGGGAAGCGGTTGCGCGGGCCCCGGATCTCGATCTCCACGCCCTCGTGGAGCCGCTCGTGGACCTCGCGCGAACCGCCCCGGCCGCCCTGCTCCTCCTCGATGAGGCGCGTCGCCACCGTGTACGAGGAGAGGTCGGCCGGGTCGCCGCAGAGCGAGTACTGCCGTACCAGGCCGGAGGGCAGGACGAGGTCGACGTGGGCGCCCGGCTGCCAGGCGGGCAGGTCGCGTCCCTCCAGGCGCAGTTCGACGACACCGTCGGCGGGTGTGGCGCGCCCGGTCACCACGGCCTTGCGGGGGACGGTGCTGCCCCTGCCGTACCCGGACACGGGTTCGTCGAGGGCGGGCATCGGCCACAGCGGGGCCGTGGACATGCGGCTGCGGACGGCGCGGCGGACGAGCAGGGCGGCGCCGGTGACGAGGGCGACGGTGGCGAACCGGGGCATCAGCGGCCCCCGTTGGCGCCGGGGGAGGCGGCTAGGTAGGCCGTGGCCTGCGCGGTGTCGCCCTCCTGGGAGGGGTGGTAGGCGCGGCTGAGGTAGCGGGGTATGGAGCGCAGCATGTCCGGCGTGGAGGGCAGCACGCCCTGCCGGCCCTTGCGGACGAACTGGCCGAAGGAGGCCTTGCCGTCGAGGAGGCTGGGGTCGTTCTCCATGAAGAAGCGGACGCCCCGCTGCCAGAGGAAGACGAGCGCGGAGAAGGCGAGCGCCCAGGTGCGGGCGCGGCGCCGGTAGCCGCCGTCGAGGTGCATGAAGAGCTCGAAGGCGACCGAGCGGTGCTCGACCTCCTCCGCGCCGTGCCAGCGCAGCAGGTCGAGCATGACGGGGTCGGCGCCGACCCGGTCGAGCTCGTCGGCGTTGAGGACCCAGTTGCCGAGGAACGCGGTGTAGTGCTCGATGGCGGCGATCATCGCGACCCGCTCCATCAGCCACCAGCGGCGCGGCCGGCCCGGCGGCAGGGTCCGGTCCCCGAGGAGCTTCTCGAAGAACCAGTCGACCTGCGCGGTGTACGGGGTGGGGTCGAGGCCCTGTTCGCGGAGGTGGGGGAGGACGTCGTCGTGGGCCTGGGAGTGGACGGCCTCCTGGCCGATGAAGCCGATGACGTCCGCGCGCAGCCGGTCGTCGGTGATGTACGGCAGCGCCTGCTTGTAGACGTGCACGAACCAGCGTTCGCCGGCCGGGAGCAGCAGGTGCAGCACGTTGATGGTGTGCGTGGTGAAGGGATCGCCGGGTACCCAGTGGAGCGGGGTCTCCTCCCAGTCGAAGGAGACCTTGCGGGCCTTGAGCTCGACGCGCTCCGACGCCACCGGTGCAGGCTGCGTATTAGACATGCCGTCAATGTACTGAGGGGTAGGCGGTGGCGACAGGTTCGTGCGGCGTCTTTCTGGCCGCGGGGGAGGGGAGCACGGGAGGAGGCGGGCCCACTCAGCGCAGGGCTCCCACCCGCGTCCCGTCCCGCAGGGTGCCGTCCAGGTCCGCACGCGCGCCCGCCCTCGCCTTCACCGCGAGGACCGGGCCGTCCGAGCGGCCCTTCACCCCGCCCGAGACCTCCAGGGCGGTGAAGTCCGGGCCGCCCGCCGCCAGGACGTACCAGCCGCCGCTCGGCGCCTGCCACAGCACGCCCGCCAGGACCCGGGGATCCCGCACCCCGCAGGCCGGTGAACCCTCGGAGCGGGCCGCGAGCGCCGCCGGGACCGTGGGCGACGGGACCAGGAACTGGGCGAGGACCCTGCCGCCCGTCCCCCGCCAGGTCTCCGCGCGCGTGCACAGCCAGGTGCCCTGCCCGGCGCCCTCGGGGAGCGGCTGACGGGCGAACCGCCAGGCGTTCACCGACCGCACCCCGTGCGCCCGTACCGCCGACAGCCCGCAGGCCGTACGGGCCCACGCCTCCCGCGCCTCGGGTCCCGTCGCGTCCACCGGCGCGGCCGGCGCGCCCCACAGGAGCCGGGCGGGGGCCAGCTCGCCCAGGTCGGCGAGGAGCCGCAGCCCCGAACCGTCCCGCACCTGGAGGGTGTTCCAGCGGGTGCACCCCTTCGCGACGGCGGGGCTGGGCACCGGCTCGGTCGTTCCGTGCGCGTCCCGCACCAGCGGCCGGGGATCCTTCGAGGGCGCGAGGAGATCCCGTACGGCCGTCTCCTTCACCCAGGGCGCCGTCAGGTAGCGGACGTTGCCCGCGGCGCGGGAGAGCACGAGGGCAGCCGAACCGACGGTGTCGGCCCCGTCCGTCCGCGCGAAGTCGAGCGCGGCGCCCGCCGCGCCCTCGACCGGCTCCGCGTACCGCACCGCCCGCAGCCCGTCGTGGAGGAGCACCACCCGGGCCCCGTCCACCACACCGGCGAACAGCAGCTGCGGCGGCCCCATCGGCGGGCCCACCGGCGTCCCGGGCGTCGCCGACGAGCGCACGGAGGCGCCGGGCCTCGCCCAGACCGCGAGCGCCCTGCGCAGCAGCGCGCTGTCCCCGGTCAGACCGCCACGGGCGGGCCACACGGAGAAGTCCTGCCGGGTCGAACCGGGCCAGGCGGCCGGGGCGACCCGCTTGAGCGCCCCGGGGTCGAGCGCGGCCTCGGCGGCCGGGTTACGGGCGTACGAGGGCGCCGCAGCACCGTTTCTGCCCCATCCGTCCCCGGGCAGCCCGAGCAGCGCCCCGCACACGGCGAGCGCGGCGACGGCGACGACCGCGGCACGACCGTGCTGCCGCCGCCGCAGGAGATCGGTGGGCCGGGCCTGAAGCGCACACGGATCGAACTCGTCGGATTCGAGCAACGCGGCCCCACTGACACGGCCGGAGCGGGCGGGACCGGCGATGCCCCCGGGGATCGTGGGGCCGCCGGTGCCGTGAACCCGGTCGGCGTCGTGGGTGGCCGCGGGTCGGCCGGTGTCGTGGGCGGCCGCGGGTCGGTCGGTGCCGTGGACTCGGTCGGCCCCGCCGGCGCCGTGGGTTCGGCCGGTCCCGCCGGTGCTCGCGTGTCCGTCCCGGCCCAGGGCGTCGGTGCCGTTCCCGGACCGGCCGCCGCCCCTGCGGGGACCACCCTGCTCGCCGACCCTGTCGGCGCGGCCGTCCGGGCCGGGGTCCCGGCCGAGCTGCCCGGCTCCCCCCGTACCCCCGCCCCCGGTCTTCCCGGGTCCGCCGGGTCCGTGGGGGTCCCGGGGTCCTGCCTGCCCGCCGACCCTGCCCGTACGCCCGTCCCGGCCGGAGCCGTCGGCGGCGTCGGGGTTCCCGGCCGGCCCGGCGGCCCGGCTCTCCGGGGCCGGGACCCCGGCCGGGGTCCCGGCCTCCGGTTCGTCCACCGCCTCCGCCTCCGCCAGCGCCGCCGCCGGGTCCTCGACGCCGACCGACGCCAGCACCCGCAGCACCTCGGGGTCGCCCTGGCGTTCCAGGCCGCGCAGGACGTAGGCCGCGCGGCCCGGACCGGAGAGCCGGGACAGCCGCTGGTCCAGGGCGAGTTCGTCGGCGCCGCCCACCCGGGGGAACAGCCGCAGCCCCCACACGTGCGGGAGCAGCGGCGGGAACTGCGCCCGGCGCGGCAGCGCCAGGCGCCGCAGCGGCAGCCCGGCGACGAGCGCCTGCCGCAGCACCTCGCCGCGTACGTACGCGTAGCCGGGGTCCACCGCGTCCTCCGCGAGCCGCGGCTCCGGTACGGCGGGGCCCGGGACCCGGCGGCGCGGCAGCGAACGCTGGACGAGCGCGTGCGCGGTCAGGACCCGGCGGTTGCGGCCGAGCGCCGGAGGCAGCACGAGGTACGCGATGCGGACGAGACGCGGATAGCGCTCGACGAGCGCGGCCTCGGCCTGCTCGACGTCGACGGGGCCCACGGGCGAGGGAACGAGATCCTGGGTGCTCACGTTCAGCAGAACGAGCGATTCTTCCGATGGTCACCCCGGTCCGGGGCGGTCCCGCCGCGCCGGGCGGAGCCCCCGGCCCCAGGACACCGTCAGTACACCGTGAGCCGCTCGCGGATCCGCTCCGTCACCTCGTCCGGGACGCCAAGCCCCTCCCGTACGTACTTCTCCATCGACCCGTGCCGGAGCGCCACTTCGTCCAGCGCCGCCTCCAGGTACTCCGGCAGGACCCCGATCAGGTCGAGCGCGAGGTCGGGGTCGCCGCCCTGGGCCGTGAACCCCTCGATCATCGGCGCGAACGCCTGCCGCACCGCCGTGTTGACCGCCAGGTACTCGCTCCGCACCGTCTTCTCGTCCGCGCCGAGCAGACCGAGGACGACCGTCGCCGCCCAGCCCGTCCGGTCCTTGCCCGCCGCGCAGTGGAACAGCAGCGGCCCGGCACCCGGCGCGCCCAGTTCGGTGAGGAGCGTGCGGTAGGAGGCGCGGCCGGAGTCGCTGGAGACGAAGGTCCGGTAGGTCTGGGCGAAGGCCGCCCGGACCTGGCCCCCGCCGAGGTGCTCCTCGGCGAGCGCCGGGTCGGTGAGCAGTTCCTTCAGGCGGGCGGCGGGCGGCAGCCCGCTGACGGCCAGGTGGTCGGCGAGCACGTCCGCGACGAGCAGCCGCGTGCCGGTGGGCAGCCGGTCGGGCCGCTGACCGCGCTCGGACTCCGTACGGAGGTCGACGACCGTACGGAGACCGAGGCCGGCGATCGCGGGTTCGGCCGGATCGAGCCGGTCGAGCTGCGCGGAGCGCAGGACCAGACCGGGACGGACGGAACGCCCGGCCCCGAGCGGCAGGCCGCCGAGATCCCTGAGGTTGGCGACGGAGACGGCGGGGATGGCGGGCATGCGGCGACTCCTCCGGTTCGTACGCGTTCGTCTCGACCGTACGGGATCACCCCTGTTCGGGCAGTTCCAGCTGTTTCCTCACCCCACCGAGAGCTTCGCGAGAAGCTCCGCCTCCCGTGCGGAGGAGAGGCCGACCGGCGGCCGGTCGGGTCGGCGCGGCGCGACCCCGCCGAGCGATTCCAGCCATGCCCACGTGTCGGCGACCGTCTCCTCGGCGGACCGGCAGCGCAGTCCGGCCGCGAGCGCCCGGGAGACGTCGGCGGTGTGCATCGCGTCGTACATCTCACCCGGCGGCAGCCACACGGGCAGCTCCGTCCACGGCTCCACCCCGGCCGCGAGCAGCGTCCCGGGATCGGTCCAGCGGAGCTCCGCGTCCGAGCCGGTGACCCGTACGCAGGCGTCGAGCAGCTCGCCCATGGTCGTGTGGCCGGGCGGCGAGACGAGGTTGTACGGACCCGAGAGCCCGGCGGCCACCGCGTCCAGCGTCCATTCGGCCAGGTCACGGCCGTCGACGTACTGGATCGGCAGGTCGGCGGGGCCGGGGGCGAGGACCGGGCCGCCGTGCGCGATCCGGCCGAGCCACCAGGGGAGCCGGCCGACGTTCTCGTACGGGCCGACGATGAGGCCCGCGCGGACGAGCAGCGTCCGGTCCGCGCCGAAGGCGGCCGTGGCGGCGAGCTCGCCGCCGCGCTTGGCCTCCGCGTACGGCACGTCCCCGGCGTCCGGGGAGCCCTCCACCAGCGGTCCGTCCTCGTCGAGTCCGGCGGCCGGCGGCCACGCGTACACGGAACGGCTCGACACGTACGCGTACCGCCCGACCCGGTCGGCGAGCAGCCGGGCCGCGTCCCGCACCGCCGAGGGGGCGGCCGACCAGGTGTCCACGACGGCGTCCCAGGAACCCGTGGCGAGAGCGGTGAGGCCGTCAGGACCGGTGGTGCGGTCGCCGAGCAGCGAGGTGACCCCCGCCGGCGGCGCGTGCCGGCCCCGGTGGAAGACGGTCACCTCCCAGCCCCGTCCGAGCGCGGCCTCGACGACCGCGCGGCCCACGAACTCCGTACCTCCGAGCATCAGCAGTTTCATGATCAGAGCCTGCCCGGCGGCGCGGCGGGGGGCCAGCGCTTTCCGCTCCGGGAGGATTCCGCCACGGGAGGAACGACAGGGGACCGGGGTCTCGTGCGCCGCGCGGCGGGGTGACACCATGTCGGACGATGACGGATGCCCGGTCGCCCCTGCGCGCACTGCGAGCCGCCCTGTTCGCGGTGGTGTGCGTCAGCTTGGCGGCCGTGGGGCATTCGTCCATGTCTGCGCACCGGCTTCCGGCGCTCGGCCTGCTCGCCGCCTTCGTGGTGACGGCGGTCGGCGCGTGGGCGGCGGCGGGCCGGCGCCGGGGCGCGCCGACGATCGCGGGCGCGCTGTTCGCCCTCCAGGGCGGACTGCACCTGATCTTCTCGATGGCCGGTTCCCACCCCGGGGACACGGGCCGTCCGCCGACGACGCACCCGCACGGCATGATCGGCATGCCGGGGACGCACGCGACGCACGGCACGGGCGCGACCACGGACACGCTCTCCGGCCCAGGCGCCGGATTCGGATTCGGCACCGGTTCCGGCATCGGATTCGACATCGACATCGACATCGACGTCGACACCGGCATGCTCGCCGTACACCTGATCGCCGCCCTCCTCTGCGGCCTCTGGCTGGCCCACGGCGAAGCGGCGTTCTTCACGCTGGCCCGAGCCGCCCTCGCGTACGCCTTCACCCCCCTGCGCCCGCTGTTCGCGCACGTCCGCGTCGCCGAGACCCCGCGCCGCCCGCTCCGCAGGGCCCGGCGGAGCGGGCGGCGGCCGCACACCGTCGTCCTCGCGCACGCCCTCTCCCGGCGCGGCCCGCCCCGGCTGTCCGTACCCCGCGCCACGGCCCTCGGAGCACACGTCTGACCCCGGGGGTCCCTTCCCCCTGTCTGCACCGACTCCTAGGACAGTCATGACCATCGACGATCCCGCACGCCCGGAGACGTCCGAGGTGCCCGAGGCGCCACGGCCGGAAGCCACCTCCGCCGCACCGCCGGAAGCCACTCCCGCCCCGGGGAAGGCCGGGACCTGGAGCGCCCTGCGCCCCCTCGTCCTCCGCCTCCACTTCTACGCGGGCGTCCTCGTCGCCCCGTTCCTGCTCGTCGCCGCCGCCAGCGGCCTGCTGTACGCGCTCTCCTTCCCGGCGGAGAAGGTGGTGTACGCCCACGAACTCGAAGTGCCCGTCGGCGACACGGTCCTGCCGCTCTCCCAGCAGGTGAACACCGCCCGCAAGGTCAACCCGAACGGCACCGTCACCGCCGTCTGGCCCGGCGCCGAACCGGGGGCGACCACCCGGGTCCTGATGGCCGACCCCGACGTCCCCGAGGGCACCTCGCTGGCCGTCTTCGTGGACCCGTACACCGGGGACGTACGCGGGCAGCTGCCCAGCTACGGCAGCTCCGGCGCCCTGCCGGTGCGGACCTGGATCGACGGCCTGCACCGCGATCTGCACCTCGGCGACCCCGGCCGCAACTACAGCGAACTGGCGGCCAGTTGGCTGTGGGTCATCGCGCTCGGCGGCCTGCTGCTCTGGCTGGGCCGGCGCCGGAAGAACCGCCGCGCCCTGCTCGTCCCCGAGGGCGGTCCGGCCTCCCGCCGCCGCACGCTGTCCTGGCACGGCTCGGTCGGCCTGTGGGCGGTGACCGGACTCGTCCTGCTGTCGGCGACGGGCCTCACCTGGTCGCGGTACGCGGGCGAGAACATCGGCGCGGTCCAGGACGGTCTCGGCGGCGCGACCCCCACGCTCACGGCGACCGTCGGCTCCTCGGAACACGAGGGCCACGAGGGCCACGAGGGCCACGGCGGAGCCCGCACCGGGGGCGGCGGCACCGCGCAAGGCCCCGACATCGGCCTCGACCGGGCGCTCGGGGCGGCCCGCGGCGCGGGCATCGACAGTCCGCGGGTCTCGGTGGTCCTGCCCGCCGACGGCAAGGGGTACGTGGTCAAGGAGACGGACACCCAGTTCCCGCTCCAGCTGGACTCCGTCGCCGTGGACCCGGCCGACGGCACGGTCCTCGACCGGCTCGCCTTCGCCGACTACCCGCTGCTCGCGAAGCTCACCCGGATAGGCATCGACGCGCACACCGGCGTCTTCCTCGGCCTGTTCAACCAGCTGGCACTGGCGGCCCTGGCGCTCGCCCTGATCCTGCTGATCCTCTGGGGCTACCGCATGTGGTGGCTGCGCCGCCCGGGCCGCCCGGCGGCGCGCGGGGCATGGCGGCGCGTCCCGGTGACCATGCTGCTGCCGCTCGCCGCGGCCACGGCGCTCGTCGCCTGGTTCGTCCCGCTGCTCGGCCTCAGCCTGCTGCTGTTCCTGGCGGCGGACCTCGCCCCGGCCCTGGTGGCGAAGGCGAGGGCGAGGTCCCCGCGGAAAGCCTGATCAGGGCGTGTACTTGTAGCCGACCCGCCGCACGGTCTGGATCGTGTGGCGGTGCTCGGCGCCCAGCTTGCGGCGCAGCCGGGCCACGTGCACGTCGACCGTACGCCCGTCGCCGACGTGGCCGTACCCCCACACGGTGGTGACCAACTGGTCGCGGGTGTGCACCCGGTGGGGGTGTGCCACCAGGTGGGCGAGGAGCTCGAACTCCAGATAGGTGAGGTCGAGGGCCCGCCCGTCCACGACGGCGATCCGCCGCACCCCGTCGATGGTCACGGCCCCCTGCTCCTCCAGCGCGACGGGCGCCGGCGCGGGCGCGGCGACGGGCTGCCGAGGCTGCTGGTCGGCCGGTACGAGGACCAGGTAGCCGACCATCGGCGGCCGGCCGGGCAGTGTCGGCAGGGTGTGCGGGGGAGCGGGCAGCAGGGTCGCGCCGGGCGGCAGGAACTCCGCGACCTGGGCGAAGTCGATGACCTCGTCGGGGTCGACGGCGCGCAGTCGGTGGCGTCCGGGACGGACGGCCGTGAGGGAGGCACTCTGGGTGTGGGCCATGAGAGGTCAGCTCTTTCGCGCGGGAAACGGACGGACAGGTGTCGTACGTCGTGCGCGTCGGCCGAAGGCCGGGATCGGACCGTACCGATCGGGGCTTTAGAGGGCCGACGCGTTCCTCGCGCGGCAACACACCCGGTCGAAGTCGTGATGCTGCCGGGAGGGCCAGAACGGCTCGAGGTCGTGACGACCCGTCGCGGTGTCGTTCTGTGTGATGGCCATATCCCTACTCTACTACTCGGGAATGCCGGTGAGCAGCCCCCGTCGGTCAAAACCCGTGTCGTTCTTCCCACATGACGGAAGGGGCGCCCACCGTGCGAAACGGTGGGCGCCCCTTCCGGAAGGCGTGCGGATCAGACCTGGCCGGCCTTCTCCAGGGCCTCGCAGCAGGTGTCCACCAGGAGGCGGGTCACCACGTACGGGTCCACGTTCGCGTTCGGGCGGCGGTCCTCGATGTAGCCCTTCTGGTCCTGCTCGACCTGCCACGGGATGCGGACCGAGGCGCCGCGGTCCGAGACGCCGTAGGAGTACTGGTCCCACGGGGCGGTCTCGTGCAGGCCGGTGAGGCGGTCGTCGATGCCGGCGCCGTAGTTCTTGACGTGGTCGAGCGGCTTCGAGCCCTGGCCGAGGGACTCGGCGGCGGTGATGATGGCGTCGTAGCCCTCGCGCATCGCCTTCGTGGAGAAGTTGGTGTGCGCGCCCGCGCCGTTCCAGTCGCCCTTCACCGGCTTCGGGTCGAGCGTCGCCGAGATGTCGAAGTCCTCGGCCGTGCGGTACAGCAGCCAGCGGGCGATCCACAGCTGGTCGGAGACCTCCAGGGGAGCCAGCGGGCCGACCTGGAACTCCCACTGGCCCGGCATGACCTCGGCGTTGATGCCGGAGATGCCCAGACCCGCCTTGAGGCAGTTCTCCAGGTGCGCCTCGACGACGTCACGGCCGAAGATCTCGTCCGCGCCGACACCGCAGTAGTAGCCGCCCTGCGCGGCCGGGAAGCCGGCCTCGGGGAAGCCCAGCGGGCGCGAGCCCTTGAAGAAGGTGTACTCCTGCTCGATGCCGAAGATCGGCTCCTGAGCGGCGTACGTCGCGGCGACCTCGGCCAGCGCGGCGCGCGTGTTGGACTCGTGCGGCGTCATGTCCGTGTTGAGGACCTCGCACAGCACCAGGATGTCGTCGCCGCCGCGGATCGGGTCCGGGCAGGAGAAGACCGGCTTGAGGACGCGGTCCGAGGCGTGGCCCTTGGCCTGGTTCGTGCTGGAACCGTCGAAGCCCCAGATCGGCAGCTCGTCGAGCGCGAGGGCGTCACCGACGATGATCTTCGTCTTAGAACGGAGCTTCGCGGTCGGCTCGGTGCCGTCGATCCAGATGTACTCAGCCTTGAAGGTCACGGGCCTCATCCTTTGGGCGTGCTGCTGCGGGTGTCGCAACGGCTCGCGGCGCTGCGAGAAGCTGCGGTGTTCGGTGTCCGGTCGCAGCTTCGCAACACGGGATTTCCCGTCGGTTGCCCGAATGTGAACCCCGTGTTACTCAGCCTTCCTGTGTTTCCCGCAGCCGCTGTGTGACGGTGTGGGCGTTCAGGAGTCCTTCGAGCCCGGCGTCACGGATCCGCCGCACCACCTCGGCGTACGAGGTGCCGAGGGCCTCCGCGGTCCGTCCCGGGTGCCAGTCGCAGGAGGCGAGCCGCTGGAGCAGGTACCCCTTCCTGATCTGCTTCTCCGACAGCCGGAACGTCTTCAGGTAGGCCGCCCGGCCCTTGTGGTCGGTGATCAGCTCGCCGATGTGCTGCTCCCGGCCGCCCCGCTCGAACGGCGGGAGGAACCGGTACAGATCGAACGGCCCCGCCCGGTACACCCGGTCGAAGGCGTACGAGGTCTCCAGGAGGTCCCGCGCCATCAGGCCGTCGTGCGCCGCGGCCCAGGCCCGCTCCTGCTCCCGGGCCGCCGCCCGCAGGTCCGCGAGGGTACGGATGCCGCCGGCCCCGTCCCTGATCCGCGCCGTGAACTCGGGCACGGGCGCTCCGTAGTACGCGTACTGGTGCACCAGCTCCCCGTACAGGTCCTCCACGAGCGTCGGGTGCAGCGGCCGGTAGTCGTCCGGGTGCGGCACCACGAAGGCCGCGGCGAGCGCGTCGGCCACGTACAGGAGCAGCCCGCACTGCCCCGGGTGCAGCTCGAAGAGCCGCAGCGCCTCCGCGAGCCCCGGCACCGCCCACCCCGCGTACGCCGCCTCGGCGCGCGGCGAGAGCCCGTGCCGCAGGGCCTCGCGGGACCAGTCGTCCCACACCACCGAAGGCCCGCCGAAGTGCAGGGCGAGATACCCCTCGAGAGCGAGGTGGAGCGGGAGGAAGCGGAGCCGCCGTTCGCCCTGGCGCCGCTTGGCCGTCCGGTGGATCCGGCGCACGGGCACGCAGGCGGGCGGCGGCTCCTCACCGCCGAGCCGGGTCCCGTAGGCGGCGGACTCCGCCCCCGTCCCCGACCAGTCGGCGACGAAACCGTGCGGGATGTAGGAGGCGGTGCGGTCGGGCAGGTCGACGGAGCCCCACCCGTCGAGGCCCCCCTGGACCTCGCGGTGCAGCCGCAGGCCGGGCACCGGCTCGGCCCGGACGAGCGGCACGAGCCGTACCCCGCCCCACACCTGAGCCGGCCGGACGTCGAGCCCGGTCAGATCGATCCGGGTCATGCCCCGGCCCCCTCTCCCGCCCGGGTCATGTCCCGGCCCCCTCTCCCGCCCGGGTCATGTCCCGGCCCCCTCTCCCGCCGTCTTCAGGAACAGCTCCACCCGCCGGTCCAGATAGGTCCTCAGCTCCGCGAAGCCCGTCCGTCCCTCGGCGAACTGCGCGATCTCCACGAGCGCCGGCAGGTCCTCCGCGTCCCGGACGCCGGCGACGGGCACGCTCGGGGCGAGCCGTCGCACGTCGAAGCCCTCCGCGTCGTATACGGGGTTGAGGTGCACCACGCTCGTCCGCCGGTCAGGATCGAGCCGCGACCGCCACACCCGCAGCACCTCTCCCGCGAGCCCCGGCGGGGCGTTGTCCCAGCCGTCCGAGACGACCACGAGCCGGTCGGGTCCGGTCTCCAGGGCGTCGAGGATCCGCAGGCCCAGCGGGGTCGGACCGTACGGCCGGACCAGCAGCGGATCGTCGCCGCCCGAGGTCCACAGCGGGGTGTACGCCCCCGGCGCCGCGAGGACCTCCAGGAGGTGGTGGCAGCCGAGGGCCACGGCCAGCGGGCGCCGCCGCTTCACCGCCGAGCCCGAGGAGGAGAAGCTGTCGTCGAGGACGGCCGCGACCCGCCCCCAGCTCCCGGCGTACGGGCCCGCCGCCCGCCGGGCCGCCGCACGCAGCGCGTCCGTCAGTTCGGTCCGCCGCTCCACGCGCGCGTGGAACGGCAGCGACAGGACGTACAGGGCGAGCCGGGTCAGCGGCATGACCGACAGGTCGGCGGCCCGCTCCGTCCGGAGCTGTTCGAGCCGGGTCATGCGGGGCGCGATCCGCTCCAGGAACACCGCGCGCGGCACCCCGTGCTTCGCGGCGAACCCCTCGGCGACCGTGAACGGCAGCTCGTAGAGCGCGCCCTGCTCGTAGCGGGCCCGGCGGAACGCGTCGAGCGTCGCGTTCTCGTACCGGACCCGGCGGCCCGGCGCGAAGAGGAAGTCCCCGGTCTCGGCATCGGGCAGCGGTCCGTGGACGTGCCGCAGGGCGGCCTTCAAGCCGCTCCGGTACTTCACCGCGTCCAGGGCCGGATCGGGGCGGGCCGCGAGCCACGCGCGCACGATCGCGCGCGTACGCCGGTTGTTGACCCCGGCGGAGCGCAGCGCGCGGAACAGCCGGTAGACCCGCTGCGGCGGAAGCAGCGCAAGCCGCGCGCCGATCAGCCGCCCTTCGGCCCGCTTCTCCTCGGGCCCGCCGGCCTCGTCGGCGGTGCGCAGCAGCTGCTCGACGATCAGGGCGGCGTTGTGGTGGTTGATGTCGAGCGCGAGGGCCGCGGCGTACACCGGACGGTAGTTGACCCGTACGTACTCGTGGACGAAGCGGAGCGAGAAGTGCTGCGCGGCGGCGGAGGAACGGAACTCGCGCTGACCGGTGGCGGTCACCGCGGCGTTGACGAAGAGGAGGACGTCCTCGGCGGCGACGAGCTCGGACAAGGCTCTCCCCTTCCCGTGGGCGCCGGCCGGGGAATGAGGGCACGAACAGCGAAGACGTTGCTTCAGAGGCAGGTTCCGGAAGTCGCACCGAAGTCCCGCGGCCGGCCCGGAAACGCTAACACCGGTCCTGGGGTGGGACGCCAGGGGATTTCGGGGCGGAGAAGGGGCGTCGGGGAAGGGGCGTCAAGGCGTGTCAGTGGCACCCGGCAGACTGGGGGCATGGCGAAGCACCTGGGCGCGAAGCCCCGTATCGGACTCCTCGGCACCGGCCCCTGGGCCGCGCGCACCCACGCGCCCGCGCTCGCCGGGCATCCCGGGATCGAGTTCGGCGGGGTGTGGGGCAGACGTCCCGAGGCGGCGGCCGCGCTCGCCGCCTCCTCGGGCACGCGCGCGTACGACGACGTGGACGCCCTCTTCGCGGCCAGCGACGCCGTCGCCCTCGCGCTGCCGCCGGACGTGCAGGCCCCGCTGGCGGTGCGGGCCGCGGAGGCCGGGTGCCACGTCCTCCTCGACAAGCCGGTCGCGACGACGGTCGCCGGGGCGCGGGAGGTGGCCGAGGCGGTCGAGGCCGCCGGGGTCGCCTCCGTGGTCTTCTGCACGCTGCGGTTCGCCGAGCCGACGGCCCGCTGGATCGAGGAGCAGGCGGTGACCGGCGGCTGGTTCCTGGGCGAGGCGCACTGGCTGGGCTCGCTCTACGGACCGGGTTCGAGCAGCGCGTACGCGGCCTCCCCGTGGCGGCGCGAGAAGGGCGGTCTCTGGGACGTGGGCCCGCACGTCCTCTCCGTCTACCTGCCGGTCCTCGGCGACGTCACCGCGATCACCGCGGTGCCCGGCCCGGGCGACACCCACCACCTGGTGCTGCGGCACACGTCGGGCGCGAGCAGCACCGCCACGCTCACCCTGAGCGCCCCGCCGGAGGCGGCGGAGGCGGCCCTCACGCTGCACGGCACCGGGGGCAGGGCCGAACTGCCCCGCTGGGGAGGGGCGGTGGACGCGTTCGGCGCGGCCGTGGACGCCCTCGTCACGGCGGCCCGCACGGGCGTACCGCACGCGTGCGACGCCCGCTTCGGCCTCCGTCTCACCGAGATCCTGACGACGGCGGAGACGGCGGCGGCCCGTCACGCTCAGGACGGTCTCTCGCTCAGCGCCTCGCTCAGCGCGTCGACCGCCGCCCCGTACAACCGCTCCGGCGGGGTGGCGTAGCCGACGACCAGGCCGTCCGGGCGGCCCGGCCCCCGGGCGTCGGGATGGCGGTAGGGGGCCAGGCCCTCCACGGCGACCCCGTGCCGGGCCGCCGCGGCCAGGGCCGCCCGCTCGGTGCCCGGCGGGAGCTCCACCACGGCGTGCAGCCCGGCGGCGATCCCCGTCACGCGTACTCCCGGCACCCGCGCGGCGAGCACGGACACCAGCCGGTCGCGGCGCCCCCGGTGCCGCTGGCGCATCCGCCGGACGTGCCGGTCGTACGCGCCGGAGGCGAGGAGGTCGGCGAGGGTGAGCTGTTCCGTCGCGGAGGCGTACGGCTCGCGCTCGCCCTTCGCCGCGACGACCCCGTCCACGAGCGCCGACGGCAGGCACATCCAGCCGATCCGGAGCGTGGGGGAGAGGCTCTTGCTGACGGACCCGACGAGGACCGTCCGTTCGGGGTCGAGGCCCTGGACGGCGCCGACCGGGCGCCGGTCGTAGCGGAACTCCCCGTCGTAGTCGTCCTCGACGACCAGGCCGCCGGAGGCCCGCGCCCACTCCAGGACACCGGCCCTGCGCTCGGGATGCAGCGGCCCGCCGGTGGGGAACTGGTGGGCGGGGGTGAGCAGCACGGCGCCCGCGTGCCGGGGGATCTCGGTGACCCGCGCCCCGTCGTCGTCGACGGTCACCGGCAGCGTGGTGACCCCGGCCTCGGCGAGGAGCCCGCGGTGGAAGGGCAGCCCGTACGCCTCGACCGCCCACGGGTCCGCCGCCCCGAGCACGCGCGCGAGCAGCCGCAGGGCGTGCGCGGCGCCCGAGCAGATCACGATCCGGTCCGGTGAGGTCCGCACGCCCCGTACCCGCGCGAGGTACTCGACGAGCGCGAGGCGCAGCTCGATCCGGCCGTGCGGGTCGCCGATCCCGAAGGCCTCGTGCGGCGCGGCCGTGAGGGCCCGCCGGGCCGCCGCCAGCCAGGCGGCGCGCGGGAACGCGCCGGGGTCGGGCCTGCCCTGGACGAGGTCGTACGGGAGCGGGGGCGGCCCCGCGGTCCGTACGGGCCCGGGGGCGGGCGCGGCGACCCGGTCGGCGACCCGGGTCCCGGAGCCCTGGCGGGAGGTGAGCCAGCCTTCGGCGACCAGCTCGGCGTACGCGTCGGCGACGGTGTTGCGGGCGATCCCGAGGTCGGCGGCGAGCGCCCGGTAGGGCGGCAGCCGGGTCCCGGGGGCGAGCCGCCCGCCGCGCACGGCTTCGCGCAGGGCCCCGATGAGCGCTGCCCTGCGCCCGCCGCCGGTGCCCAGCTCCAGGTGCAGATCGACCCCGAGCCCTTCGCCGCCCGCCCCGGTCACGCCGCCGCCCCCCTTCCCTCTCGCGTCCACCGGCGTCAGCGGGACAGGGCGTCCCGGACGGCCTCGTCCGTGCGGCCGACGACGGCGGTGCCGTCCTCGGCGGTGATGATGGGCCGCTGGATGAGCTTGGGGTGCCCGGCGAGCGCCTCGATCCACCGGTCGCGGTTCTCCGCGTCCCGGGGCCACTCCTTCACCCCGAGCTCCTTGGCGTCGGCCTCCTGGGTCCGGGTGATGTCCCACGGTTCGAGGCCGAGCCGGTCGAGCACCTGCCGGATCTCGTCGGGGGAGGGGACGTCCTCCAGATAGCGCCGCACGGTGTACTCGGCGCCCTCGGCGTCGAGGAGGGTGAGGGCGCTGCGGCACTTGGAACAGGCGGGATTGATCCAGATCTCCATGGGCGTCACGGTACCCCCCCGACCGCGCTCCACCACCCCCCTGAACCCGGTCTGGCCAGGGACGATTGTCAGTGGGGGCGACTAAAATGGGGGGTGAAGGTGAGGGTCCCGGGGAGGACCCCCGCCCCACCGTTCGCCAGGAGGTAGCCCATGGCTCTCGCCGTGATCCGGACGCCGTCCATCGAACCCTGGAAGCCCCTCCAGAGGAAGCCCCTGCCCGCGGGCCGCCCCCGCGAGTGGTACGTGACGCACAACCGGCGCCTGAAGGCCATGCGCCTCGCGATCGCCCTGCTCGACGCTGGCGTCTACGTGCCGTCGAAGGCGACGAACGCGACCATACGCACCACGGCCGAGCGCATCGGTATCCACCCGCCCTCGGACACCACCTGCCGCATGGTCCGCACGTTCATCCGCTACGGCCGCTGACCCGCGGGAAAACGGTGAGGGCCGCCGCCCCCGGACGTGTCCGGGAGCGGCGGCCCTCACGCGTGAGGCTCCGGCCTAGAGGTCGAAGTACAGCTCGAACTCGTGCGGGTGCGGGCGCAGCTGGATCGGGGCGATCTCGTGGGTGCGCTTGTAGTCGATCCACGTCTCGATCAGGTCGGAGGTGAAGACACCGCCGGCCTGGAGGTACTCGTTGTCGTTCTCCAGGGCGGAGAGGACGGCCTCCAGGTTGGTCGGGACCTGCGGGACGTTGGCGTGCTCCTCGGGAGCCAGCTCGTACAGGTCCTTGTCGATCGGCTCCATCGGCTCGATCTTGTTCTTGATGCCGTCGAGGCCCGCGAGGAGCAGCGCCGAGAAGGCGAGGTACGGGTTCGAGGACGGGTCCGGCGCGCGGAACTCGACGCGCTTGGCCTTCGGGTTCGAGCCGGTGATCGGGATGCGCATCGCGGCGGAGCGGTTGCGCTGCGAGTACACCATGTTGACCGGGGCCTCGAAGCCCGGGACCAGGCGGTGGTACGAGTTCACCGTCGGGTTGGTGAAGGCGAGCAGCGACGGGGCGTGCTTGAGGATGCCGCCGATGTAGTAGCGGGCGGTGTCCGAGAGGCCCGCGTAGCCCGTCTCGTCGTAGAACAGCGGCTCGCCGCCGGTCCACAGCGACTGGTGGACGTGCATGCCCGAGCCGTTGTCGCCGAAGATCGGCTTCGGCATGAAGGTCGCGGTCTTGCCGTTGCGCCAGGCGACGTTCTTCACGATGTACTTGAAGAGCATCAGGTCGTCGGCCGCGGCGAGCAGCGTGTTGAACTTGTAGTTGATCTCGGCCTGGCCGGCGGTGCCGACCTCGTGGTGCTGGCGCTCGACCTGGAGGCCGACGTTCTCCAGCTCCAGGGAGATCTCGGAGCGCAGGTCGGCGAAGTGGTCGACCGGCGGGGCCGGGAAGTAGCCGCCCTTGTAGCGGACCTTGTAGCCGCGGTTGTTCTCCTCCGCACCGGTGTTCCAGGCGCCGGCCTCGGAGTCGATGTGGTAGAAGCCCTGGTTCGCCGAGGTCTCGAAGCGGACCGAGTCGAAGACGTAGAACTCGGCCTCGGGGCCGAAGTACGCGGTGTCGGCGATGCCGGTGGAGGCGAGGTACGCCTCGGCCTTCTTCGCGATGTTCCGCGGGTCACGGCTGTACTGCTCGCCCGTGATCGGGTCGTGGATGAAGAAGTTGATGTTCAGCGTCTTGTCGCGGCGGAAGGGGTCCACGCGGGCCGTCGACAGGTCGGCGCGGAGCGCCATGTCGGACTCGTGGATCGCCTGGAAGCCGCGGATCGACGAGCCGTCGAAGGCGAGCTCCTCCGCCGGGTCGAAGGCCGACGCCGGGATCGTGAAGTGCTGCATCACGCCCGGAAGGTCGCAGAAGCGGACGTCGACCATCTTGACGTCGTTGTCCTTGATGAACTTCTGGACCTCGTCGGCGTTCTGGAACCCGTGCTTCTCGGACATCCCACTCCTCCTACTCCCGGCCCGGGGAGGGGCGGGGTTGCAGCTCGGTTGTGCGGCTGTGCGGCCAGTGCGGTGGCACACGCTGGACCCGACCATAGGCAGACGGGATTTCTCAAGCATGACCCATTTGTTTCGTCCAAGTTAACCGGGGCGGGTGCCGTTCCGGTGCTCGGCGTGATGCGACGCGCGGTTCGGCCGGTGTTCGCCTACCCGGGCCGAAGTGATCAAAAACGGGCGCAGTACCGTGGTCGGGTGGACAACAGGCAAGCACTCGGATCTTGGCTCTCCGGCCCCCGCGCGGCGGCCGAGGACGCAGGCGTCGACTTCGGCTACCGCGGTCAGCAGCTGGGGCTGCCCGAGGAGGGCCCCGGTTCGATCGCCCGTCCCGGCCGGCGCCTCGGCGCCCTGGCCGTCGACTGGGCCCTCTGCACCCTGATCGCATACGGCCTGATCACCGACGGCTACAACCAGGCGACGGGCAACTGGGCCCTCGTGATCCTCCTGGTCCTGAGCGTGCTGACGGTCGGCACCGTCGGCTCGACGCCCGGCAAGCGCCTCTTCGGCCTCGGGGTCGTCTCGGTGCACGGCGGCCGGCTCGGCCTGCCGCGGGTGGCGCTCCGCTCCCTGCTGGTCTGCCTGGCGATCCCGGCCCTCATCTGGGACCGCGACGGGCGCGGCCTCCACGACCGTCTCTCCGGCGCCGTCCAGGTCCGCCGCTGACCCGTACCGGCACGCGCGAGAACCGGCACGCGAGAGGGGCCCCGGACCGTTGTCACGGTCCGGGGCCCCTCTCGTCGTTCTCGTCACTTCAGCCCGCCCTCGTGCGAGCAGCCGATCGGTCGGGCGCGTCAGCGCATCTTTCCGCCCCGGGGCATCCGCATGCCCTTCGGCATCGGACCCTTCGGCAGCGGCATGTTGCTCATCAGGTCGCCCATCGCCCGCAGCCGGTCGTTGGCCGCCGTCACCTGCGGGCCGGTGAGCACCCGAGGCAGCTTGAGCATGGTCGTGCGGACCTTCTTCAGCGGCACCTGGCCCTCGCCGTCGCCGACGATGATGTCGGTCACCGGCACGTCCACCACGACGCGGTTCATCCGCTTCTTCTCGGCCGCGAGCAGAGGCTTCACCCGGTTCGGGTTGCCCTCCGCCACGAGCACGATGCCGGCCCGGCCGACCGCCCGGTGCACGACGTCCTGGCTGCGGTTCATCGCGACCGCGGGGGTCGTCGTCCAGCCGCGCCCGACGTTCTGCAGCACCGCCGCCGCCGCGCCCGGCTGGCCCTCCATCTGCCCGAAGGCCGCGCGCTCGGCGCGCCGCCCGAACACGATGGCCGCCGCCAGGAGCGCCAGGACGAAGCCCAGGATGCCCAGGTAGACCGGGTGTCCGATGAGGAAGCCGATCGCGAGGAGGACACCGAGTACGACGATGCCCACGCCTGCGACGACAAGTCCGACCTTGGGGTCGGCCTTCCGGGTCATCTTGTACGTGAGGGCGATCTGCTTGAGCCGCCCCTGGTTCGCAGCGTCAGCGCTGCCCGTGTTTGCCTTCCTCGCCATGTCCTGAAGTTTACGTGGCCCGGGAAGTACGGCCCGACGCGACCTCCATCACGTGCTGGGCCTCCACCCGGTCCTTGGCGCGGCGGCGGTCCTCCAGGACGGAGTTCCAGGCGTTGCGCCGGGCGGTGCGCTGCCCGGAGCCGAGGAGCAGTGCCTCCACGGCCTTCAGGGCGTCGGTGACGGACGGGATCGCGGTGACGCGGACGTGCGTCGATGCGGCCGGCATGGCGGGGTCCTCCCTCGATTACGGGTGAGACGAGGCGGGGGTGTGAGCGGGTGGTGGCGGCGAGTGAAACCACGCTCACAGATCGGTGTTACCAGGACGTGACCCGGTGGTCAAACACTGATGAAACGTCGGCGCGGCCAAGTGGACGGTCCGGGGGAAGCCGAAGCGGCCCGTACGTCCCCGCTGAGCTGCGGGAGCGTACGGGCCGCGCCGGATCCGGCCGCTACTGGCCGGTAACTGCTTGTGCTCGGATTCACACAGCCTGGGTGGCGTTGTCCACCGCGCCGCGCTTCTCGATCGCCTGCTGGAACAGACGGCCCGCGCGGTACGAGGAACGGACCAGCGGGCCCGACATCACGCCGGAGAAGCCGATCTCGTCGGCCTCCTCCTTCAGCTCCACGAACTCCTGCGGCTTCACCCAGCGCTCGACGGGGTGGTGTCGCACCGAGGGGCGCAGGTACTGCGTGATCGTGATCAGCTCGCAGCCCGCGTCGTGCAGCTGCCGGAGCGCCTCGCTGATCTCCTCGCGGGTCTCGCCCATGCCGAGGATCAGGTTCGACTTCGTGACCAGACCGTAGTCCCGCGCCCGGGTGATGACGTCGAGGGAGCGCTCGTAACGGAAACCGGGGCGGATCCGCTTGAAGATCCGCGGCACCGTCTCCACGTTGTGCGCGAAGACCTCGGGGCGGGAGGCGAAGACCTCCGCCAGGAGCTCCGGCACCGCGTTGAAGTCGGGCGCGAGCAGCTCGACCTTGGTGCGGCCCTCGGCGCGCTCCGCCGTCTGCTGGTGGATCTGGCGCACGGTCTCCGCGTACAGCCAGGCGCCGCCGTCCTCCAGGTCGTCGCGCGCGACGCCCGTGATGGTGGCGTAGTTCAGGTCCATCGTGACGACCGACTCGCCGACGCGGCGGGGCTCGTCCCGGTCGAGGGCCTCGGGCTTGCCCGTGTCGATCTGGCAGAAGTCACAGCGTCGGGTGCACTGGTCACCGCCGATGAGGAAGGTCGCCTCGCGGTCCTCCCAGCACTCGAAGATGTTGGGACAGCCCGCCTCCTGGCAGACCGTGTGCAGCCCCTCGCTCTTCACGAGACTCTGCATCTTCGTGTACTCGGGCCCCATCTTCGCCCGGGTCTTGATCCACTCGGGCTTGCGCTCGATGGGGGTCTGGGCGTTCCGGACCTCCAGGCGCAGCATCTTGCGTCCGTCGGGTGCGACTGCGGACACATCGGCTCCTGTAGCTTCGATTCTTCGGCGCCCCCCAGGGTACGCCGTTGCTTTCCATGCCTTACTACGTCTGGCCAACCTCTGGCCAGCGCCCTGCATTCCTCAGGCCGGGGCCGTCTCCACCGGACGCTCGATCTCGCGCGGTTTCAGGTCCGCCTGTTCGAGCACCTCCCGCAGGTGGCGCTCCACCACGGGCAGCACGTCCGCGATCGAGACGTCCCGGCCCAGCTCGTTGGCGAGCGAGGTCACGCCCGCGTCGCGGATGCCGCACGGGATGATCCGGTCGAACCACGCGTTGTCCGGGTTCACGTTGAGCGCGAAGCCGTGCATCGTGACGCCCTTGGCGACCCGGATGCCGATGGCGGCGAGCTTGCGGTCCTCGCGGCGCTGGCCGGCGTTGGACGGGGCGTACTCGGGGCCGTTCAGGCGCGGGTCGAACTCCTCGTCGTTCAGCCGCGGGTCGAAGTCGAGCGAGAGCCCGCCGAGCGCGGGGCGCTGCTCCACCGGGTCGCCGAGGACCCAGACCCCGCTGCGGCCCTCGACCCGGCTGGTCTCCACGCCGAACTCGGCGGCCGTGCGGATCAGCGCGTCCTCCAGGCGGCGGACGTGCGCGACGACGTCCACCGGGCGGGGCAGCTTCATGATCGGGTAGCCCACCAGCTGGCCGGGGCCGTGCCAGGTGATCTTGCCGCCGCGGTCGACGTCCACCACCGGCGTCCCGTCGAGCGGCCGCTCGTTCTCCGCCGTGCGCCGGCCGGCCGTGTAGACCGGCGGGTGCTCGAGGAGCAGACAGGTGTCGTCGATCTCGTCCGCGAACCGCGCGGCGTGCACCTCGCGCTGCTTGTCCCAGGCCACCTGGTAGTCGACGGCTTCCTCGCCGAAACCAAGGCGGACGAATCGCAGCTCACTCACGGCCATGCCTCCTCCTGGTGCCGGATGCGGGGAACCGGGGATCATCCCGGGCCGGCTCGGCACCGATGCGTCATTCGCGCCCATGCCACTGTACGGCGGTGCGGGGGACACCCCTCCGGCAGGTGGACGGGGCCACCTACGTCAGCGACACCCTCAATCCTCACACGATCGGATGAATGTGGGGCGAAGGTGGCGGTAGGGGCCGTGAAGACCGCTAAATTCACGCCGTTCCATGAGGGTCCGACGGGGCTGCCGCCCGGACCCGGAAGGCAGGAGACCGCACAGCTGATGACGGAACGACCACCGCAGCGCATCCCGAACCGCCAGCTCGCCGCGCTCATCGCCGAAGCCGGGTTCTCCCACGCCGGGCTCGCGAGACGGGTGGACCAGCTCGGTCTGGAACACGGTCTCGACCTGCGGTACGACAAGACCTCCGTGACCCGCTGGCTCCGCGGCCAGCAGCCGCGCGGCACGACACCCGCCCTCATCGCCGAGGTCTTCACCCGCCGTCTCGGCCGCCGCCTCTCCGCCCAGGACCTCGGCCTCGACGCCTGCGCGCCCGTCTACGCGGGCCTGGAGTTCGCCGCGACCCCCGAAGAGGCGGTCGACATCGTCAGCGGGCTGTGGCGCAAGGACTCCGGCAGCCACGCCGAACTCCGCAAGATCGCCTTCACTCCGGCGGGCCTGGTCGTCCCCAGCCGCGACTGGCTGATCGGGCGCGCCGACGACCGCGTGGCACGCGGGGACCAGCCGCCCGGCCCCCGCGTCCCCGCCCCGCCCGCGCCGATGACCGCCGAGGCCCGCCTCCCGCACGACCCGCGCCTCCCGCACGACCCCCGGGTCCCGCCGCAGGGCCGCTTCTCCGTGCCCCGGCAGCGCGGTACGGACCGGGGACCCGGCCAGCGGGTCTCCAGCGGGGACGTCGCCGCCCTCCGCTCGGTCGGCGAACTCTTCCGCACCCTCGACCACGCCTACGGCGGCGGCCACGCCCGCCAGGCCCTCGTCCGCTACCTGGAGCACGAGGCCGAGCCGATGCTGCGCGGCACCTACGGGGAGTCCGTCGGCCGCCGTCTCTTCGCCGCCGCCGCCGACCTCACCCGGCTCGCCGGCTGGACCTCGTACGACATCGCCGCCCACGGCCTCGCCCAGCGCTATTTCGTCCAGGCGCTGCGCCTCGCCCAGGCCGCCGGTGACCGGGCCTACGGCTCGTACGTGCTCCTCACCATGAGCTGCCAGGCCGTCTACCTCGGCCACGGGCGCGAGGCCGTACAGCTCGCCCGGGTCGCCCAGCAGGGTGTCGGGCCCGCCGCGCCGCCCGTCGTCCAGGCGATGCTGCACGCGATCGAGGCGCGCGGGCACGCGGTCCTCGGCGAGGCGCGGGTGTGCAGTGCCTCGCTCGTACGGGCCGAGCGGGCCCTCGAAGCGGCCCGGCCCGGCGACGAGGTGCCGTACTGGGCCCGGATGTTCGACGAGGCCCAGCTCGCCGACGAGCTCGGGCACTGCCACCGCGACCTCCAGCAGTACCGCCCGGCCGCCCAGCACGCCGAACGCGCCCTCCAGCTCCGCCCCCCCGGCTTCGCCCGCAGCCGCCTCTTCTGCCGGGTCGTCCTGGCCACCTCCCGGCTCGCCCTCGGCGAACTCGACCAGGCCTGCGCGCTCGGCGCGGAGGCCGCGCAGCAGGCCTCGGAGATGCGGTCGGCGCGGGCGGTGGAGTACGTACGCGACTTCGAACGACGCCTGGAGCCGTACCGCGACGCGGCGGCGGCCCGCACGTACCGCGACCGAGTAGCCGCCATCGGCTGACCACGAACCTGCAGCCCCCGGGGCCCGACGTATCCGGGCCGCCGCCCCTGCCCCCTGTCGGACCGACACCACCGGGCCGATGCCGGGGCACCCACCCGGGCCGGCCGCCACCTCCCGTGTGGGCCGGCTGCCCCTGTGTGGGTCGGCCGCCCCGTGTGGGCGTTCACCCCGCTGGACCGGGCGCCCACCCGCCTAGGACGGCCGCCCCCCGTGTGGGCATTCACTCCGCTGGGCCGGGCCCCACCACCCCCCGTGTGGGCATTCGTCCCGCTGGGGCGGGACGGGTGGGCACACGGGACGGCGCCCTCGGCGGCGCCTGCGCCCCTTGTGCCTGGACCCGCACCACTTGTGCGGTGCACCCGGGGTGCGGGGCCAGGTCGCACTGACTGTGCGGCGCGCACCGGGTGCGGGTTCGGGCGCGGAAGCCTGGGCCCGGCAGGGGGCGCCGTCCGTTGTGCCCACCCTCCCCCAAGCTCTCGGCTTCGCTCGAGCAGGGGGGACCCCCATCGCCCCTGGCGGACGATTGCCCCCAACGGAGTGGGCAGTGGGCGGAGCCCGGTCCGGTGGCGGGTCGTAACCGGTCTGACGGCGGTCGCAGCCGGCCCGGTGGCGGGCCGTAACGGTGGGGCGGGGGTCGCGGCCCGCCCGGCGGCGGCCCCGGCCCGCCGCCGAACCGGGCCGCCGCCGGTCGGGGCCGTCAGGCCGCTTCCTCGGGGGCCTCCTCCGTGGGTGCGTGGACGCCCAGGTCACGGAGGAGCGCGCGGGCCGCGCGGTCGCCCGAGGAGAGCGCGCCCTGGAGGCCGCTCGTGGCCCGGTGGTCGCCGCAGACGTAGAGCCCGGAGAGCAGCCGGACCGAGCGGCGGGCGTCGTGCGGCGGCGTCATCGCCGGGTAGGCGTCCGGGGTGTGGTGCTGGGCGAGCAGCTCCCACTCGTCGGTCGACGTGCCGTACAGCGTGGCGAGGTGCTTGCGGACCCGCCGCTCGGTGTCGTCGGGCGGCGTCCCGAGCACCGTCGAGGTGATCAGGGTCCGGCCCCGGGGCGCCCGGCGCGGGTCGACCGCGCTCATCACGGCGGTGTGCGCGACGGGCCCGCCCGGGTCGGACTCCAGGAGCAGCGCCGGCTCCCCGGTGGGTGCCACGGGCGCCGTGTGGTGGAGCACCGTCACGGAGTGGAAGTCGGGCGTCCGCAGGCCGGGCAGCAGCGCGGCCGCCGTCCGCGCCCCCGTGGCGAGGACCACCGAACGGCAGCGGAACACCCCGTGCTCGTCCGTCGTGACCCGCGCGATCGACGCCTCCGTGACGCGTACGCCGGTACGGACCGTGCCCGGCGGCAGCGCGGCGGCGAGCCGCTCCGGAAGCGCCGCCGAACCGCCCTCGGGGACAGCCGCCCTGCCCCGGGCGAAGGCGCGCAGCGCGAGGTCCGCGCGGCGGCTCGACGTGCCGAGGTCCGGGTCGCCGAGGAGCGCCGCGAGGAGCGGCCGCAGCACCCCCTGGACGGTCCTGGCGGGCAGCCTGGCGGTGAGGGCCTCGCGCGCGGTCCGCTCGGGGCGGGCGAGGATCCGTTGCGTCGGGGTGGCGGCGAGCCGGACGAGGGAGGCGCCGAGCCGCGCCTGGTCGAGCGAGGCGGCCGGATGCCGGGGGGCGCTCGCCAGGGCGCGCGCCACGCTGAACGCTCCCCCCACGCTCCGGTTGCTCGCCCCCCGGGGCGCTCCGGCGGCCCGGCGCGGACGCGGGACGCCCCACCGCGCGTACCGCCCGTCGCTGTGCACGAGCACCCCCGGGGCGAACGGGCGCAGCACCAGGCCGTCGAGCCCGGGGGTGGCCCGCAGTTCCTCGTAGGACAGGGTGAGCAGCGGCCCGACCCGGTCGAGCAGGAAGCCGTCGACGGCCTCGGTCCCCATCCGCCCCCCGATCCGGGGTTCGGCCTCCAGGACGGCGACGGAGAGCCCCGCGCCGGTCAGCCGGTGGGCGGCCGCGAGCCCCGCGACCCCGGCTCCCACGATGACGACGTCGACGGCCTTCGCGGCGTCCGTTCGCTGTGCGGTTCCTGCGCTGTCTGCGCTGCTGAGCACGTGCCCCTCCCCAGGTCGGCGCGGCCGGTGGGAGGCCTATGCCCCCAACAGGCCTCCGGAATGCCCGAGTTCGCGGTTCGTGTCGAGCCTAGGCAGCGCCCCCGCGGGTGCCAGCAGCGCGCGCGGGGGTGCGTGCGGCACGAGGGAGCGCAGGAGGGCGGCGGAACGCCGTGCTCAGTGGGCCGCCGCCCTGATCGAGTCGTCGATCGTCGGGAACGCGAAGTCGAAGCCGGTCTCCGACAGGCGCCCCGGCAGCACCCGCTGACTGCCCAGCACGTCCTGCGCGAAGTCCCCGAGCACCACCCGCAGGGCGGGCGCCGGAACGGTGAACAGGGTCGGCCGGCGCAGGACCCGGCCCATCGCCGCCGTCACCTCGCGGTTGGTGACCGGGTCGGGCGCCGTCAGGTTCACCGGGCCCGAGAGCGACGGGGTGTCGATCAGGTGGCGCAGGGCGGCCACCTCGTCGTGGAGGGAGATGAACGACCAGTACTGGCGGCCGTCGCCCATCCGTCCGCCGAGCCCGGCGCGGAACAGGGGGAAGAGCCGTCCCCACGCGCCGCCCTCGCGTGCCACCACCAGGCCGGTGCGGGCGTAGGTGACCCGGATGCCGGCCTCCTCGGCGGGGGCCGCCGCCGCCTCCCACTCCACGCAGACCGAGGGCAGGAAGCCCGTGCCGGCGGGGGCGCTCTCGTCGACCGCGCGGCTGCCGGTGTCCCCGTACCAGCCGAGTGCCGTACCGCAGACCAGGCTCTCGGGCGGGTCCGCGAGCGAGGCGAGGGCCTGGGAGATCGCCGTCGTGCCGAGTACCCGGCTGTCCCGGATCTCCCGCTTGTACGCCTCGTTCCAGCGGCGCTCGCCGACGCCGGCACCGGCCAGGTGCACGACGGAGTCGACGCCGACGAGCCCGGCGGCGTCCACGTACAGCCGTCTCGGGTCCCACTCGACCTCGTCGGCGGTGCGGGCGGGCCGGCGGACGAGCCGGAGGACGTCATGGCCGTCGGCGCGCAGGGAGCGGACGAGGGCCGAACCGATGAGCCCGGAGGCGCCGGTGACGGCGACACGCTTGCGGGTGGCGGAACGCTGCATGGGGCCATCCTGCCCTCCTCCGCCCGGCACGTGACACAGTGACCGCCATGAAGGAGCCGGAGACACGGACACGCGGGGCCGAAGCCGGGGACGAGGACGCCCTCGCCGCGCTCGACCGGGCCGCCTGGTCGCCCCTGCACGCGGTGCTGCCCGCGCCCGTCCCGCCGTACGAGCCCTTCTTCGACGCCCGCCACCGGCCCGAGGACCACCTGGTCGCGGTGCGCGGGGGCGCCGTCGTCGGCTACGTCCGGGTGGTGCCGCCGACCCCGCTCGCGGCCAACGCCCACGTCCGCCAGATCCAGGGCCTCGTCGTCGCCGGGCCCGCCCGGGGGCGGGGCGTGGCGCGGGCGCTGCTGAGGGCCGCGGCGGACAAGGCCCGCGCGGACGGCGCCCTCCGGATCACCCTCCGGGTCCTCGGCCACAACGCCCCCGCACGGGCGCTCTACGCCTCCGAGGGCTTCGCGGTGGAGGGCGTCCTGCCGGGCGAGTTCCTGCTCGACGGCGCATACGTGGACGACGTGCTCATGGGCCGGTCGCTCACGGGCTGAGGCGGGTACGCGGACGACGCCTTCACGGACCGCTCGCTCACCGGCCGCTCGTTCACGGACCGGTCGCTCACCGGCCGGTCGTTCACGGGCCGACGCCCGGGTCCGTAGCGCCGTCGGCCGGTCCCAACAGGCGCATTCCGCCCATCAGTTCCCGCAGGCACCGGACCGCGAGCTCCGCCGGTGCGCCCGCGCCGCGCACCGGTGCCTCCGTCTCCGCCCAGCTCTCCAGGGCGATCCGGATGGCGTCCGTGGCCGCCGCCGCCGCGAGCCGTACCTCCAGCGGGTCGGCGTCCGGTCCGGCGAGCCCGGCGACGACCTCCCGCAGCCGTTCCTCGGACTCCTGGTTGACCCGGTACCAGACGGCCCGCAGGGCGGGGTCCTCGGCGGCCGCGCGCAGCAGCCCCCGGGTCCAGCGCAGCCCCTCGGCGGCCGTCTCGTCCGCCGGGGTCAGCGACGCGGCGATCGAGCGTTCCAGGGCCTCGGGCAGGGCGGCGCCCGGCCGCGTCGCGGCCAGGTTCTCCCGCCAGCGGTCGGCGCCGCCCGCGAGGAGCGGGGCCACGGCGTCCTGCTTGGAGCGGAAGTACCGGTAGAAGGTGCGCAGCGCGACCCCGGCGCGCAGGGCGATGTCCTCGGCCGTGGTGCCGTCGGGGCCGTGCTCGGTGAAGAGTTCGGCGGCGGCGCGCGCGATGTCCAGCTGGGTGGCGGCCTTGCGGCGTTCCGTCAGCGTCCGGGTGGGGGGCGTGGCGCCCTCGGGCTTGGTGCTCACCGTACGAAGCGTACGCCCGCGACCGCCGAACGTGCACAACACGCAACTATGGCAAAACGTGCCACTTGGGCGTACGGTGGCAGCATTCCACACCGCTTGACAACGAAAGGTTGACGCCATGAACCAGCTGACCCGTTACGAAGGACGCCGCGCCCTCATCACCGGCGGCGGCTCCGGCATCGGCCAGGCCACCGTCCTCCGCGTGCTCGCCGAGGGCGGCCGGGTCGTCGCCGCCGACATCAGCGAGGACGGCCTCAAGGACACCGCGGCCAAGGCGGGCGACGCCGCCGACCGCCTCACCACCGTCGTCGTGGACGTCGCCGACGAGGTCTCCGTACGCGCCGGTGTCGCCGCCGCCGTCGAGGCGCTCGGCGGCCTGGACGTCCTGGTCAACGCGGCCGGAGTGCTGCGCTCCTCACACACGCACGAGACGAGCCTGGACTCCTTCGAGCAGGTGATACGGATCAACCTCACCGGCACGTTCCTCGTGATCCGCGAGGCGATCCCCGCCCTCCTGGAGGGCAACGGCTCCGCCGTCGTGAACTTCTCCTCCACCTCCGCGATGTTCGCCCACCCCTACATGGCGGCCTACGCGGCCAGCAAGGGCGGCATCCAGTCCATGACCCACGCCCTCGCCGCCGAGTACGCCAAGCAGGGCATCCGCTTCACCGCCGTCCAGCCCGGCTCCATCTCCTCCGGCATGACCGACGGCAGCGGCGCCAGCCGCCAGAGCGTCGGCCCCGGCCTGCCCGAGGACACCGACTGGTCCCTCTTCGCGAAGCTTGCCCCCGCCCTCGGCCAGGGCTTCGCGGGACCCGAGACCGTCGCGGGCGTCGTCGCCATGCTGGCGAGCGAGGACGGCGCGTTCATCACCGGCACCGAGATCCGCGTCGACGGCGGCACGCACTTCTGACGAGCGGCTTCGCGGCCCTGCGCCCTACCCGGCTCCGAAGCGGGCCCAGAGCCGGGGGAAGCGGGCCGCGAGCGCCTCGTCGTCCGACAGGTCGAAGGGCGTGCCGAGCGGCTCCCCACCCGGCATCGGAATGCCCAGATCGGGGGTCTCGGCGCCGGTCAGCCGCTCGTACGCCTCGTCCGCCGCGAAACCGATCTCCTCACCGTCCCCGTCGATCTCCACGTCGAAGTCGCCGAGCAGCTCCGCCAGCGCGTCCGGATCGTGCACCGCGCCCTCGTAGACCTCCCGGCCCTGACCGATGAGCCAGCAGCGGAACGAGTCGAAGGTCTCGTCCCCCGCCCCGTCGAACAGCACGGCCGCCGCGCCCCACAGGTCCCAGAGGTACGCGCGGTTGTAGCGGGCCTCGAAGTGGCGCGCGTAGTCGAGTACGGAGTCGGGGTCCAGCCGGGTCAGCCGTTCCACGAGCAGATCGGCCTGTTCCTCGGGGTCGCCCTCGGCTTCCTCGCGGGTGGAGTCGATGATCTGCCAGAACTCGGTCTCGTCCATCACGGGACCAGCATCGTGGTTCGGGGGGTGCGACGCACCCGGAAAGCCCGAAATGAAACCGGACAGAAGGTGTCGTGTTTTCCTGCCAGTCTGGTCGCATGACGACTGAGACGAAGCCGCTGCACGGACGGATCTGCCTGGTCGCGGGCGCCACCCGGGGAGCCGGGCGGGCCATCGCCGTCCAGCTGGGGGCCGCCGGAGCCACCGTGTACGTCACCGGCCGCACCACCCGCGAGAAGATCAGCGAGGTCGGCCGGGCGACCGAGACCATCGAGGAGACCGCCGAACTGGTGACGGCCGCCGGCGGCGAGGGCGTCGCCGTCCCCACCGACCATCTGGAGGTCGAGCAGGTCCGGGCCCTCGTCGACCGGATCGACCGGGAGCGGGGGCGGCTCGACGTCCTCGTCAACGACGTGTGGGGCGGCGAGCACCTCCTCGTCTTCGGGAAGAAGACCTGGGAGAACGACCTCACCGGCGGCCTCAGGATGCTCGAACTCGGCGTGCGGACGCACGTCATCACCTCGCACACGGCGTTGCCGCTCCTCGTCCGCCACCGGGGCGGCCTGGTCGTCGAGGTCACCGACGGCACCACCGCGTACAACGGCACCCGGTTCCGCGAGAACCTCTTCTACGACCTCGCCAAGAACGCCCCCCTCCGCATGGCCTTCGGCCTCGGGAAGGAACTGGAGGAGCACGGCGGCACGGCGGTCGCCCTCACCCCGGGCTGGCTCAGGTCCGAGCAGATGCTCGCCGGGTTCGGCGTCACCGAGGAGAACTGGCGCGACGCCGTCGAGAAGATCCCCGACTTCGCGGTCGCCGAGTCACCGGTGTACGTGGGCCGGGCCGTCGCAGCCCTCGCCGCCGACCCCGACCGGCACCGCTGGAACGGACGGTCGCTCTCCAGCGGCCAGCTGGCGAAGGAGTACGGCTTCACCGACGCGGACGGCTCGCAGCCGGACGCCTGGGGCTTCATCGTCGCGGGGGAGACGGGGAAACCGGACGTGAACGACTACCGCTAGGCGCGGTTCACGGGTACGGCCCGGCGTCACGCGTACAACCCCGCCATCGCGCGGGCCGCCTCCCCGAACCGGGCACGCAAGGAGGCCGGGGCGAGTACCTCGGCCTCCGCTCCCAGGGCGAGCAGCTGGGCGAAGGCGACCTCCTCGCTCTCCACCGCGAGCGTCGCCGTCACCCGGCCCTCCGCGTCCCGCGTCCCCGCCGCCAGGGCCTCCTCTGCGGCCGCGCGGTCCGTCACGTGCGGCAGTCGGCCGGCCCCCGCCTCCGAGAGCCGTACGACCACCTCCGCGCGCAGGATCGACCGGGCGAACTCCGCCGCGCGCTCGGCCCAGAAGGCCGGCAGGTCGAAGGCCTCGTCCCGGACGAACCGCTCCTCGGTGAGGGCGACGGCCGTGAAGCGATCCACCCGGTAGGTACGGAACGCCGTACCGGAACGCGCGCACAGGTACCAGACGCCCGCCTTCAGGACGAGCCCGTACGGGGCGAGCTCCCGCTCCACCTCACGGTCACCGCGCCGATAGTGGGCGGCGATCATCCGGTCGTCCCAGACGGCCTCCGCGATCGGCGCCAGCATCTCCGGCGTCTCCGGCTCCTGGTACCAGCCCGGCGCGTCGAGCAGGAAGCGCTGCGCCACCGAGTCCGGGGCGTCCCGCAGCGACGGCAGCAGCGCGGCCGACACCTTGAGCCGGGCCGCCGACGCCGCGTCCGCCAGGCCCATGTCCCGCAGCGCGCCCGGCAGCCCGGAGAGGAACAGCGCCTCGGCCTCGCCGCGCGCGAGACCCGTCAGACGCGTGCGGTACCCGCCGACGAGCCGGTACCCCCCGGTCCTGCCCCGGTCCGCGTACACCGGAACCCCCGCCTCGGAGAGGGCGAGGGCGTCACGGGTGATGGTCCGTTCCGACACCTCCAGCTCCTCGGCCAGTTCGGCGGCCGTCATCGACGGACGGGACTGGAGCAGCAGGACCATCTTGATGAGGCGGGCGGCACGCATGCGTCCCAGACTGCCACCCATACTGGGGACTTGGGGTCACGGACTCCTGAGGGGACCACCGGGGAGGGGCACGATGCGGGGGACGGTGCTGGACGGACGGTACGAGCTGGAGACCCGGCTCGGCCGCGGCGGGATGGGGCAGGTGTGGAGCGCCCTCGACCGCCGCATGCAGCGGAGCGTGGCGGTCAAGCTCGTCACCGCGCTGCCGGAGATGGGCGAGGAGGAGACCTTCCTGCGCTTCCGCCGCGAGATCCGCTCGGCGGCGAGCCTGCCCGGCCGGTACACGGTCACGGCACACGACTGCGGATCAGCCGTGCTCGACGGCGAACGCGCGCTGTACATGGTGATGGAGCTGCTGACCGGCCGCACCCTCACCCGCACCGTCCTCGACCGGCGCCCCCACTGGCACGTCGCCGTCGCCTGGGCACGGCAGCTCGCCACCGCCCTCGAAGCGGCCCACTCCCGCCGGATCGTCCACCGGGACATCAAGCCCGACAACGTGATGTTCGCGGAGGACGGCGACCTCAGGATCCTCGACTTCGGCATCGCCAAGTTCCTCGGGGACACGCTCAGGGTCGGCGGGCTCACCGGCACCGGCGTCGCCATCGGCACGCTGCTCTACATGTCACCGGAACAGGCCCTCGGCGAGCGGACCGTCGACCACCGCACCGACCTGTACTCCCTGGGCTGCGTGCTCTACTTCGCCCTCACGGGCCGCGCGCCCTTCGCCTCCGACAACATGCTCGGCCTGATCAACCAGAAGCTGCACGGCACGGAAGTCCCGCCGCACCACCACGATCCCGTGATCCCGGCGGAGCTGAGCGCGCTCGTCATGGAGCTGCTGGCCCGCGAGCCGGCCGACCGGCCGGAGTCGGCGGCGGCCGTCCTCGCCCGGCTCCGCGCGCTGACGGAACCCGTCGCCGCCGCTCCGACGCCTCCCGTCCCCGCCGGCATCGACGTGGACGACGAGCGCGCCCGCATCCTCGCCGCCGCCCGGAGGGACGTGCAGGCCAGGCGCGAGGAGGCGGACGCCCTCTTCGAGGAGACGCGCGCCAAGGCCGCGCAGGCCGCCGCGGACTTCGAGACCAACCTGGCGAAGCGCCGCGAGCAGTCGGAGCGGGACCTGGCCTCGCGTCAGGCGAAGGCCGAGAAGCGCCTCGCGGAGATCGAGCACCGCGCCGAGCAGCTCCGCCTGGAGGCCGAAAGGCTGCGGACGGACGCCGAACGCCGGGCCCGGGCCGTCGTGGACGAGGCGCACGCGGAGGCCGCCGCGCTCCTGGACGAGGCCCGTGACGGGGTCGCGGAAACGATGACCGGGATCGCGGGCCTCCGCTCCGCGATAGGCGCGATCCTGGCGGACAGCAAGTACCAGCCGCTCGGCACTCTGGCCGAACAGCGCGCGAGCACCCTCCGGGAGCTCGAAGCCATGCACCGTGCCCTGTCCGCCGCGCCGGAACCGGCCTCCCGCGCACGCTCCGGCGCCCGGCCCGCGCCCGGGACCCCCGGCTTCGCCCAGGCCTGAACGGGCGGGCCCGGTGACGCCGAAGGGCCGGGCCGTACCGACAGGTACGCCCCGGCCCTTGGGACCGATCAACCGGCCGGACTACAGGCCGTAGCGCTCGCGCGCCTCCTTCACGGCCGAGGCCGGGACCTCGCCGCGACGGGCGAGCTGCGCGAGGGACGCGACGACGATCGACTGGGCGTCGACGCCGAAGTGGCGGCGGGCCGCGTCACGGGTGTCCGACAGACCGAAGCCGTCGGCACCCAGCGAGGACCAGTCCTGCTCGACCCACTGCGCGATCTGGTCCGGGACCTGGCGCATGTAGTCGGAGACGGCGAGGACCGGGGAGTCGACGCCCTCCAGGGCCCGGCGGATGTACGGCACCCGCTCCTCGCCGCGCAGCAGCGCCGCGTCGGCCTCCAGGGCGTCGCGCCGCAGCTCCGTCCAGGAGGTCGCGGACCACACGTCGGCGCCCACGCCCCACTCGGCGGCGAGCAGCTTCTGCGCCTCCAGGGCCCAGTGGATGGCCGTACCGGAGGAGAGGAGCTGGATGCGCGCGGCGTTCGCGGGGAGGTCGAGGCCCGCGGACTCCGCCGTGTTGAAGCGGTAGAGGCCCTTGACGATGCCCTCGTCGATGCCGGCCGGCTTGGCCGGCTGCGGCATCGGCTCGTTGTAGACGGTGAGGTAGTAGAAGACGTTCTGGTCCTCGCCCTCGGCGGCCTCGCCGTACATCCGGCGCAGACCCTCCTTGACGATGGCCGCGACCTCGTAGGCGAACGCCGGGTCGTACGTGAGCGCCGCCGGGTTCGTGGCCGCGATCACCGGCGAGTGCCCGTCGGCGTGCTGGAGGCCCTCACCGGTCAGGGTCGTGCGACCGGCGGTGGCGCCGACGAGGAAGCCGCGGCCGAGCTGGTCGCCGAGCTGCCACATCTGGTCGGCGGTCCGCTGCCAGCCGAACATCGAGTAGAAGATGTAGAACGGGATCATCGCCTCGCCGTGCGTGGAGTACGCGGTGGAAGCGGCGATGAAGTCGGCCATCGAACCGGCCTCGGTGATCCCCTCGTTGAGGATCTGGCCGTTGACGGCCTCCTTGTAGTACATCAGCTGGTCGCGGTCGACCGGCTCGTACGTCTGGCCCTTCGGCGAGTAGATGCCGAGGGAGGGGAAGAGGCTCTCCATGCCGAAGGTGCGGGCCTCGTCCGGGACGATCGGGACCCAGCGCTTGCCGGTCTCCTTGTCGCGGATCAGGTCCTTGACCAGGCGGACGAACGCCATCGTCGTGGCCATCGACTGCGTGCCGGAGCCCTTGTCGAAGGCGGCGAAGGCCTTCTCGGCCGGGGCGGGCAGCGGCGCGAGCGGCTGGGTGCGGCGGGCCGGGGCCGGGCCGCCGAGGGCCGCGCGGCGCTCCTGGAGGTAGCGGACCTCGGGGGAGTCGGCGCCGGGGTGGCCGTAGGGCACCTGGCCGTCGACGAACTGCGCGTCCGAGATGGGGAGTTCGAGGAGGTCGCGCATGTTCTTGAACTCGTCGGTGGAGAGCTTCTTCATCTGGTGGTTCGCGTTCTTCGACGCGAAGCCCTCACCGAGGGTGAAGCCCTTGACGGTCTGCGCGAGGATGACCGTCGGCGCGCCCTTGAACTCCACGGCGGCCTTGTACGCGGCGTACACCTTGCGCGGCTCGTGGCCACCGCGCGAGAGGTGGAAGCACTCCAGGATCTTGTCGTCGCTCAGCAGCTGCGCCATCGCGACGAGCGCCGGGTCCTTGCCGAAGAAGTCCTGGCGGATGTAGGCGGCGTCGCGGGTCTGGTACGTCTGGACCTGCGCGTCCGGCACCTCGCGGAGGCGGCGGACGAGGGCGCCGGTGGTGTCGAGCGCGAACAGCTCGTCCCAGGCGTTGCCCCACAGCGACTTCACGACGTTCCAGCCGGCGCCGCGGAACTGGGCCTCCAGCTCCTGCACGATCTTGAAGTTGGCGCGGACCGGGCCGTCGAGGCGCTGCAGGTTGCAGTTGATGACGAAGGTCAGGTTGTCCAGACCCTCGCGGGCGGCCAGGGCGAGGGCCGCGGTCGACTCGGGCTCGTCCATCTCGCCGTCACCGAGGAACGCCCACACGTGGGAGGCGGAGACGTCCTTGATGGAGCGGTTGGTCAGGTAGCGGTTGAAGCGCGCCTGATAGATCGCGGAGAGCGGGCCGAGTCCCATGGAGACGGTGGGGAACTCCCACAGCCAGGGGAGGCGGCGCGGGTGCGGGTAGGAGGGCAGGCCGTTGCCGCCGGACTCCTGCCGGAAGTTGTCGAGGTGCGCCTCGTTCAGGCGGCCGTCCAGGAACGCGCGGGCGTAGATGCCGGGGGCGGCGTGACCCTGGATGTAGAGCTGGTCGCCGGAACCGTCGGCTTCCTTGCCCTTGAAGAAGTGGTTGAAGCCGGTCTCGTACAGCCAGGCGGCCGACGCGAAGGTGGCGATGTGGCCGCCGACGCCGTACTTGGAGCCGCGGGAGACCATCGCGGCCGCGTTCCAGCGGTTCCAGGCGGTGATCCGGCGCTCCATGTCCTCGTCGCCGTCGAACGCGGCGCCCGTCGGCTCGGCGGAGGTCGGGATGGTGTTGACGTAGTCCGTCTCCAGGAGCTTGGGCAGGGCGAGGCCCGCGCCCTCGGCGTGCTGGAGGGTACGACGCATCAGGTAGGCGGCCCGGTGGGGGCCGGCGGCCTTGGTGACGGCGTCCAGGGAGGCCGCCCACTCGGCGGTCTCCTCGGTGTCACGGTCCGGGAGCTGGTCGAGCTCGCTCGGAATCTTGCCTACGGGATCGGTCATGATCGCCGCCTTCCGGACAGGTGGGGGTGGAGAAGGGGTGCCTTGTCTGGCAGGACAGGGCGAAGGGCCGGGTAGCGGCCCGCCGAAGACTGTAAACCGGCGATCGATGATCGATCAAAGGGTTGAAGAGGAAAACCTCTTCAGATCGAAAAAGTCGGCACAGGGTGCCGCGAAATGGGGCACCCGGTGCCTCGGTTTTGCCTTGTTCTCGCAGGTGGGAGGGCTTTGTGAGAGGGTGCTCGCACGAATGAGCGGGCCCGCCCCGAGGCGGACCCGCTCACTGTGCGTACAAGCGTGGCTCAGGCTCGCGGCGCGCAGCCCAGCACGTGCGCCTTCACCAGGGCGCCGATGTTCGGATCGCCCCGGCGGAAGGCCTCCACCAGCTCCTGGTGCTCCTCCGCGTACGACTTCTGGACCGTGCCGAGCCAGCGGATCGACAGGGCCGTGAAGACCTCGATGCCGAGCGTCTCCCAGGTGTGCAGCAGGACCTTGTTCCCCGCCGCCTTCACCAGCTCCCGGTGGAAGGCCACCGTGTGCCGCACCTGCGCCGTCCCGTCGGACACCGCGTCCGCCTCGTAAAGGGCCGCCACGTGCGGTTCGAGGGCCGAGCAGTCCGTCGCGAGCCGCCCGGCCGCCAGCTCGGCCGCGATCTGCTCGAGACCGGCCCGCACGGGGTAGCTCTCCTCCAGGTCCGCCGCGGTCAGATTGCGGACCCGCACGCCCTTGTTCGGCGCCGACTCGATCAGGCGCAGCGACTCCAGTTCGCGCAGCGCCTCGCGGACCGGGGTCTGGGAGACCTCCAGCTCGGTCGCGATCCGGCGCTCCACGATCCGCTCGCCCGGCTTCCAGCGGCCGCTGACGATCCCCTCCACGATGTGCTCGCGGATCTGTTCGCGCAGCGAGTGGACGACGGGGACGGTCATGAAGGCTCCTCGGGGAGTGTTGACTCTAAAGACAATACGGCGGCGCCCCCGCCCGGAAACACTTCCGGACGGGGGCGCCGCAGGTGAGGCTCGTTACGTTGCCAAGGAGGCCACGCTCTTACAGGCCGAGGTCGACCTCGAACTCGCCGGCCTCCAGGATCGCCTTGACCGACGTCAGGTAGCGGGCGGCGTCGGCGCCGTCCACCAGACGGTGGTCGTAGGACAGCGCGACGTACGTCATGTCGCGGATCGCGATCGTCTCACCCAGGTCCGGGTGGTTGATGACGACCGGACGGCGCACGGTGGCGCCGATGCCCAGGATGGCGACCTGGTTCGGGGGCACGATGATCGTGTCGAACAGCGCGCCGCGCGAACCGGTGTTGGAGATGGTGAAGGTCGCACCGGCCAGGTCGTCCGGCGTGATCTTGCTGGCGCGCACGGCGCCGGCCAGCTCCGCGGTCTTCTTCGAGATGCCGGCGATGTTGAGGTCGCCCGCACCCTTGATGACCGGGGTCATCAGACCCTTCTCGGAGTCCACCGCGATACCGATGTTCTCGGTGTCGAAGTAGGTGATCGTGCCCTCGTCCTCGTTGATCCGGGCGTTGATGACCGGGTGGGCCTTCAGCGCCTGGGCCGCCGCCTTCACGAAGAACGGCATCGGGGACAGCTTGACGCCCTCACGGGCGGCGAAGGCGTCCTTGGCACGGGTGCGCAGCTTCATCAGCTTGGTGATGTCGACCTCGACGACCGAGGTCAGCTGGGCCTGGCCGTGCAGCGCCTTCATCATGTTGTCGCCGATGACCTTGCGCATGCGGGTCATCTTGACGGTCTGACCGCGCAGCGGGGAGGCCTCCAGGGCCGGAGCCTTGGCGGCGGCCGGAGCGGCGGCGGGAGCCGGAGCGGCGGCGGCGGCCTTCTTGGCCTCGGCGGCCGCGAGGACGTCCTGCTTGCGGATACGACCGCCGACGCCCGAACCCTTGACGGCCGCGAGGTCGACACCGTTCTCGGTGGCGAGCTTGCGGACCAGCGGGGTCACGTACGCGCCGTCCTCGGCCGGAGCCGGGGCGGCGGGAGCCGGAGCGGCCTTGGCCGGAGCCGGGGTGGCGGGAGCCGGGGCCGGGGCGGCGGGAGCCGGAGCGGCGGGGGCGGCCGGAGCCGGAGCGGCGACCGGAGCGGCCGGCGCGGGGGCCGGAGCCGGAGCGGCCGGAGCGGCCGGGGCGGCGGGAGCGGCCGGAGCCGGGGCCGGGGCGGCCGCCGGGGCGGCACCCGCGACGCCGATGACGGCCAGCTTGGCGCCGACCTCGGCGGTCTCGTCCTCGGCGACGACGATCTCCAGGAGGACACCGGAGGCCGGGGCCGGGATCTCGGTGTCGACCTTGTCCGTGGAGACCTCGAGCAGCGGCTCGTCCTCCGTGACCTCCTCGCCGACCGACTTCAGCCAGCGGGTGACGGTGCCCTCGGTGACGGACTCGCCCAGCGCGGGCAGGACGACGTCGGTGCCCTCGGCGGAACCGCCGCCGGCGGCCGCCTCGGCGGTCGGGGCCGGGGCGGGGGCCTCGGCCTCGGTGGACGGGGCGGCCTGCGGGGCCTCCTGCTGCGGGGCCGGAGCGGCCTCGGCGGCGGGGGCGGCCTCGGCGGCCGGAGCGGCCTCGGCGGCCGGAGCGGCGGCAGCGGCGGGGGCGCCGGAGCCGTCGTCGATGATGGCCAGCTCGGCGCCGACCTCGACCGTCTCGTCCTCGGCGACCTTGATGGAGGCCAGGATGCCCGAGGCGGGGGCGGGGATCTCGGTGTCGACCTTGTCGGTCGAGACCTCGAGCAGCGGCTCGTCGGCCTCGACGCGCTCGCCCTCGGCCTTGAGCCAGCGGGTGACGGTGCCCTCGGTGACGCTCTCGCCGAGCGCCGGCAGGGTTACGGAAACCGACATGGTTTCAGTTGCTCCTAACGAATTGCGGAAAGTGGTCGTCGCGCCCTGTGATGACGTCAGCGTCAGTCGTGGGAGTGCAGCGGCTTGCCGGCCAGGGCCAGGTGGGCCTCGCCGAGCGCCTCGTTCTGCGTCGGGTGGGCGTGGATGAGCTGCGCGACCTCGGCCGGCAGCGCCTCCCAGTTGTAGATCAGCTGCGCTTCGCCGACCTGCTCGCCCATGCGGTCACCGACCATGTGGACGCCGACCACGGCACCGTCCTTGACCTGGACGAGCTTGATCTCGCCCGCGGTCTTGAGGATCTTGCTCTTGCCGTTGCCCGCGAGGTTGTACTTCAGGGCGACGACCTTGTCCGCGCCGTAGATCTCCTTGGCCTTGGCCTCGGTGATGCCGACGGAGGCGACCTCGGGGTGGCAGTACGTCACCCGCGGCACGCCGTCGTAGTCGATCGGGACGGCCTTGAGGCCGGCCAGGCGCTCCGCGACGAGGATGCCCTCGGCGAAGCCGACGTGCGCGAGCTGGAGCGTCGGGACGAGGTCGCCCACGGCCGAGATCGTCGGCACGTTGGTGCGCATGTACTCGTCGACCAGGACGTAGCCGCGGTCCATCGCGACGCCCTGCTCCTCGTAGCCGAGACCCGCGGAGACCGGGCCGCGGCCGATGGCGACGAGCAGCACCTCGGCCTCGAAGGTCTTGCCGTCGGCCAGGGTGACCTTGACGCCGCCGTCGGTGTACTCGGCGGACTGGAAGAAGGTGCCGAGGTTGAACTTGATGCCGCGCTTGCGGAACGCGCGCTCAAGAAGCTTCGAGCTGTTCTCGTCCTCGACCGGGACGAGGTGCTTCATGCCCTCGATCACCGTGACGTCGGTGCCGAACGACTTCCACGCGGAGGCGAACTCGACGCCGATGACACCGCCGCCGAGGATGATCGCGGACTCCGGGACCCGGTCCAGGGTCAGCGCGTGGTCCGAGGTGATGATCCGGTTGCCGTCGATCTCCAGACCGGGGAGCGACTTCGGCACGGAGCCCGTGGCGAGGAGGACGTGACGGCCCTCGACACGACGGCCGTCGACGTCGACGGAGGTCGGGGAGGACAGGTGACCGGTGCCCTCGATGTAGGTCACCTTGCGGGAGGCGACGAGACCCTGCAGACCCTTGTACAGGCCCGAGATCACGTCGTCCTTGTACTTGTGCACGCCCTTGATGTCGATGCCCTCGAAGGAGGCCTTGACACCGAACTGCTCGGCCTCGCGCGCCTGGTCGGCGACCTCGCCGGCGTGGAGCAGGGCCTTCGTCGGGATGCAGCCGTTGTGCAGGCAGGTGCCGCCGAGCTTGTTCTTCTCGATCAGTGCGACGTCCAGGCCCAGCTGCGCTCCGCGCAGGGCCGCGGCGTAACCGCCGCTACCGCCGCCGAGGATCACTAGGTCGAAAACGGTGCTGGCGTCGTTCGCCACGTCACGTCCTCCATGCATGTGCGCTCGTCGCCGGTCTTCAGTGACCGGGCGGCGGCTGGTGTCCGGCCGCTTTATTTCGGCCCTGTGGTGGGGGCCCTGTCCTGCCGAGAACCCATCTTCGCACTTGTTGACGGACGGCGGGACGCGGGGCCGTGCTCTGAGACGGCCGATCGTCCGTACGGAGGGCTCACCCGGGCGTACGAACCTACGGATTTCGTCGCGAGCGAACATCGGCGACGGGGACGGCCCCGGGCGCCAGGCCCGGGGCCGTCCCCGTCACGGTGTGCTCAGAGCTCGCCGGCGGCGGTGCGCTCGGCCAGCTTCACCAGGGTGCGGACCGAGGAGCCGGTGCCGCCCTTGGGGGTGTAGCCGTAGGGGGCGCCCTCGTGGAAGGCCGGACCCGCGATGTCCAGGTGGGCCCAGGTGATGCCCTCGCCCACGAACTCCTGGAGGAAGAGACCGGCGACCAGGCCGCCGCCCATCCGCTCGCCCATGTTGGCGATGTCGGCGGTGGGGGAGTCCATGCCCTTGCGCAGGTCCGCGGGGAGCGGCATCGGCCAGGACGCCTCGCCGACCTCCTCGGCGATCTCGTGGATCGCCGAGCGGTACTCGTCGTCGTTGGCCATGATGCCGAAGGTGCGGTTGCCGAGCGCCAGGACCATGGCACCGGTCAGGGTCGCCACGTCGACGATCGCGTCCGGGTGCTCCTCGGAGGCCCGGGTCAGCGCGTCGGCGAGGACGAGACGGCCCTCGGCGTCGGTGTTCAGGACCTCGACGGTCTTGCCGCTGTACATGCGCAGCACGTCACCCGGGCGGGTGGCGGAGCCGGACGGCATGTTCTCGGCGAGGGCGAGCCAGCCCGTGACGTTGACCTCGAGGCCGAGGCGGGCCGCGGCGACGACGGAGGAGAACACGGCGGCGGCGCCGCTCATGTCGCACTTCATCGTCTCGTTGTGGCCGGCCGGCTTCAGGGAGATGCCGCCCGAGTCGTAGGTGATGCCCTTGCCGACGAGGGCGAGGGTCTTCTCCGCCTTCGGGTGGGTGTACGCGATCCGGACCAGGCGCGGCGGGTTCACGGAGCCGTTGCCGACGCCGAGGATGCCGCCGTAGCCGCCCTTGGCGAGCGCCTTCTCGTCGAGGATCTGGACCTTGAGGCCGTGCTCCTTGCCGGCGGCCTGGGCGGCGGCGGCGAACGCGGCCGGGGTCAGGTCGTTCGGCGGCATGTTGATCAGGTCGCGGGCGCGGTTGATCTCCTCGGCGACGGCCTGGGCGCGCTCGGCGGCGGCCTTGTGGGCCTTGTCGCGCGGCTTGGCACCGAGCAGGGCGACCTCGGCGAGCGGCTTCTTCGCGTCCTTGCCGTTCTCCTGGTAGGCCGTGAAGGCGTACGCGCCGAGCAGGGCGCCCTCCGCGATGGCGGCGGCGTCCTCGGCGGCGGCGATCGGCAGCGCGAACGCGGCCTTCTTCGTGCCGGTCAGCACGCGGGCGGCCGTACCGGCGGCGCGGCGCAGGGTCTCCGCGGCGTAGGGCTCGCCGTCCTCGGGGGCGGAGCCCAGGCCGACGGCGAGGACGACGGGGGCCTTGAGACCGGCGGGAGCGGGCAGCTTCGTCGCCTCACCCTCGGCACCCGAGGCGCCCAGGGTCTCCAGGACGGCGGCGAGCCGGCCTTCGAAGGCCTTGTCGACGGCCTCGGCGCCCGGGGCGACGACGAGCGTCTTCCCGGACTTCGCGACGCCGACGACGAGGGCGTCGGCGCGCAGCGTCGCCGCGCCGGCAGTGCTGAGAGTGAGAGCAGTCACGGTGGTGAAATCTCGCTTCCATTGAGTTCTGTGGCGGTCGAGGGATAGGCCGACCGTGCCCGCCGCATCGTATTTCGGCCCGGAGAGCGCCGAGAACGAGCCTACGCTCGCTCATCCGGTTCGCTCACGGCGGCGGCGATTCACTCATCCGTGGTGTCTCTTTCATGTTTACCGTTCCGGCCCGGAGCGCTCCTTCACACTCGCCTCAGTCACGCGAGGACGACGCACCCGTCTTCGCATCATCTGCAGCATCTCCACAGTTCCCCCGCCCCGGTCCTGGCGCGGAGGGACCTGCCGAGGGGGGACACCACCCGATGGACTCCGGCCGAATCCGTACGCCCAGAACCGCGCCCCGCACCGCCCGTACCCGAGCCCGTACCGCCCGCACCGCATCCCGCGGAGCCCGTACCGCGGCCCTCGCCGCCGCCGCGCTGCTCGCCACCGTCGTCCCGTCCGCGCAGGCCCTCGCCGCCCCCGTGCCCCGGATCGACCTCACCGTCCTCGTCGTCGACGACGGCGGCAGCGCGGTCGGGGCGATCACCGCCGAGCTGAAGGGCTCCGGCGTCCCGTACCGCAGGATCGACCTCAACGACCCGAACCGGCCTGTCCTGGATCCCGCCTTCCTCAGCGACACCGTCGACGGGCGTCCCCGCGCCAAGTACCAGGGCGTCGTCCTGCCGCACGAGACCGCCTTCGGGCCGGACTCCGCCGAGCACACCGCCCTCCAGGCCTACGAGCGGACCTTCGGCATCCCGCAGGTCGACGCCTACACCTGGTCGCACCCCGGCGTCGGCCTCGACTACACCAACGAGGGCGGCTGGTCCGGCGTCCTCGACGGCGTCACCGCGGGCGTCACCGCCGCCGGTCGGACCGGCCCCTTCCGGTACCTGTCCGGCGCGCTCACCTTCGAGGACAACGACCCCTCGATCGCCGAAAGTTACGGCTACGCGGGCCGCCCCCGGGCCGGCTACACCAGCTACGTCGACGTCCCCGTCGACGGCGCCGGCCGGGCCAGCCTCGTCGGCGAGTACGCCGTCGACGGGCGCCGCGAACTCGTCGTCACCTTCGCCTACAACCAGCACCAGCGGCAGTTCCGGGCCCTCGCCCGCGGCATCGTCGAATGGCTCACCCAGGGCGTCCACCTCGGCCAGAGCCGCAACTACCTCTCCGTCCACGTCGACGACGTCTTCGCTCCCGACGCCCGCTGGGACACGGCACTCAACTGCACCCCCGGCGACTTCGACTGCGTCGGGGACGACGGAGAGGGCGTGAACCCGATCCGGATGACGGTCGCCGACGCCCAGTACGCCGCCGCCTGGCAGAAGGCCTCCGGCTTCACCCTCGACATGGTCTACAACGGCGGCCAGGGCGAGCAGTGGAGGACCGAGCACGGCGGCAGCGACCCGCTCACCGACCGGCTCGTCGCGGACCGCGCCCAGTACCGGTGGATCAACCACACCTACACCCACCCGTTCCTCGGCTGCGTCCAGGACAACACCGTCGTCCCCTGGCAGTGCGCCAAGGACACCGCGGGGAACACCCTCTGGGTCAGCCGCTCCGCACTCTCCGGCCAGATCCGGAACAACCACAACTGGGCCGTCGGCAAGGGCATCTCCGTCGACCGCGCCGAACTCGTCACCGGCGAGCACTCCGGCCTCAGGACCCTGCCCCAGCAGCCCGTCGACAACCCGAACCTCGCCGGAGCCCTCGCCGACAACGGCGTCAAGTGGATCGCGAGCGACAACTCCCGCGAACCGCAGCAACGTTCCCTCGGCACCACCACCGGCGCCGCGAGGACCGTGCCCCGCCACCCCATGAACGTGTACTACAACGTGGGCACCGCCGCCGAGATGACCGACGAGTACAACTGGGTCTACACCTCCCGCGCCGACGGCGGCAGCGGCGTCTGCGAGATCAACCCGGCCTCCACCTGCCTGCCCGCCCCGCTCCCCACCACCACCGGCTACGCCGACCACATCGTCCCGCAGGAGGCGAGGACCGCCCTCTCCCACGTGATGGGCAACGACCCACGGCCGCACTACGTGCACCAGTCCAACCTCGCCGAGGAACGCCTCCTCTACCCCGTCCTCGACAAGGTCCTCGCCGACTACCGGGCCCTCTTCGCCCCCAGCGCCCCCGTGGTGAACCCCCGGCAGAGGGACGTCGGCACCGAGCTGAACCGCCGCGCCGCCTGGGACCAGGCCGTCGCCGCCGGCAAGGTCACCGCCTACCGCATCGGCTCCACGGTCACCGTCAAGGCACCCGCCGGCGTCACCGCGCCGATCACCGCCCCCGAGGGCACCCGCAAGCAACTCCTCCTCGGCTCCACCGCCTTCGGCTCGCCCTACGCCGGAACCCGCTCCGCCTGGACCGCGCCCGAACCGCTCCAGACCAGCGTCACACTCACGCTCCCGACCGCCTGACCAGCACGTTCTGGGGGGAACCGCACATGCCGAGCAGTGACCGTCATGTCACCATGCTCACCGAAGGCACCTACCCGCATGTCCACGGCGGCGTCAGCACCTGGTGCGACCAGCTCGTCCGCGGCATGCCCGAGGTCGACTTCGAGATCCTCGCCCTCACCGGCAGCGGCCGCGAACCCGTCACCTGGGAGCTGCCGTCCAACGTCACCCGGCACACCGCGTACCCCCTCTGGGGACTTCCGCAGGGTCCGGCCGCGCCCGTTCGCGCGCGCCGGCCCCTGCGGGGGCGTGCCCGCCGCCGCTTCCTCGACGCGTACGAACGCCTCCTGCTCGCCCTCCTCGACCCCGGGGCGGGCTGCGACTTCGGCACCGGCCTGTACGAGCTGGCCGAACTCGCCCGGCAGGGGCGGCTGACCACCGCCCTGCGTTCCGAGACCGCCCTGCGCTCCCTGATGTGGATCTGGACCATGCCGCACCTGCCGACGCTCGAAGCCCGGCCCACCGTCCACGACGCGCTCACCGCCACCGACCTGCTCGAACACGCCCTGCGCCCCCTCGCCGCCCGGATATCCGCCGGCGGCGTCGCGCACGCCGTCTCCAGCGGCCTCGCCACGCTGCCCGCGCTCGCCGCGCAGCACTTCGAAGGAGTGCCCTTCCTGCTCACCGAACACGGCATCTACCTCCGCGAGCGCTACCTCGGCTACCGCACCGAGGCGCAGCGCTGGCCCGTCAAGGCCCTCATGCTCGGCTTCTACCGCGAGCTCAACACCCTCGGCTACCGCAAGGCCGACCTCATCACCCCCTGCAACCAGTACAACCGGCGCTGGGAGGAGCGCGGCGGCGCCCCCGCCGACCGCATCCGCACCGTCTACAACGGCGTCGACCCGGCCCTCTTCCCCGAGGCCGGACCCGAACCGGAGACGCCCACCCTCAGCTGGTGCGGCCGCGTCGACCCCATCAAGGACCTCGAAACCCTGATCAGGGCGTACGCGATCTGCCGCGCCGAACTCCCCGCGCTGCGGCTCCGCCTGTTCGGTCCGGTACCCGCCGGGAACGAGGACTACCTGACCCGCCTGGAGAAGCTCGCCGCCGAACTCGGCGTCGCCGACGGGATCAGCTTCGAGGGCCGGATCTCCGACGTCCCGTCCGCCTACGCGGCGGGCAGCGTGGTGATGCTCTCCTCCATCAGCGAGGGCTTCCCCTTCTCCCTCATCGAGGCCATGTCCTGCGGCCGGGCCACCGTCTCCACCGACGTCGGCGGGGTACGGGAGGCCGTCGGCGACACCGGGATCGTCGTTCCGCCCCGCGAACCGGCCGTCATGGCCGCCGCCGTCGGTGAACTCCTCCGGGACGGGGCCCGGCGCGCCGAACTCGGCCGGCGCGCCCGGCAGCGGGTGATCGACCGGTTCACCCTGCACCGCTCGGTGGACGGCTTCCGGCAGATCTACCGGGAACTGGCCGACGCCCGCCCTCCACGCCCGGCCCTGCCCCTCGTCCCCGCGCCCCTGCGCCTGCGCATCCCCACGCCGCGCCGTACCTCCGCGGCCCTCGTCACCGGAGGCACCCCGGCGTGAGCGGCTCACTCTGGCTGAAACCCCCGGCGGCGGGGGCCCCGCTGTCCGCGATCCCGCGCCCCCGCCGCGAGGACCGCACGGGGCGCGCCACGAACCCGCCCGCCGGGGGCACGGGCGCACCGCCCCGGCCCTCCGGCGCGTACCCGGCCGCCGCCGACGCCCCGCCCGCCGCCGGGGGCGGACTCGCGGCCGATCCGCTCGACGAACTCACCGAGCGGCTCGAAGGGTTCGTCGCCGTGGCCGTCCACCCCGACGAGATCGCCGCCCTCCTGGAATCCGACGGCATGACCGACGACCACATACGGCTCACCTACGGCCGCGCCGACTCCTTCGCCCTCGCCGAGGACCTCTACGCGCGCGTGGAGCGGCGCCACCCCGCGCCGGAGGCACCACGGAGCGACGCCTGGCACACCGGGCTCGCCGGCTGTCTCCTGCGCGGGCTCGTCTTCGCGCTGCCAGGACTCGCGTACGTCCTCGCCGCGCCCCTGCTCGCCGGGGAGCCCGGCCGGTTCGGGCTCCCCGGCGGAACGGTTCCGCTCCTCGCGGGCGCCGTCACCGGCTGGGTGTGGAACCAGTCCCTCGCCCACCGCGCGTACACCTGGCTCGGCCTCGGCGACCGGCCCGCCGCCGCCCGCGCCCTGCTCACCGGCGCCCCGGCGGGCGCCCTCGCCGGGACCGTCGCCGCCTTCGCGACCGCCACACCGGGCGAGACCCCGGCGGCCCTCTTCGCCGCCGGGCAGTCGCTCTACCTCGCCGCGGCGACCGTACTCCTCGTCCTCGGCCGCGAACGGGCCCTGCTCTGCGCGCTGCTGCCGCTCGCCGGGGCCCTCCCCGCCTTCCACCGGGACCTGCCGGGACCCCTGCGCGTCGCCCTCCTCCTCACCGCGCTCACCGCGGGCGTCGGCTTCGCCGCGCTCGTCCTCCGGCCGGGCGCGCGGCGCGGCGTGGCGGGACGCGCGGGCCCCCCGCGCGCCGCCTCCCTCCCGTACGGCCTCTTCGGTCTCGGCAGCGGTCTGCTCGTCCTCCAGACGGGCATCGGCGACACCCTGGTCAGCGGCGCGGGGGTGGTCGTCGCGCTCACCCTCTCCATGGGGCCCGCCGAGTGGCTGCTGCACCGCTTCCGGGGCGAGAGCCTGACCCGGCTGCGGACCCTGACCACGGCCCGCGAGTTCCGCCGGGCCGTCACCGGCGCCCTCGCGCTCTGCCTCGGCGGCTACCTCGCCGTCCTCGTCGCCCTCACCCTCGCCGTGACCCTGGCCTGGCCGGGGGCACCCCTGCCGGCCCTCCCGCGGCTCGTCACGCTGCTCCTGATCGGGACGGTGCTCTGGCTGGGACTGCTGCTCCAGGCCTTCGGCGCGGTGCTCAGCGCGGCCGCCGTCTGTCTGCTCGCGGCGGCGGCGCAGGCCGTGGAACCGGCGGCGGGGCCGGTGGCGGCCGGGGGAGCGGCGGCGGTGCTCGCCGTCCTCACCTGTGTTCTGCTGGTACGACCGACCGCCCACCGCGCCTAGGGATTCGGCCCGTGAATCGTTTCCTCCTGGTGCCGTTCTACGAGCACCCGGCCGACCGCCCCGATGCCTGGTCGGCCCTCGTCGAGGCGGCGCCGTCCCTGTACGGCGTCGTCGTCAACCCTGCGAGCGGCGCGGGTGAGGCCCCCGACCCGGCGTTCGCCGAGGCGGCCGGACGGCTGCGGCGGGCCGGCGTACGGCTCCTCGGCTACGCGGACACCGCCTACGGGCGCCGCCCGCACGCCGAGGTCGTCACCGACCTCCTCCGCCACCGCGACTGGTACGGCACCGACGGCGCCTTCCTCGACCAGGTGCCGACCGCGCCCGACGTCCTCGGCCACTACCGGCGGCTCGCGGTCGCGGCCCGGTCCGCCGGCGCCGCGACCCTGGTGCTCAACCACGGCGCGCACCCGGACCCGGGCTACGCGGAGTTCGCCGACCTCCTCGTCACCTTCGAGGGCCCCTGGGACACGTACCGGACGCTCGACCTGCCGGTCGCCGCCCACTACTGCCACCTCGTCTACGCGGCCCCGCCCGGCTTCCGCCCCCTCACCCCGGTGCACTGCGCCGTCCCCGGCACGGGCGCGCACCCCTGGGGCACCCTTCCGCACCTCCAGGAGCCCGCCCGATGAGACGACTCCTTCCCCTGCTCGCGGGCCTGCTGCTGCTCGCCACGGCCTGTACGACGGGCCCCGACCCGGACCCGAAAACGGCGGAGGAGAGGTGGCGGCCGGCGCCGGGCCTCGCCTGGCAGTGGCAGCTCAGCGGCCGGCTCGACCCGACGGTCGACGTCCCGGTGTACGACATCGACGGCTTCGACCATCCGGCGTCGACGGTCGCGGACCTGCACCGCCGGGGCCGCAAGGTGATCTGCTACCTCTCCACCGGCGCCTGGGAGGACTTCCGCCCGGACGCCGACCGCTTCCCGAAGTCCGTCCTCGGCGAGGGCAACGGCTGGGAGGGCGAGCGCTGGCTCGACATCCGCCGCACCGACGTCCTCGAACCCCTCATGGCCGAACGCCTCGACATGTGCCGTGCCAAGGGCTTCGACGCCGTCGAACCCGACAACATGGACGGCTACCGCAACCGCACCGGCTTCCCCCTCACCGCCGCCGACCAGCTCCGCTACAACCGCCTCATCGCCCGCCTCGCCCACGAGCGGGGCCTCGCGGTGGGCCTCAAGAACGACCTCGACCAGATCCCGCAGCTGCTCCCCGACTTCGACTTCGCGGTCAACGAACAGTGCGCCCAGTACACCGAATGCGACCGCCTCGCCCCGTTCGTGACCGCGGGCAAGGCGGTCTTCCACGTCGAGTACGAACTGCCGACCGACCGGTTCTGCCCCGAAGCCCGGAAACTGGGCCTCAGCTCGATGCAGAAGCGGTACGACCTCGGAGTGTGGCGCCGCCCCTGCTGATGTTCACCCGAGCGACAGCGCCACGAGCGCCGCCGTCACCGCCGTCTCCTCCACCGCGCCGAAGACGTCGCCCGTCACCCCGCCGAACCGCCGTACGCACCGGCGGAGCAGCAGCGCCGCCGCGCCCAGGGCCGCGCCGGCCGCGAGGACGTTCCGTACCGCGTCGTACGGGGAGAGGAGGAGGCCCGTCGCCGCGCACCCCACCAGGACGAGGGCGGTCGCGAGGGTCGCGGACCGGACCGGGACCGTCGCCGCGACGATCGCGCCAAGGCCCTCGGGGCGGGCCGCCGGGACGCCGTGGCGGGAGGCGTGGGTGAGGGCGAGGCGGGCGACGGTGGCGGCGAGGACGGCGCCGGCCGCGCCGTGCGCCCAGCTCTCCCCGTACAGCTCGAAGAGCGCGGCGACCTGGGCGAGCAGGACGAGGAGCAGTGCGACGACGCCGAACGGGCCGACGTCCGACTGCTTCATGATGCGCAGCGCGTCCTCGGCGGGCTTGGCGCTGCCGAGGCCGTCGGCGGTGTCCGCGAGGCCGTCGAGGTGGAGACCGCGGGTGAGGACGGCGGGGACGGCGGTGGTGACGACGGCGGCGAGCAGTGGCCCCGAACCGAGCAGCAGGAACGTTCCGCCGAGCGTGGCGGCGGAGAGTCCGACGACCAGACCGGCCAGCGGGGCGCAGAGCATGCCGGCGCGCGCCGCGTCCCGGTCCCAGCGGGTGATGCGGGCGGGGAACACGGTGAGGGTGCCGAAGGCGAAACGCAGGCCGTCCATCCGGGCAGGGTAATCGCCGCTTCCGGACGGTAGATTGCGCATCACGCGCATACCACGCATATCGGAACGGGGTGGCATGGGTCACTGGTTCTCCCGCAACATCGTCGAGCCGGGAAAGCTCCCCATGCTGCTCGCGCTGACCTCGTTCGTCGTGACGTTCCTGGTCACCCGGACCGTCACCCGGCTCATCCGGGCGGGCAGGGGGCCCTTCAAGAACGTCTCCTCCGGCGGGCTCCACATCCATCACGTCGTACCCGGCGTCGTCCTCACCGTCATCGGCGGCTTCGGCGCGGTGGCCAGCGACCGGCACGGGATCGGCGGGATCGTCTTCGCCGTGGTCTTCGGGATCGGCGCGGGGCTCGTCCTGGACGAGTTCGCGCTGATCCTCCATCTCGACGACGTGTACTGGACGGACCAGGGCCGCAAGAGCGTCGAGGTGGTCGTCCTCACCACGGCCCTGGCCGGGCTCGCCCTGAGCGGCTTCTCGCCGCTCGGCGTCGACGACATGACCGCCGACGAACGCCAGGACCGGGTCACCTTCCTCCTCACCCTGGCGCTGAACTTCCTCCTCATCCTGATCACCCTGGTGAAGGGGAAGTTCCGGATGGCCGTCCTCGGGGTCTTCGTCCCGTTCGTGGCGATCGTCGGCGCCGTCCGCCTCGCCCGCCCCGGCTCCTGGTGGTCACGCCGGTTCTACGGGCGCCGCCACCGCGCGCGGGCCCGTTCCCGGATCCGTACGTACCGCCACGACAAGCGCTGGACGAAGATCCGGCGCCGGGCTCAGGACTTGATCGGCGGCTTCCAGGAGCGGGTCCCGGGAGGGGGCTCCACCCCCTCCTGACCGCGCTCGCGCCAGGCCTGGAACCCGATCAGGACCAGGACGCCGGCGATGGCCGCCAGATGCTCCTTGCCCGCCAGGTTCGGCTTGACGATCACCTCCACGACCATCGCCACCACCACGAGCGCACCCGTCCACCGAGCCCCGTAGCGCCAGGAGACGTAGACGGCGAGCCCGACCACGGCCGCCGAAGGACCCGTGTCGACGACCCGCGCGTCGGAGGCGGGCAGCCCGAGCGGACCGTCCGGCCCGAGCGCGATGCCCACGCGCGCGTACAGCGTCCCCGCGAGGGTCGCCAGACAGGCGATGCCGAGCGCCCGTCGGCGCCCGATGCAGATCTCGGCGATCCCGAACACCAGGAGCACCTGCGCGAGGGCGCCCCACACCGGCAGGTCGAGCGCGGGGACGAACAGCGAGAGAGGGGTCCGCAGCAGCGCGAGCCAGAGCGGGTCCTCGGCCCGTACGGAACCGATGTCCTGGACCGGCTGGTAGCCCCACTCCTGGTTCTGGACGACCTGGAAGACGGCGGTGAGGCAGACGGCGGCCAGCGTCATCGGCACCGCCCGCCACCTCTCGGCGACGAGCCCCGCCCGTACGGCGGCGAACAGCGGCCCCCACTCGCGGCGGGCGAACTCCCGCACGGCGGGGCTCAACGGCCGCTCTCCAGATGCCTGCGGTGCAGCCACTTCGGCAGCCCGGGAGCCTCCAGGAAGCCCTCGGCCCGCCCGGCGGCGAGACCGATGCGCAGCAGGTCCGCGCTCTTCTCGAAGAGCATGAAGCGGGGCTCCCAGATCGGTCGGTACTTGGCGTTGGCGCGGTACAGCGACTCGATCTGCCACCAGCGGGAGAAGAAGCTGAGCAGCGAACGCCACATGCGCAGCACGGGCCCCGCCCCGAGCTTCGAGCCACGTTCGAAGACGGAGCGGAACATCGCGAAGTTCAGCGAGACCTGGGTGATCCCGATCTCCTCGGCGCGCTGGAGGAGTTCGATGACCATGAACTCCATCAGGCCGTTCTCGGACTCGCGGTCACGGCGCATCAGGTCGAGCGAGAGCCCCTTCGGACCCCAGGGGACGAAGGAGAGCACGGCCCGCAGCTCGCCCTGCCCGTCGGTGCACTCCAGCATCACGCAGCGCCCGTCCCGGGGGTCCCCGAGCCGGCCGAGCGCCATCGAGAAGCCGCGCTCGGTGGCCCCGTCACGCCAGTCGTCCGCCTTGCGGAGCAACTCGGCCATCTCCTCGGCCGGAATGTCCTCGTGACGCCGGATGCGCACCTCGTACCCGGCCCGCTTGACCCGGTTGAACGCCTGCCGGACCGTCCGCATGGCCCGCCCGTCCAGGGAGAACTCGCCCGTCTCCACGATCGCTTCGTCACCCAGCTCGAGGGCGTCGAGGCCGTGCCGGGCGTAGATGGTGCCGGCCTCCTCGCTCGCGCCCATCACCGCCGGGATCCAGCCGTGCTCGCGCGCCTCCGCCAGCCACGGCTCGATGGCGCCGGGCCAGGCCTCGGGGTCGCCGATCGGGTCGCCCGAGGCGAGCGAGACCCCGCCGACCACCCGGTAGGCGATGGCGGCCTTCTCGCTCGGCGACCACACCACGCTCTTCTCGCGGCGCAGCGCGAAGTAGCCGAGCGAGTCACGCTCCCCGTACTTGTCGAGCAGCGTCCGCAGCCGCTCCTCGTCCTCCTCGGTCAGCGGGTCCACGGCCCGGCGCGAGCGGAACGCGGCGAAGAGCACCGCGAAGAGCAGCAGCGTGGACAGGACGTTGATGGTGACGTCGACCCACCCGGGGGTGGCGATTCCGGCGAAGCGGGAGTCGTCGGCCGCCAGGGTGACCAACCGCATCACGCCGTACCGCCAGCGCTCCAGGAAGGTGGAGTGGCCGGCGGAGGTGTTGGTGACGGTGACCAGGACGGCCGCGAGGAGCGAGGTGACGAGCAGTCCGCCGACGGCCACGGCCGCCGCGAGCCGCGGGTTGGAGCGGTCGCCCTTCGCGTAGAACTCCTTGCGGCCGAGCAGCAGCGCCACGACGAAGGCGGCGGTCAGGACCAGCGAGATCCAGTTCTGGGCGTGCTGCCGGACCTCGGGGAAGAACATCACAAGGGCGAAGAGCAGCAGGAAGAGTCCGCTGAGCACCAGATTCAGGATCCACGCGGCCCGTTTGCGGCGCCGCATGGTGATCGCCAGGAAGAGGGTGAAGACCCCCGAGGCGAAACCGGCCGTGAGCATGTACGGGGTGAAGTAGTTGTCCTCGTTGTGCCGGCGCAGGTCCTGCCCCAAGGAGACCCAGACGGCGCTCAGGAAATTGACGAACGTGACGACGCGCAGGTACCAGACGGCGAACGCGGCGCTGCGGCGCGAGCGGGCGGTGGTGCCCCGGGGCGTTCCTTCGGCGGACAAACGGACCTCTCCCATGAAAAGCGATCATATGGGGCACCGCTTGCCGTGCGGCGACGCCGGAGGCGGCCACGCGCGCGTCGCACGTGGCCGCCTCCGGAGTCGACGAGTCCGTCCTCGCTCAGCTCTCCCCGCCCGGAGCGGCCTCGACGGCCGAAGCGCCACCGACGACCGGAGCGCCCTCGGCGGCCGAAGTGGCCTCACCGTCCGGAGCGGTCGGATCCGGACGTTCGGGCAGCTCCGCGGCGAACGCCGCCGCGGCCTGGACGAGGGGAAGCGCGAGCAGTGCCCCGGTTCCCTCACCCACATGGACGCCGTGGTCCAGCAGAGGGTTGAGCGCCATCCGGTCCAGCGCCTTCGCCTGCGCCGGCTCCCCGCTCACCTGACCCGCCAGCCACCAGTCCGGCGCCCGGAACGCCGCCCGCTGCGCCACCAGCGCACAGGCCGCCCCCACCACACCGTCCAGGATCACCGGCATCCGCCGCACCGACGCCTGGAGCAGGAAGCCGGTCATCGCCGCCAGATCCGCCCCGCCGACCGCCGAGAGCAGCTCCAGCTGATCGCCGAGGACCGGCCGGGCCCGCCGCAGCGCGTCCCGGACCGCCGCGCACTTCCGCATCCACGCCAGATCGTCGATCCCGGCGCCGCCCCGGCCCGTCACCACGGACGCGTCCGTCCCGCAGAGGGCCGCGATCAGCGTGGCCGCGGGCGTCGTCCCACCGACACTCAGATCTCCGAGCACCACCAGATCGGTGCCGGAATCGGCCTCCTCGTCGGCGATGGTGATACCGAGGCGGACGGCCGCCTCCGTCTCCTCGGCCGTCAGCGCGTTCTCCACGTCGATCCGGCCGCTGCCGCGCCGCACCCGGTGGCGCACCACCTCGGCCGGCAGCAGCTCCGGGTCGCAGTCGAGACCCGCGTCCACGACCCGCACCGGCACGCCCGTCGAACGGGCGAGCACGGCGACCGGACTCGCCCCGTCCAGGACCGCGCGCACCAACTCGTGCGCCGTGCCCGCCGGACGGCCCGACACACCGACCGAGGCCACCCCGTGGTCGCCCGCGAAGAGCACCACCCGGGGCTGCTCGATCGCCCGCACCTTGACCGAGGCCTGCGCGGCCGACAGCCACTCGCCGAGCTCGTCGAGCCGGCCGAGCGCCCCCGGCGGCACGGTCAGCCGCTCACGGCGCTCCTCGGCGTCACGCCGGATCCCGCCGTCGGGGCGCTCGATCAGATCGGAGAAGTCGTCCAGATTCACGGGTTCCGCCTTGAGACAAATCAGCGAGCCTTCAGTGCTCGCACCCTACCCGCGCAGTACGAGGGCCTGACCGGCGACCACGAGGACGACCTCCTCGCACTCGTCGGCGAACGCCGCGTTCAACCGGCCCAGCTCGTCCCGGAACCGCCGCCCCGCCGCCGTCGCCGGCACCACCCCCGAGCCCACCTCGTTCGTCACCGCGACCACCGTCCGGCGCGTCGCCCGCACCGCGGCCACCAGCTCCGCCGTCCGCTTCCGCAGCTCCCGCTGCCCACCGGCCGCCCACCGCTCGTCGTCCCAGGCCTCCACCCGGTCCATCGCGTCCGTCAGCCACAGCGACAGACAGTCGACGAGCAGCGCGGGCCCTTCCTCCTCGAGGAGCGGTACGAGGTCACAGGTCTCGGCGGTACGCCAGGAACCCGGCCGCCGCTCCCGGTGCAGGCCCACCCGCTCCGCCCACTCCGGATCACCCTCACGGCCACCGCCCGTCGCCACGTACAGCACCTCGGGGAAGGACTCCAGACGCCGCTCGGCCTCCACGGACTTCCCCGACCGGGCCCCGCCGGTCACCAGGGTTCGCCGGGGCACGTCCGGCACCTCGTGGTACTCGCCCACGTACAGCGTCGTCCCGTCCGGCACCGCCCGCGCCCCCGCCGCCGCGAGCCGCCGGTCCAGCTCGGCGCCCGTCGGCACGTCGTGGTCGAGATGCACGGCGATCACCTCGGTCGCCGGCCCGACGGCCCCGGTCGCCCGCAGCCGGGCCAGCCCGTCCGGACGGCCCGTCACATCGGCGACCACCATGTCGTACGGCACTTTCTGGTCCTCCGGAAGCCCCGCGGGGGCTCCGCCCGGCGGCAGATAGAGGAGCCGCAGACCCTCCGCCGAGGTCACCTCGTACCCGGTACCGGGGGAGTCCATCGAGACGGCCCGCACCCGGTGCCCGCTGATCAGCGTCAACTCCCGGCCGTCCGGCACCCGCCCCGCCGTCGGCAGCCCGGCGGGCACCTCGACGGCGGGCCCGTCGTGCGGATGCGTCAGCAGCACCTGCCGCACACCCACGAGCGAATGGCCCGAACGGGCCGCCGCAAGCGCGGCCCCCGGAGTCAGATCGAGCAGCAGGGCCCCGTCCACGAGCAGCGCCGTCGCGGCGCGGGTGCGCGGCCCGCGGGAGAGCGCGCACACGGCGCAGGGGCAGTCGGGGCGGGGCAGCCCGAGCGGGGCGCCGGTGCCGAGCAGAGTCAGTTCCACCCTCAGATCCTCCCGCGCCACCGCGAGCGGTGCGCGCCCGGCTACGCTGCGGGCAGGAAACCGATCATCCGGTGAGCGCCAGGAGGCGGACATGGCATGGACGTGGCGGTTCGAGAAGTCCGACGGCACGGAGGTCGAGCCGGTGGTGACTCCGGAGGAGTTCACCACCCAGGGCGACGCGGAGAGCTGGCTCGGCGAACACTGGCGTGACCTCCTGGGCGGCGGCGCGGCCCAGGTGACGCTCTCGGAGGACGGCACGAAGATCTACGGCCCGATGTCCCTCGACGCGGAGGGCTAGAGCGCCCGGCGGCCAGGGGGCGGGGGCCGGCCCCCGCCCCACGCCTGGCCTGCGGCCGGAGGCTCACACTTCGGCCTGCGGCCGGGGCCGAGCGTCCCCGGCCGCAGACGCCGACGGCGGCCGCCCGCGGGGAGGCCCGCGCCTCTGTCGAGTAGTACGGGTGGTGCGGGTGGGAACACCGGTCCGGCCGGAGGCCGGGACACGCGCACCGACGGCGGCCGGGCCGTACGACCGGGCATGCCCCCGCCCGCCGGAGGCGACCGTCAGATCTCGCCGAGCGTGACCTCCACCTTCCTCGTGGCCGTGCCCCGCACGTACGTCACCGTCACCCTGTCGCCCGGCCGGCGCGAGGCCAGCGCCTCCGACAGGGACGTGATCGTCGTGATGTCGGTGTCGCCGAGCCGGGTGATCACGTCACCCGGCCTCAGACCCGCCCTGCCCGCCGCGCCGTTCGCCGGCGCCTCGACCACCGCCACGCCCGCCGGCTCGTAGTTGTCGTCGAGGACCGTACGGCCGGTGATGTTCAGGGCGGCCCGGCCCGAGTCCGTCACCTTGCCGTTCTTGACGATCTGGTCCGCGACGGTCCGCACCATCGACGCCGGGATCGCGAACCCGATCCCGGGCGCCGAACCCCCGCCCATCTCCGGGTCGGTCGCCGCGAGCGTCGGGATGCCGATGACCTCGCTGTCGAGGTTCACCAGCGCGCCCCCGCTGTTGCCCGGGTTGATCGCGGCGGACGTCTGGACCATGTCCCCGATGGTCGCGCCGGTGCCGCCGCCGGTCCGCCCCTCGCTGACCGTGCGGCCGGTCGCCGAGACGATGCCCTGGGTCACGCTGCCGGACAGGCCGAGCGGCGAGCCCATCGCGAGCACGATCTGCCCCATGTCGACGGCCGACGAGTCGCCGAACTTCGCCGGCTTGAGCCCCTGCGGCAGGGATTCGAGCTTGATCACCGCGAGGTCCTGCTCGGGGTACGAGGAGACGAGCCGGGCCGCCACCGGCTGCCCGCCGGTGGCGGCGGTGACCTTGAAGGTCTTCTCCTGGCCGACGACGTGCGCGTTGGTGACGATGTGACCCTTCTCGTCGTAGACGACCCCGGAGCCGAGGCTGTTCGCCGCGTCGATCTGCACGACCGACGGCAGGACGTTCTTGATGACGGCCTGGTAGTCGTCCTGGAGCTCGTTCGCGGCGAGCGGCGCCGCCGCCCGGGTGGAGCGCTCCGGCGCGGGCGTGTCCCCGGTGGCGGTGGAGCAGCCGCCGACGAGCGCGACGGCGCAGGTCACGGAGGTGAGGGGAAGGAGGAGGCGGGGAGTACGGGCGTGGGCACGGGATACGTCCATGTCCGGAGTATCCGTTTCGCCCCTTGGCTGGGCCCGACGAACGCACCCGATCAGGGGTGCCGGACCCCGCACCGGCGCCCGGTCGTCGCGGCCCCGGCACGCGTCCGCGTACCCGCTCCCGTATCCGCTCCCGGCGGTCTCAGCCCCGTACCCCGCACAGGTGCAGCAGTGCCGCCACCCGCCGGTACGGCTCCGTGCGACCCGCCCGGTCCTCGGCGGCGAGCAGCCGGTCCAGCTCCTCGGCGGCCGGCAGGCCCGCCTCGGCGGGGACGCCGTCCGTGAAGACCCGCACCCCGTACCAGGCGTGCAGCGGCGCCGCGATCCCCGCGAGCGTCGCCGTCAGCGCGTCGAGACGGTCGGCCCGCACCTTCACGCCGTGGTCGTCCGTGTAGACGTCCGAGTCGAAGCCGGTGAGCGCGCCCTGCCAGTCCCCGGCGAGCCCCGGCCGCATGGCGAGGGCGTCCGCGTTCCGTACGACCAGGGAGAGCAGGCCGCCGGGAGCCAGCATCCGGGCCAGGCCCGCGAGCAGCGCGTCCGGCTCGTCCGCGTACATGAGCACGCCGTGGCAGAGGACCACGTCGAAGCTGCCGGGCAGGAAGTGCACGCCGGTCTCGCGACCGTCGCCCTCGATCAGCCGGACCCGCTCCCGGATCCCGGCGGGCTCCGTCGACAGCGACTCGCGAGCCGTCTTGAGGAGGTCGGGATCGGCCTCGAGGCCGGTCACCGTGTGCCCCGCGCGCGCGAGGCGCAGCGCCTGCGTGCCCTGGCCCATGCCCGCGTCGAGGATCCGCAGCCGCTGCCCCACGGGATAGCGGCCGGATATCTGCTCGTCGAGCTGGCGGGCGACGATCTCCTGCCGGATGGTGTCGCGCAGCCCGCCGGATCCGGCGGGCCAGTGCGCGACGGCGGGCAGCACGGGGCCACCCGCCTCCGACGTCGCCGCTCCGAAAGCGCGCCCGACGGGCTCCGAGCTGTCGGCGCTCAGGGCCGCTCTCCGCGCTTGACCTGCGGCTTCGGCAGCCGCAGTCGGCGCATCTGGAGCGTGCGCATCAGGCCGTACGCGACGGCGCCGCGCTTCGGCTCGTTCGGGAAGCGCGCGTTGAGCTGCTTCCGCAGTCGGATCCAGATGCCGATCGAGTCGATGACGATCAGGATGATCACACCGAGCCACAGCAGCAGGGAGATGTTCTGCAGCGACCGGTTGGCGTTGCCGAACAGCGACAGCACGAGGATCACCACGGCCATCGGCAGGAAGAACTCGGCGATCGCGAACCGGGAGTCGACGAAGTCGCGCACGAAGCGGCGGACCGGACCCTTGTCGCGGGCCGGCAGATAACGCTCGTCGCCGCTGGCCAGCGCCTCGCGCTGACGGGCCAGGTCCGAGCGGCGTGCCTCGCGCTGGCGCTTGGCGGCCTCCTTGCGGTCTGTCGGCACCGTCACGGCGCGACGGCGCTGGGTCTGCGCCTCGCTCCGCTTCGGGGTCGGGCGGCCCTTGGGGGCCTCGGGGTCGCGGGGCTGCTTGGTGGAGAGGTCCGCCGTCACCTTGTCGGTGGGGGCCTTCTCGTCCTTCGAACGGCTACGGAACACAAAACCCAAGGGTACGGGGTGGTGGGCATGAACCCCATGCCGGGCGGGAACGATCCGCTAACGGACTGCGTCTTCGGCGGTACGTACGGAAGGACGGGCGTGCTTTCCCCGAGATCCGTCTACTCCCTGGGCGGGAGGGGAAGCGGGACGCAGTCGTCCTTGGGGAGGAGCGCATCCCGCTCCGAACAGTGCGGTAATGGAGACAGGGCCCGTAGTGTGGATCCTGTCGAAGAGCTGAGCCGAAGTCCGTCAGAAGGGGGCGCGCGAAGCCCATGAGCGGTGTCATGAAGCGTATGGGGATGATCTTCCGCGCGAAGGCGAACAAGGCCCTGGACCGGGCCGAGGATCCGCGCGAGACGCTCGACTACTCCTACCAGAAGCAGCTGGAGCTGCTGCAGAAGGTGCGACGGGGCGTCGCCGACGTCGCCACCTCCCGCAAGCGGCTCGAACTCCAGCTGAACCAGCTGCAGGGCCAGTCCGCCAAGCTGGAGGACCAGGGCCGCAAGGCGCTGGCGCTCGGCCGCGAGGACCTGGCGCGCGAGGCGCTGTCCCGGCGCGCCGCGCTCCAGCAGCAGGTCAGCGACCTGGAGGTGCAGCACCAGACGCTGCAGGGCGAGGAGGAGAAGCTCACTCTCGCCGCCCAGCGTCTCCAGGCCAAGGTGGACGCCTTCCGCACCAAGAAGGAGACCATCAAGGCGACCTACACGGCGGCCCAGGCGCAGACCCGGATCGCCGAGTCCTTCTCCGGCATCTCGGAGGAGATGAGCGACGTCGGTCTCGCGATCCAGCGGGCCGAGGACAAGACCGCCCAGCTCCAGGCGCGCGCGGGCGCGATCGACGAGCTGCTCGCCTCCGGAGCCCTTGACGACCAGTCCGGTCTCGCGAAGGACGACATCCAGGCGGAGCTGGACCGGCTCTCCGGCGGTACGGACGTCGAGTTGGAGCTCCAGCGCATGAAGGCGGAGCTGGCCGGCGGCCCGTCGGCGCAGCAGCAGGCGCTCGAGGGCGGTGGCGCGGCCGCGCCGCAGGACCGCACGCAGCAGCAGTCCCACCCGCGCTTCGAGAAGTAGACGACGGCTCGCAACCGACGCCGACAGACAGGACGCGTCATGATCGTACGGATCATGGGGGAGGGCCAGTGGAAGCTGGCCGACAGCCACTTCGTCGAGCTGAACAGGCTCGACGACGAGCTGCTCGAAGAGATTGAATCGGGGGACGGGGAAGGGTTCCGGGGCACACTGGTCGCCCTTCTGAACGCGGTCCGGCGGCTCGGCGAGCCGCTGCCCGACGAGGCCCTCGAACCTTCGGAGCTCATCCTCCCCGCGCCGGACGCGAGCCTCGACGAGGTCAGGAAGATGCTCTCGGACGACGGCCTGATCCCGGGCTGACGCACGAACCACCGGTCTCCCGCCACCCCCCGACCGGGGCGGCGGGACACCGCGCTCTCCGAACACAACCACCGGCCCCGGCCCTGGCCCTCGACTCCGTCCTGGCCCCTGGCCCCGGCTCCAGCCCCGGTCCTGGCCCCTGGCCCCTGGTTCCGTTCCGGTCCTGGCCGGTCCCCGGATCTGATTCCGGCCCCTGGCTTCGATCCCGATCCCGGCCCCGGACCGCGTCCTGATCCCGGTTCCGGCCGTCGGTCCCGCCCGGGCCCCGCGCACCGCACCGCACCGCGCCCGAGCCCGGCCCGGGCACCGCCCCCACTCCGTACCACCCCGTACCGCTCCGGAACCGGCCGCTACCGGTGCCGCGCCCCGCCCCCGTACCGTTGTCCCCCGTGACCTCCACCGGCCCCGCCACCGGCACGCTCTACACCCGTCTCCGTGACTGGTTCCGCGGCCATCCGCTCTCCTTCGACGCGACGATCGCGTTCGGCGCGCTCGTCTGCATGATCGCCGGGTCCTTCACCGACCCGCACGGCAGTCCGGACGGGCCGACGTTCGGCGACCACACGCCCGACGTGTGGAGCGTGCTGATCATGGTCGCCGGCGCCGTCGCGCTCGTGCTGCGACGGCGCCACCCCTTCCGGGTGCTCTGCTTCACCGTCATGATCAGCCTCTTCGAGCTGATCAACGACACCCGGCCCGCCCCCATCGCGATGAGCGCCGTCGTCGCGCTCTACACGGTCGCCTCCCGCACCGACCGCCCCACCACCTGGCGCGTCGGCCTCGCCACGATGGCGGTGCTCACCGCCGCCGCCATGACCTTCGGCCCGACCCACTGGTACGCGCAGGAGAACCTCGGCGTCTTCGCCTGGACCGGCATGGCCGCGGCCGCCGGGGACGCCGTCCGCAGCCGCCGGGCCTTCGTCGACGCGATACGGGAGCGCGCCGAACGGGCCGAGCGGACCCGCGAGGAGGAGGCCGGGCGCCGGGTCGCGGAGGAACGGCTGCGGATCGCCCGTGACCTCCACGACGTCGTCGCCCACCACATCGCCCTGGTGAACGTCCAGGCCGGTGTCGCCGCCCACGTCATGGACAAGCGTCCCGACCAGGCCAAGGAGGCCCTCGCCCACGTGCGGGAGGCCAGCCGTTCCGCGCTCGACGAGCTGCGTGCCACCGTCGGCCTGCTGCGCCAGTCCGGCGACCCGGAGGCCCCCACCGAACCGGCCCCCGGCCTCGCCGTCCTCGACGGGCTCCTCGACAGCTTCCGGAAGGCCGGGCTCCCGGTCGCCCTGGCCCGTACCGACGGGGAGAAGCCGCTGCCCGCGACCGTCGACCTGGCCGCGTACCGGATCGTGCAGGAGGCCCTGACCAACGTCCGCAAGCACGCGGGACCGGACGCCGAGGCGGAGGTGAGCGTCGTCCGGGTGGGCCGTACGGTCGAGATCACCGTCCTCGACAACGGCCGCCCCCCGGCCGCCCCCGACCCCGCACCGGCCGGCGGCCACGGGCTGCTCGGCATGCGCGAACGGGTCGGCGCGCTCGGCGGCACCCTGACCGCCGCCCCCCGGTACGGCGGCGGCTTCCGGGTGCAGGCGATACTGCCGGTGACGTCCCGTACGGGGGAGGACACATGACCATCCGGGTGCTGCTCGCCGACGACCAGGCCCTGCTCCGCAGCGCCTTCAAGGTCCTGGTGGACTCCGAGCCGGACATGGAGGTCGTCGGCGAGGCCGCCGACGGCGCCCAGGCCGTGGCCCTCGCCCGCTCGGAGCGGGCCGACGTCGTCCTGATGGACATCCGGATGCCGGGCACCGACGGCCTCGCCGCCACCCGCATGATCACCGCCGACCCGGAGCTCGCCGGCGTGCGGATCGTCATGCTGACCACCTTCGAGGTCGACGAGTACGTCGTGCAGTCGCTGCGCGCCGGGGCCTCCGGCTTCCTCGGCAAGGGGGCCGAGCCCGAGGAACTGCTCGGCGCGATCCGGATCGCGCACGCGGGCGAGGCCCTTCTGTCCCCGGCCGCCACCAAGGGCCTGATCGCGTCGTTCCTCGCACAGGGCGCCGGCACGGCGGCCGTGGGCGAGGGCGGCCGGGCCAGGACCGAGCGGCTCGCCGCGCTCACCGCCCGGGAGCGCGAGGTCCTCGTGCTCGTCGCGGGAGGCCTGTCCAACGACGAGATCGCCGAGCGGCTCGACGTCAGCCCGCTCACCGTGAAGACCCATGTCAACCGGGCCATGGCGAAGCTGGGCGCCCGCGACCGGGCCCAGCTGGTGGTCACGGCCTACGAATCGGGACTGGTCCGCCCGAGGGTGGAGTGACCGGGGCCCCCGGCGTACTCCAGACGCGGTATGCGGGGGATAAGGATGTGGACCCGGGGGGCGAGGAATTCCCGGCCCCGATGGCAGATCGTATGGATGGGGGGGGCGCGCCTCCGGCGGATCCGGTGGATCCGGACCGGGGTCCTGGCTGCTCCCGCCTGTCGACGAGTACGCCACAGAAGAGAGACCCCATGTCCTGGCTGTCCAGATTCAGCCTCGCGCAACGGGCCCTGATCGGGCTGATCTCCATCGTCGCCCTCGTGTTCGGGGCGATCGCGATACCGCAGCTGAAGCAGCAGTTGTTCCCCTCGATCGAGCTGCCCATGGTCTCGGTCCTCGCCCCCTACCAGGGCGCCTCTCCCGACGTGGTCGAGAAGCAGGTCGTCGAGCCCCTGGAGAACAACCTCAAGGCCGTCGACGGGCTGAAGTCGGTCACCTCCACCGCCTCCGAGGGCATGGCCCTCGTCATGGCCTCCTTCGACTACGGCGACGAATCGACGAAGCAGCTCGTCGCCGACGTCCAGCAGGCCGTCAACCGGGCCCGCGCCCAGCTGCCCGACACGGTCGACCCGCAGGTCGTGGCCGGTTCGACGGACGACATTCCGACCGTCGTCCTCGCCGCCGCCTCCGACCAGGACCCGCAGGCCCTGGCCGACCTCCTGGACCGGACCGTCGTGCCCGCCCTCGAGGGCATCGAGGGCGTCGGCCAGGTCTCGGTCAGCGGCGTCCAGGACCTCCAGGTCTCCGTCACCCCGGACGACCGGAAGCTGGCCGCGGCCGGACTCAGCTCCATGAAGCTCGCCGAGGCCCTCCGCTCCGGCGGCGGCACCCTGCCGGCCGGCTCCTTCTCCGAGACGGGCAAGAGCCGCACCATCCAGGTCGGCGGCGGCTACACCTCGCTGAAGCAGATCGAGGACCTCCGCATCCCGGCGGCCGTCCCCGGCAAGGGCAAGGCGGTCCGTCTCGGCGACGTGGCCACCGTCCGCCAGGAGGAGTCGCCGCGCGTCTCCCTCACCCGTACCAACGGCAAGCCCAGCCTCGCCGTCATGGCCACCATGGACAAGGACGGCAGCGCCGTCGCGATCTCCGACGCCGTCGAGGAGAAGCTGCCGGAGCTGCGCGCCGACCTCGGCGCGGGCGCCGAGCTGACCGTGGTCTCCGACCAGGGCCCGGCCGTCGCCAAGGCGGTCTCCGGACTGACCACCGAGGGCGCGCTGGGCCTCGTCATGGCCGTCCTGGTGATCCTGGTCTTCCTCGCGTCGATCCGCTCCACCCTGGTCACCGCGGTCTCCATCCCGCTCTCGGTCGTCCTCGCGCTCATCGTGCTGTGGACCCGTGACCTCTCGCTCAACATGCTGACGCTCGGCGCGCTCACCATCGCCATCGGCCGGGTCGTCGACGACTCGATCGTGGTCCTGGAGAACATCAAGCGGCACCTCGGCTACGGCGAGGAGCGGCAGACCGCCATCCTCACCGCGGTCCGCGAGGTGGCGGGCGCGGTCACCTCCTCGACCCTCACCACCGTCGCGGTGTTCCTGCCGATCGGTCTGACCGGCGGCATGATCGGCGAGTTGTTCGGCTCGTTCTCGCTGACCGTCACCGCGGCCCTGCTGGCCTCGCTGCTCGTCTCCCTGACCGTCGTCCCGGTCCTCTCGTACTGGTTCCTGCGCGCCCCCAAGGGCACTCCCGAGGACCTGGCCGAGGCCCGCAGGCTGGCCGAGGAGAAGGAGGAGAAGAGCCGTCTCCAGCGCCTGTACGTGCCCGTCCTGAAGTTCGCGACCCGGCGTCGGCTCACGAGCATCGCCATCGCCTTCGCCGTCCTGATCGTCACCTTCGGCATGGCCCCGCTCCTGAAGACCAACTTCTTCGACCAGGGCGAGCAGGAGGTGCTGAGCATCCAGCAGGAGCTGGCGCCCGGCACTTCCCTGGACGCGTCCGACGAGGCCGCGAAGAAGATCGAGAAGCTCCTCGCGGACACCGAGGGCGTCAAGGACTACCAGGTCAACGTCGGTTCGTCCGGCTTCATGGCGGCCTTCGGCGGCGGCACCGGCACCAACCAGGCCACCTACCAGGTCAGCCTGGAGGAATCCGCCTCGTACGAGAAGACCCGTGACGCCATCGAGAAGGGCCTCGCCGCCCTCGACGGCGTCGGCGACACCAAGCTCGCGGCCGGTGACGGCTTCGGCAGCCAGGACCTGAGCGTGGTCGTCAAGGCCGCCGACGCCGAGGTCCTCAAGAAGGCCGCCGAGCAGGTCCGGACCGCGATCGCCGGCATCGAGGACGTCACCGACGTCCAGAGCGACCTGTCGCAGTCCGTCCCGCGCGTCTCCGTCACGGCGAAGCCCGCGGCGGCCGACGCCGGCTTCGACTCCGCCTCGCTCGGCATGGTCGTCGCCCAGGCCGTCCGGGGCACCCCGGCCGCCAAGGCGATCCTCGACGACAGCGAGCGGGACGTCCTCATCACCTCGGCGCGGCCGGTCACCACCCTGGCGGGGCTGAAGGCGCTGCCCCTCGGCCCGGTGAGGCTGGGCGACATCGCCACCGTCGAGCTGGTCCCCGGCCCGGTCTCCATGACCCGGATCGACGGCGCCCGCGCCGCGACGATCACGGCCAAGCCGGTCGGCGACAACACCGGCGCCGTGAGCGCCACCCTCCAGCAGAAGATCGACGCGCTGGACCTGCCCAAGGGCGCCACCGCCAGCATCGGCGGTGTCTCCGAGGACCAGACCGAGGCCTTCACCAACCTGTTCCTGGCGATGCTCGCGGCCATCGCGATCGTCTTCATGCTGCTCGTCGCGACCTTCAGGTCGCTGATCCAGCCGCTGATCCTGCTGGTGTCGATCCCGTTCGCGGCGACCGGCGCGATCGGTCTGCTGGTCGTCACCGACACCGCGATGGGCGTCCCGGCGATGATCGGCATGCTGATGCTCATCGGCATCGTCGTCACCAACGCGATCGTCCTGATCGACCTGATCAACCAGTACCGGGCCCAGGGACTGGGCGTCGTCGAAGCGGTGATCGAGGGCGGCCGGCACCGGCTCCGCCCGATCCTGATGACCGCCCTGGCGACGATCTTCGCCCTGCTGCCGATGGCCCTCGGCATCACCGGCGAGGGCGGCTTCATCGCCCAGCCGCTGGCCGTGGTCGTGATCGGCGGTCTCATCACCTCGACGCTGCTGACCCTGCTCCTCGTCCCGACGCTCTACGCGATGGTGGAGCTCCGCAAGGAGCGCCGCGCGAAGAAGAAGGCGGCGAAGAAGGGCGAGGAGAGGACGTCGAAGGGCAAGAAGGGCAAGAAGAAGGGCGACCCGACGGACAATCCGGAGCAGCCGGACGTCTCCCCGCTGGACGCGTCCCTGCTCGACGTCCTGGACTGAGCCCCGGGCTCGGCAGTACGCCGAAGGGCGCCCCGCGATCGTGCGGGGCGCCCTTCGGCGCATACGAGGGGAGAACCGTTACGGCAGAGCGAGCATCCGCTCGAGCGCCAGCTTCGCGAAGCTCTCCGTCTCCCTGTCGACCTGGATCTGGTTGACGAGGTTGCCCTCGGCCAGGGACTCCAGGGTCCACACCAGGTGCGGCAGGTCGATGCGGTTCATGGTCGAGCAGAAGCAGACCGTCTTGTCGAGGAAGACGATCTCCTTGCCCTGGTCGGCGTAGCGGTTCGCCAGTCGCCGGACCAGGTTCAGCTCGGTGCCGATCGCCCACTTGGAACCGGCGGGGGCCGCCTCCAGGGTGTTGATGATGTACTCGGTCGAGCCCACGTAGTCGGCGGCGGCGACGACCTCGTGGCGGCACTCGGGGTGGACGAGCACGTTCACCCCGGGGATGCGCTCGCGCACGTCGTTCACCGAGTCCAGCGAGAAGCGGCCGTGCACCGAGCAGTGACCCCGCCACAGGATCATCTTGGCGGCGCGCAGCTCCTCGACGGTCAGCCCGCCGTTCGGCTTGTGCGGGTTGTAGAGCACGCAGTCGTCCAGGGACATCCCCATGTCGCGGACGGCGGTGTTGCGGCCCAGGTGCTGGTCCGGCAGGAACAGCACCTTCTCGCCCTGCTCGAAGGCCCAGTTCAGGGCCCGCTCGGCGTTCGACGAGGTGCAGATCGTGCCCCCGTGCTTGCCGGTGAAGGCCTTGATGTCGGCCGAGGAGTTCATGTACGAGACGGGCACGACCTGTTCGGCGACGCCGGCCTCGGTCAGCACGTCCCAGCACTCGGCGACCTGCTCGGCGGTGGCCATGTCGGCCATCGAGCAGCCGGCCGCGAGGTCGGGCAGGACGACCTTCTGGTCGTCGCCGGTGAGGATGTCGGCCGACTCCGCCATGAAGTGCACACCGCAGAACACGATGTACTCGGCCTCGGGCTTCGCCGCCGCGTCGCGCGCCAGCTTGAAGGAGTCGCCGGTGACGTCGGCGAACTGGATGACCTCGTCGCGCTGGTAGTGGTGGCCGAGCACGAAGACCTTGTCCCCGAGCTTCTCCTTGGCCGCGCGGGCGCGCTCCACGAGGTCCGGGTCGGACGGCGACGGCAGGTCGCCGGGGCACTCCACACCGCGCTCGCTCTTGGGGTCGGCCTCGCGGCCGAGCAGGAGCAGGGCGAGCGGCGTCGGCTGTACGTCGAGCTCATGACGGGCTTGGGCCGTGGTCACGTCACGCACCCTTTCTTCGGAGATTCTTCGGGGAGCCTTTTCGTCGAAATGACGTTATCTATCATAACCGCTTCACGTCACGTTGACGATGTCCATAGTGTCGATGTGACGAATTCGCTGGTCCGGGACCTCCGCCTCATCGTCCCCGTCGCTGGACAGGGTGTGCGAGCATGAAAGAGGGAACACCCCACTCGGCCCGGAATGAATCCGGGGCACCGTCGGTTGCAACCGTCGGCAAGCAGTCTCCGTACACACCGGGAGAGAAGCAGATGTCCGTATCGGACGAGAAGACCACTGTCAGCGACGGCATCCTCCTGTCCGACGCCGCCGCGGCCAAGGTCAAGGCCCTCCTCGACCAGGAAGGCCGCGAGGACCTGGCCCTGCGCGTCGCCGTTCAGCCCGGCGGCTGCTCCGGCCTGCGTTACCAGCTGTTCTTCGACGAGCGCTCGCTCGACGGCGACGTCGTGAAGGACTTCGACGGCGTCAAGGTCGTCACCGACCGGATGAGCGCTCCGTACCTCGGCGGCGCCTCGATCGACTTCGTCGACACCATCGAGAAGCAGGGCTTCACCATCGACAACCCGAACGCCACGGGCTCCTGCGCCTGCGGCGACTCGTTCAGCTAGGGCGTAGCGGCTGAGCGGTACCGGCCGAGCACCATCGGTCGAGCCGCACCGGCCGGGGCGCATACGTGAGGGCGGCGGCCCGGGAACCCCCGGGCCGCCGCCCTCACGCATGTCCCACGGGGCTCAGCGGCGGGGCACCGCCTCCCCGCTCGCCCCGTCGACCACCGGCCGCGAGCCGAGCGGAGCGTCGAGCGTCACCGTCTTCGTGACCTCCACGGCGATCGCGATGCACACCTTGTCCGGATCGGTCGGAGCCTCCGACACCCGGACGACGACCCGGTCGGAACGCTCGTCGGCGGTGACGGTGTACGTGCTGCACACCCCGCCCCAGAAGGTGACCGTCAGCTTCCGCCCGGCCTCGTCCGTCCGGAACGACTCGACCTGCCGCACCGGCGCCGTACCGTCCTCGGGAGACGGCGTCGGCGTCGGCGAGGGCTTCGCCGGCGGCGCCAGGAACTCCGGCGTCACCGCCGTCCGCACCACCGTGTACGGCGCCCCGTCCGCCGGGTCCGCCGTGAACAGCCACGACGGTACGAGCAGCCGCCCGCCGTCCACGTCCCGCGCGGCCAGGCCGAACACGGCGCCCGTCACCGGAACCTGCTCCGGGGCCACCCGGTCCACGATCGTCTGGCAGGGCGGGGTCGGGGCGGCGTTCCCCGGCGCCGGCTCCTGGCCGGTCCCGACGTCCGGCCGTCCGGCGTCGGGCACCTCGCCGGCCGGCGGCGCGGTGGCGCAGCCCCCGATGCCGATCGGACCGGTGCCCTTGGAGTCCTCGTTCAGCTCGGCGAGCGCCTTCGCCGCTCCGGTCACCGGATACACGGCCCCCTCGGCCGGCTCCTTGAGCATCCCGCTCCCGGCGACCGTCCGGCCGTCCCGCGCGATGTGCAGCCCCGTGGACCAGCCGTAGGTGGGCAGCCCGCCGATCACCGGATCGGCGTTGACCACCCGTACCGAACCGTTCATCACCTGGGTCGCGGTGACCTTCGCGTCGTCCTGGCCGAGCGCCTTCAGGACGGGAGCGGCCGCCGCCTTCGCCGCGGCCTCGCTCAGCGGCGTACCGCCCGGCGAGGGCTTCGTCTCTCCCGGCGGCGGACACGCCCTGCCCTTCAGGCAGGTGTCGCCGGCCGGGCCGCCGTCGTACCAGGAGTACGTCCAGTTCCCCGGCGCCTTCCGCGCCACGTCGAGGCGGGGCCCCGAACCGTCCTTCTCGGGGCGGATCGTCCACACCTCGCCGACCAGGGAGGGACTCCCGGAGATGCCCAGGGCTTCGGCCAGCCTGGTCACCTCCGCCGAGGTGACCAGGCCCTCGGGCCGGTGGACCGCGGCCGAGGAGGGCCCTTGGGGGAGTGGGCCCTTGGCTGTGTAGACGGTCCCGCTCGGGCCGCCTCCGGGATCCGGCTCGCCGGGCGCGATCCCGGGACCGCCCCGCGTGCCGCTGCCACCGTCGCCCTCCAGGCTCAGCGGCGGGGGCGGCCCGGCCGCGTCGGCGGCCCGGGTGGCGGGGCCGTCACCGCCGCCGGACGCCGCGGTGGCCAGGTAGACGCCACCGCCCCCGGCGAGCAGCACACCCGCCGCCACCGAGGCGGCCAGGACGCTCCGTCGCCTCCGTACGCTCTCCGTACCGCTCACCGTAACGCTCCCTCGTCTCGACCGGACGCCGATGGGACGGAGCGGACGGGCCGGCGGTTCCGTCCGTCAGCCCCCGTATTCCGCGGTGGCGTCGATCAGCCGTGCCGAGGCCGCCGGAACCACGACCCCGTGGATCAGCGCGGGGGAGACCGGAGCGGGCGCGGGAGAGACCGGAGTGACCCAGTGGGGGGCCATCCGGGCACCGTCACCGCACAGCTGCGCGAGGCTCAGCTCGGACTCGTGTCGCTCACGAGGAGCGGGATGCATGGTCATGGGCGCACCGTATGCACCGCACCACTCCGGAGAAAAGGCCTACTCTGGGGTAGTTTCCACTGTTCGGCAGGGAGCGCCCCACCCGGTAGCGTGAACTGTCGCTCACCGGCGCCCCGCGCGCCCCTATCGAATCCCGCAGGAGCACCCCGCCGTGCGTATCGCAGTCACCGGCTCCATCGCCACCGACCACCTCATGACCTTCCCCGGCCGGTTCGCCGACCAGCTCGTGGCCGACCAGCTCCACACGGTGTCCCTCTCCTTCCTCGTCGACAACCTCGACGTCCGCCGCGGCGGCGTCGGCCCCAACATCTGCTTCGGCATGGGCCAGCTCGGCGGGAACCCGATCCTCGTGGGCGCCGCCGGATACGACTTCGACGAGTACCGCGGCTGGCTCGACCGGCACGGCGTCGACACCGGCTCCGTGCGGATCTCCGAGGTCCTGCACACCGCCCGCTTCGTCTGCACCACCGACAAGGACCACAACCAGATCGGCTCCTTCTACACCGGCGCGATGAGCGAGGCCCGGCTGATCGAGCTCAAGGCCGTCGCCGACCGCGTGGGCGGACTCGACCTGGTCCTCATCGGCGCCGACGACCCCGAGGCGATGCTCCGCCACACGGAGGAGTGCAAGACGCGGGAGATCCCCTTCGCCGCCGACTTCTCGCAGCAGATCGCCCGCATGGACGGCGAGGAGATCCGCACCCTCCTCGACGGGGCCACCTACCTCTTCTCCAACGAGTACGAGAAGGGCCTCATCGAGTCCAAGACGGGCTGGACCGACGCCGAGATCCTCTCCCGCGTCGGCCACCGGGTCACCACGCTCGGCTCGCGCGGTGTCCGCATCGAGCGCGTCGGCGACACCCCGATCGAGGTCGGCTGCCCCGAGGAGACCGCCAAGGTCGACCCGACCGGCGTCGGCGACGCGTTCCGCGCGGGCTTCCTGACCGGGCTGTCCTGGGGCGTCGGCCTGGAGCGCGCCGCGCAGGTCGGCTGCATGCTCGCCACCCTCGTCATCGAGACCCTGGGCACCCAGGAGTACACGCTGCGGCGCGCCAACTTCATGGAGCGCTTCACGAAGGCGTACGGCGAGGACGCCGCCACGGAGGTCCAGCCCCACCTCCCCTGACCCCGACCGGCCCCACCCACCCCGCCGTGGGCAACGGTTCCGCCGAGCGGTCCCACCCGCCCGGCGGGGCGCGACGCCCACCCACCCTCGCCCACCCCGTCGCGGGCATCCGTTCCGCCGGCCGGCGCCCACCCCGCTGCGGACACGCGTCCCGCTGGGCGGCGCTCACCCCGTTGTGGGCATCTGTTCCGCTGGGGCGATGGGGGTCCCCCCTGCTCGAGCGAAGCCGGGAGCTTGGGGGAGGGTGGGCACAACGGAACGGTGCCCCCTTGCCGGGCCCAGGCTTTCGCGCCCGAACCCGCACCCGGTGGGCGCCGCACAGTTCGTGCAGCCCGCACCCCGGGTGCACCGCCGCTGGTGGTGAGGGTTCAGGCGCAAGGGGCGGAGGCGCCTGCCGAGGGCGCCGTCCCGTGTGCCCACCCGTCCCGCCCTGCGGGACGATTGCCCACACGGGGGGTGGGGGACCCGGCCCGCCCCCCCCACACGGGGGGCCCGGCCCAGCGGGGCGAGGGCCCGCGGGGCAGGCAGGGGCCCGGCGCAGCGGGCGGCGACCGGGCGCGGGCGGCCGGGGATCAGGCCACCCGCCGCACCACGTACGCCGAGCCGCCCCGAGGCGACGCCTCCTCGCCCACGTACTCCTGCCCCCGCATCTCGCACCACGCCGGAATGTCCAGACGCGCCGCCTCGTCGTCCGACAGGATCGTCACCGTGGCGCCCACGGGGACCTCTCCGAACACCTTCGCCAGTTCGATCACCGGGATGGGGCAGCGCTTGCCCAGGGCGTCCACGACGAGCGGCCCGGACGCGCCCGCCGGGGCCGCCGAAGCGGCCGGCGCGCCGAGCCGCTCCCGTACCCCCGCGACCACCCTCGGCAGGACGTCGAGGAAGCCGTCCACGTCCCCCGCCGCGGTGCCGGCCGGCAGGGACACCCGGACGTTCCCCTCGCTCAGCACCCCCATCGCCCGCAGCACATGGCTGGGCGTCAGCGTGGAACTCGTACACGACGAACCGGACGAAACGGAGAAACCCTCCCGGTCCAGCTCGTGGAGGAGCGTCTCCCCGTCGACGTACAGACAGGAGAAGGTGACCAGGTGCGGGAGCCGGCGCACCGGGTCACCCACCACTTCCACGTCCGGTACGAGCTCCGGCACCCGCGCCCGGATCCGGTCCACCAGGGCCCGCAGCCGTGCTCCCTCGGCCGCCGCCTCCGCCCGGACCGCCCGCAGCGAGGCCGCCGCCGCCACGATCGCCGGCAGGTTCTCGAAGCCGGGCGCCCGTCCCGACTCGCGTTCGTCCGAGGGGCCTTGCGGCGCGAACCGGACCCCCTTGCGCACGGCGAGCAGCCCCACCCCCGCCGGACCGCCCCACTTGTGCGCGCTCGCCGCGAGGAGCGACCAGCCGCCGTCCACCGGCCCCCAGCCCAGCGACTGCGCCGCGTCCACGAGCAGCGGCACGCCCGCCGCCCGGCAGGCCTCGGCGACCTCCGCCACCGGCTGCTCGGTCCCGACCTCGTGGTTGGCCGACTGGAGGCACGCCAGGGCCGTCCCGGGGCCGAGGGCCGCCGCGAAGACGGCCGCGTCGACCGCCCCGGACCGCGCCACCGGCACCTCGGTCACGGTGCCGCCGGCCGCCGTGTGCGTCTCGGCCGCGTGCAGGACGGAGGAGTGTTCGACCGCGGAGACCACGAGCCGGTTTCCGACACGCCGACGCGCCGCGAGGGCCCCGGAGATCCCCGTGTGAACCGCGCGCGTCCCCGAAGGAGTGAACACCAGCTCGTCCGGGCGGCAGCCCACGGCCTCCGCCGCGGCCTCCCGCGCCGCGTCGAGGAGCAGCCGGGCCCGCCTGCCCTCCCGGTACAGCCGGGCCGGATCGGCCCAGCCCTCGTCCAGGGAGGCGAGCAGCGCCTGACGGGCGACGGGGTGCAGCGGGGCGGCGGACGCGGCGTCGAAGTACGGCATCCATCCACGGTAGAGCCTGCCCCCGGCCCACCCCGGCACCCCCACCGCACCAGGGTCCGGGTCCCCACCGCACCAGGGCGCCAGGGCCCGGGACCCCGCCGCGCCAGGGCGCGGGCCCTTGCCGCCCCGGAACCGACAGCCCGCCGCAACCCGGGCCCGGGGCCCCACCGCACCGGCCGCGCGGGCCCTCGCCGGGCCCGGACCCGACAGCCCACCCTTCCCCGGACCCGACAACCCGCCTCCCCCGGGCCGGACAACCCGCCTCCCCCGGGCCGGACAGCCCGCCACGCCCGGGCCCGGTGCTCCACCGCACCCGGCCCGGCGCCCCACCACGCCCACCCCACTCGCCCCCCCGCATCCCCCGCCTCGCCCCCCCATGAGCCCTCGTCAGAAGGGGGGCGTGGCGCACCGGCAGGCGGCCGAACGGACGCGTCCGGCCTCCCTCCGGAACCCCCGGGTCCACCCCTTCGGGGACTTGGACGGCGCGTTGGGCACCCTCCCCGCGCGACCCCAAATAGCGTCCAGTAGGGTTTGGTCCGCATAAACATCCAAACCCCTGCCCGCGGCACGGGGCGGCGACCGACCAGCGAGACGGACGGCCGTGGCCGACCAAGCGCGGGCCGAGACTCTCGGGAAGGCGCTACGTGAGTCCCAACGGCTCCGACCGCTCGTCGCGGCGCCCGATGCGGCGGAAGCTGCCGCAGGTGCTGACTGCGGGCCTGATCCTGGCGACAGCCACCGGCTGCTCGTACAACTGGGAAGACTTCCCCCGCCTTGGAATGCCCACCCCCGTCACGGAAGAGGCTCCTCGGATCCTCTCCCTGTGGCAGGGCTCGTGGGCTGCCGCTCTGATCACCGGAATCCTGGTGTGGGGCCTGATCCTCTGGGCCGTCATCTTCCACCGGCGCAGCCGGACCAAGGTCGAGGTACCTCCGCAGACCCGTTACAACATGCCCATCGAGGCGCTGTACACGGTCACCCCCCTCATCATCGTCTCGGTGCTCTTCTACTTCACCGCACGCGACGAGTCGAAGCTCCTCGAGCTCACCCCGAAGCCGGCGCACACGGTCAACGTGGTCGGCTACCAGTGGAGCTGGGCCTTCAACTACGTCGAGAACGTGCCCGGTGTGACGGGCGACGCCAAGACGGACAAGAACCTCGCCTCGATCCCGGACAAGTTCCTCAAGGACTTCCCGGAGAACGCCGGCGGTGTCTACGACGCCGGTATCCCCGGCGACCGCAACCCGCAGACCGGCAACCCGGGCCCGACCCTGTGGCTGCCGAAGGGCGAGAAGGTCCGGTTCGTCCTGACCTCGCGTGACGTCATCCACTCCTTCTGGGTGGTCCCCTTCCTCATGAAGCAGGACGTCATCCCGGGTCACACGAACTCCTTCGAGGTGACCCCGACGCAGGAAGGCACCTTCCTCGGCAAGTGCGCCGAGCTGTGCGGTGTCGACCACTCCCGGATGCTCTTCAACGTCAAGGTGGTCTCCCCGGAGCGCTACCAGCAGCACCTGAAGGAGCTGGCCGAGAAGGGGCAGACCGGCTACATCCCGTCTGGCATCGAGCAGACGGACCCGGCCAGGAATGCGGAGAAGAACCAACTGTGAGCATCCACAACGAAACCCAGGGTGCCGCCGCAGCTGAGGACTCGTACGAGAACGAGCTGCCCGTACGGCGCAAGCAGCCCGGCAATGTCGTGGTCAAGTGGCTGACCACCACCGACCACAAGACGATCGGCACGCTCTACCTGGTCACGTCGTTCGTCTTCTTCTGCATCGGCGGACTCATGGCGCTCTTCATGCGCGCCGAGCTGGCCCGTCCGGGTACGCAGATCATGTCGAACGAGCAGTTCAACCAGGCGTTCACGATGCACGGCACGATCATGCTGCTGATGTTCGCGACGCCGCTGTTCGCCGGATTCGCGAACTGGATCATGCCGCTGCAGATCGGCGCGCCCGACGTGGCGTTCCCGCGGCTGAACATGTTCGCCTACTGGCTGTACCTGTTCGGCTCGATCATCGCGGTGGCCGGCTTCCTCACCCCGCAGGGTGCGGCCGACTTCGGCTGGTTCGCCTACTCCCCGCTGTCGGACGCCGTCCGCTCGCCGGGCGTCGGCGCCGACATGTGGATCATGGGTCTGGCCTTCTCCGGCTTCGGCACGATCCTCGGTTCGGTCAACTTCATCACCACGATCATCTGCATGCGCGCTCCCGGCATGACGATGTTCCGCATGCCGATCTTCACCTGGAACGTGCTGCTGACCGGTGTCCTGGTCCTGCTCGCCTTCCCGGTCCTGGCGGCCGCGCTGTTCGCCCTGGAGGCGGACCGCAAGTTCGGTGCGCACATCTTCGACGCGTCCAACGGTGGAGCGCTGCTCTGGCAGCACCTCTTCTGGTTCTTCGGACACCCTGAGGTGTACATCATCGCGCTGCCGTTCTTCGGCATCGTCTCCGAGGTCATCCCGGTCTTCAGCCGCAAGCCGATGTTCGGCTACATCGGTCTGGTGGCCGCGACCATCGCGATCGCCGGTCTGTCCGTGACGGTGTGGGCGCACCACATGTACGTCACGGGCGGCGTGCTCCTGCCGTTCTTCTCCTTCATGACGTTCCTCATCGCCGTACCGACGGGCGTGAAGTTCTTCAACTGGATCGGAACGATGTGGAAGGGCTCGTTGTCCTTCGAGACACCGATGCTCTGGACGATCGGCTTCCTGATCACCTTCACCTTCGGTGGTCTGACGGGCGTCATCCTGGCCTCGCCTCCGATGGACTTCCACGTCTCCGACTCGTACTTCGTCGTCGCGCACTTCCACTACGTCGTCTTCGGCACCGTGGTCTTCGCGATGTTCGCCGGCTTCCACTTCTGGTGGCCGAAGTTCACCGGCAAGATGCTGGACGAGCGGCTCGGCAAGATGACGTTCTGGACGCTGTTCATCGGCTTCCACGGCACCTTCCTGGTGCAGCACTGGCTCGGTGCCGAGGGCATGCCGCGTCGTTACGCGGACTACCTCGACGCCGACGGCTTCACCGCGCTGAACACGATCTCGACGATCTCCTCCTTCCTGCTCGGCCTGTCGATCCTGCCGTTCATGTACAACGTCTGGAAGACCGCCAAGTACGGCAAGAAGATCGAGGTCGACGACCCGTGGGGCTACGGCCGTTCGCTCGAGTGGGCGACGTCCTGCCCGCCGCCGCGGCACAACTTCCTCACCCTGCCGCGGATCCGCTCCGAATCCCCGGCGTTCGACCTGCACCACCCTGAGATCGCCGCTCTCGACCAGCTCGAGAACAAGGGGCACGCTGCCGAGGCCCTCGCGGGCAGCAAGGAGGCCGGCAAGTGAAGATCCAGGGCAAGATGTTCATCTGGCTGAGCGTCTTCATCCTTGCCATGGCGATCCTGTACGGCGTCTGGTCCAAGGAGCCGGTCGGCACGACGGCGCTCTTCCTGGCCTTCGGCCTGGCCATCATGATCGGCTACTACCTGGCCTTCACGGCCAAGCGTGTCGACGCCATGGCACAGGACGACAAGGAGGCCGACGTCGCGGACGAGGCCGGTGAAGTGGGCTTCTTCGCCCCGCACAGCTGGCAGCCGCTCTCGCTGGGCATCGGCGGTGCGCTCGCCTTCCTCGCCATCGCGATGGGCTGGTGGATCCTGTACTTCTCCGCCCCGCTGATCCTGGTCGGCCTCTTCGGCTGGGTCTTCGAGTTCTACCGCGGCGAGAACCAGAACCAGTAGCGTTACCCCGCTCCGCACCGGAGCACACCGAGGGGCGCCCGGGCGGGGGGCGACCCCAGGCGGCGCCACCCCGCTATCTAGAAAGACCCCGGGCGCCCC